>NZ_JBSFIE010000008.1:0-337016 GCF_053597395.1 Streptomyces sp. NPDC001415
AGGACCGAGCCGCCGGGCTGAAGAAGTCGGGCGCCGCGGTACGGGTGTCCTTCGGCGGGCAGGCCGGCAAGGAGCTGGCGCTCACCTGCACCCCGATTTGCATCGGGGCGCCCCGCTCCGAGTACAGACCTGTGGGCGTCAGACCTCGACGACCACGGGGAGGATCATCGGACGCCTGCGGTAGGTGTCCGAGACCCACTTGCCGACCGAGCGGCGGATCAGCTGCTGGAGCTGGTGGGGCTCGACGACGCCGTCCTGAGCGGACCGGTTCAGCGCTTCCTCGATCTTCGAGACCACCGGCGTGAACGCCGAGTCGTCGATGCCGGAACCGCGCGCCTGGATGTGCGGGCCACTGGTGATCTTGCCGCTGCTGGAGTCCACCACCACGTACACCGAGATGATGCCCTCGTCGCCGAGGATGCGGCGGTCCTTCAGGGAGGACTCCGTCACGTCGCCGACCGAGAGGCCGTCCACGTAGACATAGCCCGCCTGGACCTTGCCGACGATGCGCGCTGTGCCGTCGACCAGGTCGACGACCACGCCGTCCTCTGCGATGACGATGTGGTTCTTCGGGACGCCCGTGAGGGCTCCGAGCTCCGCGTTCGCCCGCAGGTGGCGCCATTCGCCGTGCACCGGCATGAGGTTCTTCGGCTTGCAGATGTTGTAGAAGTACAACAGCTCGCCGGCCGAGGCGTGGCCCGAGACGTGAACCTTGGCATTGCCCTTGTGGACGACGTTGGCGCCCCAGCGGGTCAGGCCGTTGATGACGCGGTAGACCGCGTTCTCGTTGCCCGGGATGAGCGACGACGCCAGGATCACGGTGTCGCCCTGGACGATCCGGATCTGGTGGTCGCGGTTGGCCATGCGGGACAGCGCGGCCATCGGCTCGCCCTGCGAACCCGTGCAGACCAGTACGACCTCGTCGTCCGGCAGGTCGTCCAGCGTCTTGACGTCGACGACAAGGCCGGCCGGGACCTTCAGGTAGCCGAGGTCGCGCGCGATGCCCATGTTGCGGACCATCGAGCGGCCGACGAAGGCGACCCGGCGGCCGTACTCGTGGGCCGCGTCCAGGATCTGCTGGATGCGGTGCACATGGCTGGCGAAGCTGGCCACGATGATGCGCTTGTCGGCGTTCGCGAAGACGTTGCGCAGGACGTTGGAGATGTCCCGCTCCGGCGGCACGAACCCGGGGACCTCGGCGTTCGTCGAGTCGGAGAGGAGGAGGTCGATGCCCTCCTCGCTCAGCCGGGCGAAGGCGTGCAGGTCGGTGAGGCGGCCGTCCAGCGGGAGCTGGTCCATCTTGAAGTCGCCGGTCGCGACGGCCATGCCCGCGGGGGTGCGGATGGCGACCGCGAGGGCGTCCGGGATGGAGTGGTTGACGGCGACGAATTCGCAGTCGAAGGGGCCCAGGCGCTCGCGGTCGCCCTCGGCGACCTCCAGCGTGTACGGGCGGATGCGGTGCTCCTGGAGCTTGGCCTCGATGAGCGCGAGGGTCAGCTTGGAGCCGATCAGCGGGATGTCGGGCTTCTCGCGAAGCAGGTACGGCACACCACCGATGTGGTCCTCGTGGCCGTGCGTCAGGACGATGCCCTCGATGTCGTCGAGGCGGTCCCGGATCGAGCTGAAGTCCGGCAGGATCAGGTCGATGCCGGGCTGCTCCTCCTCGGGGAAGAGGACGCCACAGTCGACGATGAGCAGGCGGCCGCCGAACTCGAAGACGGTCATGTTCCGGCCGATTTCGCCGAGACCGCCGAGCGGTGTGACGCGCAGGCCGTTCTTGGGAAGCTTCGGCGGGGTGCCGAGTTCAGGATGCGGATGACTCAAAAGACTCTCCTCACCACACGCGCCACGTACCTGTAGGGCACGTGGCGCGTATGTCATTCGTGCACTTGCTGTTGTGTATGGGTTTTCGCGCGTTCGTCTGGCGCGTATTCAGTTGTGAAGTCTGTGGTTAGAGCTGTACCCCACCGGCTGCCAGATCGAGCGCCAGCTGGCTGGATTCTTCCGCCGTGAGCTCGACCAGGGGCAGGCGCAGCGGCCCGGCGGGGAGGCCCTGAAGGGCGAGGGCCGCCTTGGTGGTGATGACTCCCTGGGTGCGGAACATGCCCGTGTAGACGGGGAGCAGCTGCTGGTGGATCTCGGTGGCCTTGCGCACGTCACCGGCGAGGTAGGCCTCCAGGAGGGCGCGCAGCTCGGGGGTGACGAGGTGGCCGACCACGGAGACGAAGCCGCAGGCGCCGACGGAGAGCAGCGGCAGGTTGAGCATGTCGTCGCCGGAGTACCAGGCGAGGCCGGAGCGGGCGATGGCCCAGCTGGCGCGGCCGAGGTCGCCCTTGGCGTCCTTGTTGGCGACGATCCGGGGGTGCTCGGCGAGCCGGACGAGGGTCTCGGTGTCGATCGGGACGCCGCTGCGGCCGGGGATGTCGTACAGCATCACCGGGAGTTCGGTGGCGTCGGCGATGGCCGAGAAGTGCCGGAACAGGCCCTCCTGCGGGGGCTTGTTGTAGTACGGCGTGACGGCGAGCAGGCCGTGTGCGCCGGAGCGTTCGGCCGTACGGGCGAGTTCGAGGGTGTGGCGCGTGTCGTTGGTGCCGATTCCGGCGACGACGTGGGCCCGGTCTCCAACGGCCTCCAGTACGGCTCGTACGAGCTGGTCTTTCTCCGCGTCGCTGGTGGTCGGGGACTCGCCGGTGGTGCCGTTGACGATGAGCCCGTCGTTGCCTGCGTCGACCAGATGGGCCGCCAGTAGCTGGGCGCCGTCGAGGTCGAGTGCGCCGTCCGCCGTGAAGGGCGTGATCATGGCGGTGAGGACCCGCCCGAAGGGGGTCTGCGGAGTGGAGATCGGAGCCATGGGTAACACGCTACTCGCTGCTCAGCGCCAGGTGCCCCCTCGGGGGCCGGTGGCTGAGGGAGCCCGGCACTGCCTGCTCGGGGGTTCAAGCAGTGCCGGGTCCGTTTGATCAGCCTAGATGAACTTCACGAAACGCCGCAATACGGACACTTTGCGCGGCCTATCCGCACATCTGTGCCGGTATGTGCGCGACGCCCGGCCGACTGATGCGGCTACGGGGCCACCCTGCCGTTGGTGTTGAACGCCGCGTAGGTGAGCGGCATCAGGCGGGCCCACTCCCGCTCCATCTTCTCGCCGACCATCTCGATCTCCCGCTGCGGGAAGGACGGAACCTTCGCGAGCTCGTGCTGGGTGCGCAGGCCAAGGAAGTGCATCAGCGAACGCGCGTTGCACGTCGCGTACATCGAGGAGAAGAGGCCGACCGGGAGGGTGGCGCGGGCGACTTCGCGGGCGACGCCGGCCGCCAGCATCTCCTGATACGCCTCGTAGGAGCGGCGGTAGGAGTCCTCCATGACGCGGGAGGTCAGCTCCTGCTGCTCGGCCGAGCCGTCGACGAACTCGTACTTGCCGGGGCGTCCCTGCTGGACGAGCTTGCGCTCGGCGCCCGGGACGTAGAAGACCGGCTGGAGCTCCCTGTACCGGCCCGACTCCTCGTTGTACGACCAGCCCACGCGGTGCCGCATGAACTCGCGGAAGACGAAGATCGGGGCGCTGATGAAGAAGGTCATCGAGTTGTGCTCGAAGGGGCTGCCGTGCCGGTCCCGCATCAGGTAGTTGATGAGGCCCTTGGAGCGCTCGGGGTCCTTCTGGAGCTCCTCAAGGGACTGCTCGCCCGCCGTGGAGACGCGGGCTGCCCACAGCACGTCCGAGTCGGATGCCGAGTGCTTCACCAGCTCGACGGTGACGTCGCTGCGGAAGCTGGGCTTGAGGTCTGGGGCGGGGGTGTCGGTCACCGGCGGGTCCTTCCAAATTTCGTCGCTCGGGCGGCGCCCACTCTACGGCCCGGCACTGACAACTCCGCCCCTGACGGGTCGTCACCATATTCTTCGGCCAATTCGGGGAATTCGGGCACCAATCGGCACTGCTGTGCGTCTGTACCAGTAAGCAGCAGTCAGTTCGACAGCCCCTCAAGTTTCCCAGGAGATGTGCCCCCATGTTCCGCCGGCGTGAGCCCGTTCCGTTCGCATTCGTCGCCGAGGCCGACCGCTACCGCAGCAATGTCGAGCCGCCGCCTCGCGAGCGTGCGAGCGCAGGTCAGCTCGTCGGGCGAACGCTGGTGGGGCTCACCGTCATAGCCGGGCTCACCGGTGCGCTGCTCTTCGGGCTGCCCGCCATGGAGAGCCCCCAGTCCCCCGCGCACAGCCAGCAGTCCGAGGCCTCCAACGGGCGTTGACGGCCGCTGACCGGCGTCGGACGCGCCGACGCGCGCCCGGACCCCCGGAGGTGGCCGCAGGGTGACCTCCTGGGTAGCCTCACCCCGCACAGCCCAATCGAGCGTGCTTGTGAGTGAGGATCAGTCGTGCCCCTGCCCTTCCTGACGGCCGACCGCGCAGTTGACGCACCCGGTGAGTACTCCGACGAGGTCGCTCTGCCCTTCGACGACCACGATCGCTGGCGGCGGCCCTACCGGCCGGGCCCGTGGCGGGTCGGCGTGGCGGCCGTGCTGCTGCTCCTCGCCTCGTTCGTGCTGCTCGCCGCCGTGATCATCGCCGCCGCCGGGGAGCCGACGGGCGCGGTCGTCGTCCTGTTCATCGCCGTGCTGGTGATCGCCTCGTCGCTGCGGCTGCTCAGGCTCGGCGTCTGGGTGAGCAGGGCCGGGCTGCGGCGGGTCGCGTTCTTCTCCACCACCACCGTGGCGTGGCCGCGGATCCGCGGCGTACGCACGGTGCAGCAGCCGGTGCGCTGGCTCGGGCTGCCGCGGACCGTGCAGGGGCAGGCGTTGATCGCCGAGCGCCAGGGCGGTGAGGCGCTCGGGGCGCTGCTCACCGACCACAACGCGGACTTCCTGGGGCGTGGCGAGGCTTTCGACCGGGCCGCCGATCTGGTGGAGGCCTGGGGCGACGAGTACCGCCGCGGCTGACCGGGCTCCCGGCGCCCCACCGGCGCTCTAGACGCCGGCGGGCTTGTTCTCGTGCAGGGCGATCGCCCGCTGCATCGCCTTGCGGGCCCGCGGGGTGTCGCGGGCGTCCTGGTAGGCGATGGCGAGGCGGAACCAGCAGCGCCAGTCGTTCGGGGCGTCCTCCGTCTCCTCCTTGCGGCGGGCGAAGACGGCGTCGGCCGAGTCGCGGTCGATGCGGCCGCCCTCGGTGCGGACCAACTCGTCGACGGGCAGGCCCCCTTCGGCGTCCAGCTCGGCCGCGAGCTTGTTGGCCTTGGTCACGAAGCGGGTGTTCGCCCAGAGGAACCAGATGCCGATCAACGGCAGGATCAGCACGGCCGCGCCCATGGTGACGGTGATCCAGGTGCCCTGTTCGAGGAGCAGCACGCCACGGCTACCGGCCAGGACGAAGTAGAAGACCAGGACGGCGGCCGTGACGAGATAGGTGATTTTTGCGCGCATGAGGCCGACGGTGCCGCTCAGTTGAGGTCGAGGAAGTGTTCCAGGCCGAAGGTGAGGCCCGGGGTGGTCACCACACGGCGGGCGCCGAGCAGGATGCCCGGCATGAAGCTGCTGTGGTGCAGGGAGTCGTGGCGCACGGTCAGGGTCTCGCCCTCGGCGCCGAGCAGCACTTCCTGGTGGGCCAGGAGGCCGCGCAGCCGGACGGCGTGCACCGGGATGCCGTCCACGTCGGCGCCCCGGGCGCCGTCGAGCGCCGTGGTCGTGGCGTCCGGGGCGGGGCCGACCCCCGCCTCGGCGCGGGCCGCCGCGATCAGCTGGGCGGTGCGCGTCGCGGTGCCGGAGGGGGCGTCGACCTTGTTGGGGTGGTGCAGCTCGACGACCTCGACCGACTCGAAGTACGGGGCCGCGAGCTGCGCGAACTTCATCGTCAGGACGGCGCCGATGGAGAAGTTCGGGGCGATGAGCACGCCGGTCTCCGGGGAGGCGGAGAGCCAGGAGTTCAGCTGCGCGAGGCGGTCCTCGGTCCAGCCCGTGGTGCCGACGACCGCGTGGATTTTGTGGCGTACACAGAATTCCAGGTTGTCCATCACCGAGGCGGGGGTGGTCAGTTCGACCGCGACCTGGGCGCCCGTCTCGACGAGCGTCTCCAGCTTGTCGCCGCGGCCCAGGGCCGCGACCAGCTCCATGTCCTCGGCGGCCTCCACGGCCTGTACCGCTTCGGAGCCGATCCGGCCCTTGGCACCGAGGACCGCCACGCGCAGCTTGCTCATTCGCTTGTTTCCTTAGGGGTTACGAGACCGCTTCGTGGAGGCGGTCGGCCTGCTTGTCCTTCAGCGGGCCGATGACGGACAGCGAGGGACGCTGCCCCAGGACATCACGTGCCACCTCGCGGACGTCGTCCGGGGTGACCTCGGCTATCCGGGTCAGCATGTCGTCGACCGACATCTGCTCGCCCCAGCACAGCTCGCTCTTGCCGATGCGGTTCATCAGCGCGCCGGTGTCCTCAAGGCCGAGGACGGTGGAGCCGGAGAGCTGGCCCACCGCGCGCCCGATCTCGTCGTCCGAGAGGCCCTCGTTCGCGACCCGGTCCAGTTCGTCCCGGCAGATCTTCAGGACGTCGTGGACCTGGCTGGGGCGGCAGCCCGCGTACACGCCGAACAGTCCGCAGTCGGCGAAGCCCGAGGTGTACGAGTACACGCTGTAGGCCAGGCCGCGCTTCTCGCGGACCTCCTGGAACAGCCGGGACGACATGCCGCCGCCCAGTGCCGTGTTCAGGACGCCCAGCGCCCAGCGGCGCTCGTCGGTGCGGGCCAGGCCCGGCATGCCGAGGACCACGTGGGCCTGTTCCGTGCGGCGGTTGAGGAGCTCCATCCGGCCGGCGGCCTTCAGGGTGCGGGCTCCGCTGCGCGGGGTGAGGGGGACGGCGTCCGTGCGGGACAGCGCGCCGGCCTTCTCGAAGGCCTTGCGGACCTGGCGTACGACGGTGGCGTGGTCGACGTTTCCGGCGGCCGCGACGACCAGGTGGCGCGGGTCGTAGTGCTTCTTGTAGAAGCGCGAGATCTGCGCCTGGGTAAGGGAGTTGATCGTGTCCACGGTGCCCAGGACCGGGCGGCCGAGGGGGGTGTCGCCGAGCATGGTGTGCGCGAACAGGTCGTGCACGCAGTCGCCCGGGTCGTCCTCGGTCATCGCGATCTCTTCGAGGATCACGCCGCGCTCCGCGTCGACGTCCTCGGCGAGGATCAGCGAGTCCGTCAGCATGTCGCACACGACGTCGATCGCCAGCGGCAGATCGGTGTCGAGCACCCGCGCGTAGTAGCAGGTGTACTCCTTCGCCGTGAAGGCGTTCATCTCCCCGCCGACCGCGTCGAGCGCGGAGGAGATGTCGAGGGCACTGCGCTTCTTGGTGCCCTTGAAGAGGAGGTGCTCCAGGTAGTGCGTCGCGCCGTTCAGCGTCGGCGTCTCGTCGCGCGAACCCACCTGGACCCAGATGCCGAAGGTCGCGGACCGTACGGAGGGAAGGGTTTCGGTGACGACCCTGAGGCCGCCGGGGAGGGTCGTACGGCGGACGGTGCCGATGCCGTTCTGACCCTTCAGAAGCGTTTGGGTACGGGCGACGGCCCGCCCCTCCGAAGAGGGGCGGGCCGTCGTCGCGGAACTACGGGACGTCACTTGGCAGCGTCGTCCTTGTCACTCTCGGCGGCCTCTTCACCCTCGACCACGGGGATCAGGGAGAGCTTGCCGCGGGAGTCGATCTCGGCGATCTCGACCTGGACCTTGGAGCCCACGGCCAGGACGTCCTCGACGTTCTCCACCCGCTTGCCACCGGCGAGCTTGCGGATCTGCGAGATGTGCAGCAGACCGTCCTTGCCCGGGAGCAGCGACACGAACGCGCCGAAGGTCGTCGTCTTCACGACGGTGCCCAGGTAGCGCTCGCCGACCTCCGGCATGGTCGGGTTGGCGATGCCGTTGATCGTGGCGCGGGCGGCCTCGGCCTGCGAGCCGACCTGGGCACCGATGTAGATGGTGCCGTCGTCCTCGATCGTGATCTCGGCGCCGGTGTCCTCCTGGATCTGGTTGATCATCTTGCCCTTGGGGCCGATGACCTCGCCGATCTTGTCCACGGGGATCTTGACGGTGATGATCCGCGGGGCGTTGGGGGACATCTCGTCCGGCGTGTCGATCGCTTCCATCATCACGTCGAGGATGTGGAGGCGGGCGTCGCGGGCCTGCTTGAGGGCGGCGGCCAGGACCGAGGCCGGGATGCCGTCGAGCTTGGTGTCGAGCTGGAGCGCGGTGACGAACTCCTTCGTACCGGCGACCTTGAAGTCCATGTCGCCGAACGCGTCCTCGGCACCGAGGATGTCGGTGAGGGCCACGTAGTGCGTCTTGCCCTCGATCTCCTGGGAGATCAGACCCATGGCGATACCGGCGACGGGGGCCTTGAGCGGCACACCGGCGTTCAGGAGCGACATGGTGGAGGCGCAGACCGAGCCCATGGACGTCGAGCCGTTGGAGCCGAGGGCCTCGGACACCTGACGGATCGCGTAGGGGAACTCCTCGCGCGTCGGCAGGACCGGCACGATGGCGCGCTCGGCGAGCGCGCCGTGGCCGATCTCGCGGCGCTTGGGCGAGCCCACGCGGCCGGTCTCGCCGACCGAGTACGGCGGGAAGTTGTAGTTGTGCATGTAGCGCTTGCGGGTCACCGGGGAAAGAGTGTCCAGCTGCTGCTCCATGCGGAGCATGTTGAGGGTGGTGACGCCCAGGATCTGGGTCTCGCCACGCTCGAACAGCGCCGAGCCGTGCACGCGCGGGATGGCCTCGACCTCGGCGGCCAGCGTACGGATGTCCGTGATGCCACGGCCGTCGATGCGGACCTTGTCCGTGATGACGCGCTCGCGGACCAGCTTCTTGGTCAGCGCGCGGTACGCGGCGGAGATCTCCTTCTCGCGGCCCTCGAACTGCGGGAGCAGCTTCTCGGCGGCCAGACCCTTGACGCGGTCCAGCTCGGCCTCGCGGTCCTGCTTGCCGGCGATCGTCAGCGCCTGGGCGAGCTCGCCCTTGACGGCGGTGGTGAGCGCCTCCAGGACGTCGTCCTGGTAGTCGAGGAAGATCGGGAACTCGCCGGTCGGCTTGGCAGCCTTGGCGGCCAGGTCGGACTGGGCCTTGCAGAGCACCTTGATGAAGGGCTTCGCGGCGTCCAGACCGGAGGCGACGACCTCCTCGGTCGGCGCCTCGGCGCCGCCCTTGACCAGCTGGATGGTCTTCTCGGTGGCCTCGGCCTCGACCATCATGATCGCGACGTCGCCGTCCTCCAGGACGCGGCCGGCGACCACCATGTCGAAGACGGCGTCTTCGAGCTCGGTGTGCGTCGGGAACGCGACCCACTGGCCGTTGATCAGCGCGACGCGGACGCCGCCGATCGGGCCGGAGAAGGGCAGGCCGGCCAGCTGGGTGGACGCGGACGCGGCGTTGATCGCGACGACGTCGTACAGGTGGTCGGGGTTGAGCGCCATGATCGTCGCGACGACCTGGATCTCGTTGCGCAGGCCCTTCTTGAAGGACGGGCGCAGCGGGCGGTCGATGAGGCGGCAGGTGAGGATCGCGTCCTCGGAGGGCCGGCCCTCGCGGCGGAAGAAGGAGCCGGGGATCTTGCCGGCTGCGTACATCCGCTCCTCGACGTCCACCGTGAGGGGGAAGAAGTCGAGCTGGTCCTTGGGGTTCTTGGACGCCGACGTGGCCGAGAGGACCATCGTGTCGTCGTCCAGGTACGCCACGGCGGAGCCGGCGGCCTGCTTGGCCAGGCGGCCCGTCTCGAAGCGGATGGTGCGGGTGCCGAAGGAGCCGTTGTCGATGACGGCCTCGGCGTAGTGGGTCTCGTTCTCCACTAGCGTTTTCTCCATTTACTTGGATGCAATGTCGTCTTTTCGTCCGCGGGCCCGTGTGGCCCGGGGACGGTGGGGTGACGGCGGAGAAGCGCTCCTGGGGGCGGGCCGGTCTTCGATCGAAGCACCCGGTCTTCGTTGCGTTCCGGGGGCCACTACCGAGGACCGGCGGCGGTAGGAGGGCTTCTGCTCGCTCGTCGCGGTGAAGCGTCTTCGGTGAAGCTTGTTCTGTTGTGCGTACCAGACTACTGAGCGTTCGGTACGTCTCGCATGTACAGCAAAGGGAGCGGCCCCCTAATAGGTGGGAACCGCTCCCTCGACAGCATGCTTACTTGGCGCCGCCGGCCGCACCGCGGCGGATGCCCAGGCGGTCGACCAGCGTACGGAAGCGCTGGATGTCCTTCTTGGCCAGGTACTGCAGAAGGCGGCGGCGCTGGCCGACGAGGATCAGCAGACCACGGCGGGAGTGGTGGTCGTGCTTGTGGGTCTTGAGGTGCTCGGTCAGGTCCGAGATGCGGCGGGAGAGCATGGCGACCTGAACCTCGGGGGAGCCGGTGTCGCCCTCCTTCTGGCCGAACTCGGACATGATCTGCTTCTTCGTAGCGGCGTCGAGAGACACTCGGTACTCCTCGGTGGTGTTCGTGCGCCCACGAGTGCCCCTGGTCTGGATCTCAGGGGAGCTTCCGTGACTCGGAGGCGAAGGTCCGATGAGCGCAGCTCCCAGATGTTCCGGAAGCGCGTACACAAACGGCCGTCACACAGCGTACCAGTACGCCGGGTGGCGGTTGACCCGCGGTGAACGGGGGCGGCGAAGGCGGCTCAGCTGGTCAGGGCGCGGGCCCGGGCGTACACGTCGAAGACGGCGAGGGTCAGCGGGAGGAGCGTGAGCAGGACGAATCCCTCGGCGATCTCCAGGAAGCGGCCCCAGAACGGGGTGACGCCCCGGTTCGGCACGATGAGCGCGATCGCGGTGACCAGCGCGCCGGCGACGGCGATCGCGGCGACCAGCCACAGGGTGCGGATGTCCAGGGGCGCGGTGTCGCCCTTGAGTGCGTCGGCCATCAGGCCGCGCGGCGCGTTGATGCACAGTCCGAGGCCGAGCAGGACGAGCGCGCCGAGGCCCGCGGTCAGGATGGCGGCGACCTGTGCGGTGTAGCGGAAGAGGTGGGCGCGCATCAGCAGGGCGACGCCGGTGGCCAGGGCGAGCAGCCGGCCCCAGTGGTTGTCGCCGAAGCCGAGTACCGCCGAGCCCGCGACGGCGAGCAGGGCGCAGCCGCCGACGAGGCCGACGAGCAGTTCGTGGCCGCGCCGGGCCTGGGCGGCGATGCGCTCGGCGTCGACGGGCTGCGGGGCCACGTCCTCGCCGAGGTCGCGCTGGGCGGAGTGCGGCGCGTCGAAACCGATGGGCAGCCGGGCGAAGCGCATGGACAGGCCGGGCAGGAAGGCGAGCGCGCCGACGGCGAGCTGGGTGCAGACCGCGGCGGTCTCGGTGGGCTTCATGCCGGTCAGGATCGAGACGAACACGACGAGCGCGCCCACCGCGGAGGCCAGCACGAACGCGACGAAGGGCCCGTCGCCGCGGGGCGAGAGCAGGGTGAGCACCAGCGAGGCGGTCAGGACCGCGGCGCAGGCGAGCAGCATCTGGAGCCGGCCGATGCCGTGGTGGGCGGCGAGCGGCAGCAGCCCGGAGCCGGCCACCGCGATGTTGGGCAGCGAGCCGAGGCCGAGGGCGACGGCGGAGAGCTGGTCGTCGTAGATCCGGGCGCGTACGGCCGCGAGGGTGAGCAGGAGCACACCGGCGACGGCGGCGAGGATGCCGGGCAGGCCGTGCATGTCGTGGCGCGGGTCGCCGGTCCAGGCCGCGAAGGCGAGCAGCGCGGGCAGCACGCCGCCGCCGATGAGGCCGGCGGCCCGGGTGAGCTCGGTGTTCCACAGGGTGCGGTCCTGGGTGACCGCGGAGGCGACGGCCTCGGACACGTCGTCGAAGACGGCGGGGGGCAGCGACTCGGAGAACGGGCGCAGGGTGAGCAGCTCGCCGTCGAGGATCGACTGGGCGGCGAAGGAGCGGGCGCTGTCGAGGACGGTGCCGTCGCGGCGCACCAGCGAGTAGCCGACGGGGGCGCCTTCCTCGGGGCTCTGCTGGGAGAGCCGCAGGATCTCGGGGTAGATGTCGGCGACCGGGATGTCGTCGGGCAGCGCCACGTCGATGCGGCCGTCCGGCGCGACGATCGTCACCCGGCAGAAGCCGAGGCCCGCGGCCCCGGTTGTCTGGCCGGGCCGGTTCGGCTCGGCGGCCGTCGTCGCGGTGGTCGTCGTGCTCACCCTCGGCTCCCCCTTCGTCTGGCTTCACTGGTTGTGCTCGCGGTGCCCGGTCGCCCGGTGCCGGGCGGCCCGCCGTCGCGTCAATTGCCCGGTTTTCTTCGCTCTGTTCGCGGGTGCTTACGCGAACAGACGGCACCTTATCGCCAGCCGATCACATCGGATGTCAGTAGGATCCCACCGCGGTCGGCGTTCGCCGGACACGGGGCGGCGGGCTGAACTTCTTCGACTGCCAAAAGAATTGGTGCGTTGTGAGCCACATCATCGTCAAGCGCCCGCCACGGGCTCTGCCGTCCGAGGTGCCCACGGAGGAGGTCGTTCTCCAGCCTCCGCCGGAGCTGCCGCGCGGACAGCAGGAGGGTGCGCTGATGCAACTCCTGCCCATGCTGGGCATGGGCGGCTCCGTGGTGTTCTTCTTCATGCCGAATTCGCAGCCGTTCATGAAGGTCATGGGCATGGTGATGGTCGCCTCGACGGTGGCCATGTCGGTGGCGATGATCGTGCGTTACCGCAAGGGATCGCAGGGTCAGTTGGGGGACCTGCGCCGTGACTACCTGCGCTATCTCGGCCAGACCCGGCGCTCGGCCGCCGAGGCCGCGCGCAGGCAGCGCGACGCGCAGTACTACCTGCACCCCTCCCCCGAGCAGCTGTGGGCGCTGGTCGCCGAGGGCAGCCGGGTGTGGGAGCGGCGGGCGGGCGACGAGGACTTCGGGCAGGTGCGCATCGGGCTCGGTCCGCAGGCGCTTGCCACCCCGCTGGTGCCTCCGCAGACCGCGCCGGTCGACCAGTTGGAGCCGCTGACGGCGGGCGCCATGCAGCGTTTTCTGGCCACCCACCAGACGGTGGAGGACCTGCCGATGGCGGTCTCGCTGCGCGCCTTCTACCACCTGACGGTCAGCGGCGAGGCGCAGACGGTACGCGCCTCGGCCCGCGCGCTGACCGCCTCGCTCGCCTCCCTGCACTCCCCCGAGGACCTGGTGATCGCGGTCGCCGCGTCCGCGTCCGCCTCGGCGCACTGGGAGTGGACGAAGTGGCTGCCGCACACCCAGGCGGCGGGCCTCAGTGACGGCGCGGGCAGCCGGCGTCTGATCAGCCGCAGCGCGGCCGAACTCGAAGAGTTGCTCGCGGCCCGCCTCACCGGCCGCCCCCGCTTCCATCCGGAGGGCGCGCCGCTGCCGGAGGAGCCGCACATCGTCGTCGTACTCGACGGCGCTTCACCGCCCCCGATGTCGGTCCTCGCCTCGGCCGAGGGCCTGCAGGGCGTCACGGTCGTCGAGGTCGTCCCCGGTGAACTCACCGGCGCCCGAGGCGACTTGGCGATCGTCGTGCATCCCCGCACGCTGCGCCTGGAGTCGGGCCACGGCCTCGTGTACGAGGGCACGCCCGACCTCCTCTCCTACGAGTCCGCCGACGCGCTGGCCCGTCAGCTCGCCCCGCTGCGCATGGCCTCCGGTGGGGACGACGACGAACCGCTGCTCGCCAACCTGGAGTTCACCGATCTGCTGAGCCTCGGCGACGCGGACTCGGTGGACACCGCCCGCACCTGGCGGCCACGTTCCGCCTCCGAGCGGCTGCGGGTGCCGATCGGTGTCGGCGAGGACGGCCGTCCCGTCATGCTCGACCTGAAGGAGGCCGCGCAGGACGGCATGGGCCCGCACGGCCTGTGTGTCGGCGCGACCGGTTCCGGCAAGTCGGAGCTCCTTCGCACCCTGGTCCTCGGCCTCGCGGTGACCCACTCCTCCGAGACGCTGAACTTCGTCCTCGCCGACTTCAAGGGTGGCGCGACCTTCGCCGGCATGGCGCAGATGCCGCACGTCGCGGCCGTCATCACCAACCTGGCCGACGACCTCACGCTGGTCGACCGCATGGGCGACTCGATCCGCGGCGAGCTCAACCGCCGCCAGGAGATGCTGCGCGACGCGGGCAACTACGCCAACATCCACGACTACGAGCGGGCCCGGCTCGCCGGCGCCCCGCTCCAGCCCGTCCCCTCGCTCGTCCTGGTCATCGACGAGTTCAGCGAACTGCTCACCGCCAAGCCGGACTTCATCGAGATGTTCGTGCAGATCGGCCGCATCGGCCGGTCCCTCGGCGTGCATCTGCTGCTCGCGTCCCAGCGCCTGGAGGAGGGCCGGCTGCGCGGCCTGGAGACCTACCTCTCCTACCGGATCGGTCTGCGCACCTTCTCCGCCGCCGAGTCGCGCGCTGCCCTCGGCGTCCCCGACGCCTACCACCTGCCGAGCATCCCGGGCTCCGGCTACCTCAAGTTCGGCACCGACGAGATGACCCGCTTCAAGGCTGCGTACGTCTCCGGCGTGTACCGCACCGGCGCCGACCGGTCCGCCGCGCTCGGCGGCCCGGTGCCCGTCGACCGGCGCCCGGTGCTGTTCACCGCGGCCGAGGTGCCGGTGACGTACGCCCCGCAGACCGTGCCGGGGCCGCGCGCCGAGACCGGGCCGCGCACCGACGACGCGCTCGCCGACACGGTGCTCGACGTCATCGTGCGCCGCCTCGAAGCGCGCGGCCCGGCCGCCCACCAGGTGTGGCTGCCGCCGCTCGACAGCCCGCCGGCGCTCGACACGCTGCTGCCCGGCCTCGCGCCGGTGGAGGGCCGCGGGCTCACGCAGCCCGGCTACGAGGGCGCGGGGCGGCTCGTCGTGCCGCTCGGCCTCGTCGACAAGCCGTACGAGCAGCGCCGCGACCCGCTGTGGTGCGACTTCTCGGGTGCGGCCGGCCATCTGCAGATCCTGGGCGGCCCGCAGTCCGGCAAGTCGACGCTGGTGCGCACCCTGCTCGCGTCGTTCGCGCTCACGCACACTCCGCAGGAAGTGCAGTTCTACGGGCTCGACTTCGGCGGTGGCGGCATGGCCGCGGTCGCCGGTCTGCCGCACGTCGGTGGCGTCGCGTCCCGTCTGGATCCCGAGCGGGTGCGGCGTACGGTCGCCGAGGTGTACGGCGTGCTGACCCGCCGCGAGGAGTACTTCCGCTCGGCGGGCATCGCCTCGATCGCCGACTTCCGGGCCCGCCGGGCGCGCGGCACCATCTCGGTCGCCGACCAGCCGTGGGGCGACGTGTTCCTCGTCATCGACGGCTGGGGCAACTTCCGTACCGAGTACGAGGGTCTGGAGCAGGTCGTCCTGGACATCGCGGCGCGCGGCCTCGGCTACGGCATCCACCTGGTGCTGACCGCGTCGCGCTCGATGGAGGTCAGGGCCAACCTCAAGGACCACCTCATGAACCGCCTGGAGCTGCGGCTCGGCGACACCATGGACTCGGAGTTCGACCGCAAGGTCGCCGCCAACGTGCCCGTCGGCGTGCCCGGACGCGGCCAGTCCCCGCAGAAGATGCACTTCATGGCGGCCGTGCCGCGCATCGACGGCCTCCAGTCCGACACCGACCTCGCCGAGGCCACGGCCGCCCTGGCCACCGAGGTCTCCCGGCACTGGACGGCCCCGGGCGCACCAGCGGTACGCCTGTTGCCGCGCGAACTCCCGGCATCCCAACTCCCGCCGGGCTACGCCTCACCCGACCGCGGCATCGCCTTCGCACTGGACGAGAACAACCTGGAGCCGGTGTTCGTCGACTTCGAGCAGGACCCGTTCTTCCTCATCTTCGGCGAGGGCGAGTCCGGCAAGTCGAACCTGCTGCGCCTCCTGATCACCCAGCTCACACAGCGGTACGAGGGTGACGCGTGCAAGCTGTTCGTGGTGGACAACAGGCGCGCCCTGCTGGATGTGACCCCGGCCTCGCACCTGGCCGAGTACATCCCGATGTCCAACGCCATGGACCACCACATGGACGCCCTGGCCGACCTGATGCAGCGCCGCGCGCCCAGCGCGGAGGTGACCGCGCAGCAGCTGAGGGACCGCAGTTGGTGGCGCGGCCCCACGGTGTACGTGGTGGTCGACGACTACGACCTGGTGTCGACGTCGAGCGGCAATCCGCTGGGCAAGCTGACAGAGCTCCTGCCGTTCGCCCGCGACGTCGGCGTCCGCTTCATCATCGCCCGCTCCACGGCGGGCGCGGGCCGCGCCGCGTACGAGCCGTTCATCCAGCGCATGAAGGAACTGGGCGCCCAGGGCGTGGTGCTGGCCGGCGACCCCGGCGAGGGCGACATCCTGGCCGGCGTCCGCCCCCGCCCGATGCCGACGGGCCGCGGCACCTTCGTCTCCCGCAAGCGGGGGAAGCCGCTGGTGCAGACGGGGTTGATGGAGTAGGGACTGCGGGAGGGACGCGCCCGTATCGGACCGGACCGGACTGGACTGGGCGCCCCCTCCTTCGTACTCGTGAATCCTGCCGGGCCCCCTGCCCATCGGGCGGCGCCAAGTAGGCTGAGCGGACAGCTGGTTGATGTCGTATTGGCTGCGCTTGGCACGTCCGGGTCGGCACGTCTGGAAGGAATCGCTCCGTCATGGCTGAGGAACAGGACAGGGAACTCCAGGAGCGCAAGGAGCGCGAGAAGAACGAGCTGTACGCCCTCGACATCTCGGGGGTCGAGTGGCACAGCGCCCCGGGCACGTCCGAGGACGAGGAGCGCGTCGAGATCGCCTATCTGCCGGCCGGCGCCGTGGCGATGCGGTCCTCCGTGGACCCCGAGACGGTGCTGCGGTACACCGAGGCGGAGTGGCAGGCGTTCGTACTGGGCGCGCGGGACGGGGAGTTCGACCTGGAGCCGTCGGTGCGCAACGGCGGTATCGAGGCGGGCTCGGCGCAGTAGTCACCGCTCGCGGAACGCAGAACGGGGTGGGCGCCTCCCGCGCGCGCCCACCCCGTTCGCCGTTGCCCGGAACTCCTACTGGAAGTAGCCGGCCGCCTTGCGGTCCCCGGCCCGGTAGATCGGGCCCGCCTCGGCTACGGCGTCGCCGATCTGCTTCAGGGAGTTGTGGACGCTCAGGGCCCTCTTGTCCCATTCCTGCTGGCTCGCCTCGTAGACCTGCTTGGCCTCGCCGTGCCAGTCTTGGGCCGCCGTCTTGACCAGGTTCTTGATCTCTTCGAGGTCCCTGTCCAGCTTGGCGGCCTGGCTCCTGATGGCGAGAACCGCCTCGTCGAGACTGCCGTACGTTACTCCGAGGACATCACCGCTGTAGTCGGGCATGGCTTCCCCTGTCTCCTTGCTGAATGAGCGTGTGGTGGACTTCGCTGCGCTGCGGGCCCCTGCGGAGCCCGTTCGACCTGCTAGTACGTGCTGAGGTTCGAGGTCATCGCGGCCGTGGCTGCCGCGTCGCCGCTGTAGCCGTCCACGACGTCGATGCCCATGAGGGCCTTGCGGACTTCTTCGTCGATGTCGCCCTTGCCCGTGCGCGTCGCCTTCATCGCCTCAAGGAACGTCAGCAGTTTGTTGCCGATGACGACCATGTTCTCGTTGATGCTCGTCTGCTTACGGTTGAACGCACCGGCACCGATGCCGTCCCAGTGGCCTTCGAGTCCGTCGATCACACCCTGCAAGCTCTTGAGCTGGCCCTTCACCGACTCGAATTTTTCCAGGATCTTCAGCTCAAGATGGGCCATCTCGCTGTCTGATACCCGCTGGTCCTTCGACATGTCGCGGTTCCCTTCGTGGTGGTGATGGTGGTGGTGGTGCGAACGGTTGTGGCTGGATGCGGGCCGGGCTAGGTCGCGCGGCGCCGCGTTCTGATCAAGGCGAACACGCCGCCTCCGATCACGACGAGGCCGGCGACGACTCCGCCGACGGCCCACAACTGGGTGTTCCCGCCCCCGCCGTTCCCCTTGCCCTCCGCCTTGGCAACGGCCTCGCCCTTCGCGGACGGCGAGGAGTTGGGCGCGGCCGGGGTGACCGAGGGCGCGCTGCTCCCCCCGTTTTCCTGCGCAAGGGGGTCGACGTTGGGGGGGCCGGGGTTGATGTTCGCCTGTTCCAGGACGAGGCGGGGCCGGATGAGGCCGTAGCCGAGGTATTTGCTGGGCGTGTCCTTGTCCCAAGTCCGGCCCGCCGTGTCGATCAGCGTGTGAAGGACCTGGTTGGCCGTCCAGGCGGGGTGGGCTGACCAGATCAGGGCGGCTGAGGCGGAGGCGATGGCTGAGGCGGCGCTGGTGCCTGATGCGTTGCAGTACTTCTGGAAGGTGGTGTCACACCATGCCGGGACGTTGAGGCCGGGAGATGCCAGATCGACATAGTTGCCCGATTGCGAGAACTTTCCGACGGTACCGCTGGCGTCAGCTGCGCTGACCCCGACGACTCCGGGGAAAGCAGCGGGAAACTCAAGAATCCCCCCACCCGCCTCCTCATCGTTTCCGGTTGCCGCGAACACCAACTTCCCCTTGGACAAGGCGTACTTAATCGCTTCGCCTTCACCCGGTTCCTGGGTGGCCCCACCGAAGGACAGGTTAATGATCTTGGCATCCGAGTCGGCTGCCGCTCGGATTCCGACTGCTGCCAAAGGCGTCAGCTTGCGCTCAGCTGAATCCTTCATCGTTTTCATCGCGACCCGGAAAGGGATGATCTTGGCGTCCGGGGCTAGCCCCTTGATTCCCCCTCCATTTCCCGTACCGGCAATCAGCTCGGCCATCGTCGTCCCGTGGCCCACATAGTCCTTCGTGGCGCCATATGCAGCCGCCTGCGGAACCTCCTGGCTGAGCACCTGCCCTCGCAGGGAAGGCGTGTCGAGGTTGACGCCAGTGTCCACAACAGCAACCTTGATGCCTTTTCCGGTGCTGGTCTTCCACATTTCCGACGCATGCATGGAGTCCAGATACCACTCCTGAGGTGCGGCATCGTCAGCAAAGGCATGGGAGGCCAGCCCTCCGGACACAAGAGCCAAAGCACCAACCGCTGCGCAGACTGATACCGCTCGCCTCCGGTTACGCACCCCGATCATCAGGCTGGGCTTACCCCGGCTCATTCCTGCCTTCATGCCTTCGTACGTCCTTGCCTACGCCTAGTTGATCACTGGTGGTACGTGGCCCTGCCCGGTCGGCAAGGGAGACTCGCCGTCCTCGTCCAGATGGCGACGGGGCCGATCAGTCTCCTCTCGCCCGGGCTCCTGGCTCCCCTCGTTTCCTGATCCCCTCACAAGTCCAGTGCCACCACGGCTGAACCCGTTACGGCTTGCGCGGGCACCTGCCGTTTTCCCCTGTGGTTTGCCGGTCACGCCATCGGCATTACTCAAAGAACGTGCCCCGCTTGCAGCTGGGGGGCTGGCAGCGCCCACAACGCCACGCTGAGACGAACGTCCGGTGGGCGTGGAGGAGCCTGACGTTCCTCCACCCCCGACGACAGTTCCCTTCCCAACTCGTGAAGTGGGGGAAGCCGAAGGTGACGCGTTGGGGCGGCCTCCAACGATGCCGCCGCGTCCCGCCGCCGAGGGACCGGTCGATCCGAGGCGTGGAGAACCCGCACCACCGGTCCGCGGGCTTCCTCCTGAGACCCCGCGTCCCATCGGCACTTGGCCCGCCGAGGAAGCGTCGCCCCTGGCGACCCCCTGTTCTGCGGCCCCGGTACGGCCCATAGGTCCCGTCACTTCTCGTGCTGGGGTGCCACTCGGGCCACTGACGGACTGCGCGGGTGACCGGAAACCAGCCCCCACTGGTCCAGTGGGCCTCATCGAACCACCAGCGATGGGGGCACCAAACTCTCCGATAGGCGGCAGGAAACCGTTACCACCAGCAGGAGTTGGGCTGACAGGCGTCATCTGGGGCGCCGGCACTGGGCTTGCCGTCGGCGCGGGCGGCGTGATGACGCTGCTGAGTTCAGTGCCCACAGCCCGCTCGGCCGGCAGATTGACTGAGGGACCTGTCGCCTCGGCCGAATGCACAGGCTGACCAGTGACATCGGAACGGCCCCGCACCGTAGTGCGCTCGTCCGAGTGACGGACTGTCGCTGATGCATCTACCGAATGGCGGGCGCTCGTATCCGTTTGGATCGGTTCCCGCGGCTCGATCCCGTAGCCAGGCAGCGGCTGAGGCACCCCCACCGGAGGCATTGCCTCAAACACAGGCGGCTGCTGTGCGGCCAGGGTCTGTTCCGATACCGAGTAGAAGGACGACAGGCGGTTCATCTGGTTGATCGCCTCTTGGCGGTCCTTCTCGACCTTCACCGCCGCCTCGTACTCCGCATTCCCCGCAATCCGCTTCGTCGGCGGAATGTCGGCGACCTTCACGGGCTCCGTCCGGTGGTCCCGCGGCGGCATCGCGCCCTTCACGGACACGAGGCCCTCGCCCGCCGCGCCGATCTGAACACCCGCTGTTTCAGCGAAATCCGCCAGCTTCCTGGCATGGCCGACGAGGTTCTTGCCCCAGGTGCGGAAAGCCTCGCCGGACTCTCCTTCCCACTGGACTCCGCCGATGTGCCCGTCGAGTTCGGTCGCCGCTGTATTGATCGCTTCCTTGGCGGCGAAGAGCGCATCCCCGGCGTCGATCAGGTGGCTCGGATTCGTGTCGTGGACCAGGTCGAGCATGGCGTTCAGCTGGTGATTCTCGAAGTCCGTCTTCCCGAAGAAGCGGACGTTCCCCCCGAACATGCCGGTGAGCGCTTGCGCCGCCTCCGTGGTCATGTCGGTGACGCCGACCTGTTGGGTGACGCGCTGCTTGTCCGTCAGCTGGGGAGCCGCGGGCTGGGAGGGCTGAGGCTTCTTGTCGGTCATCGCTACCACCCCGTCCCGGAGGACTTGTCGTCGGTGCGCTGCGGCTCCGGCTTCCCGTTCTTCTCGCGCTGCGCCTGCTCGGCGTCGTAGTCGATCACGGCCTGGATCGCCCAGAACCGCTGCCGCATCTCCTCATCCAGGTTGTCGAACCCGATGTCCGCCCCGAGCACGGCGATCCCCATCGCCTCGATCTGGTGGCCGAGCGACCTCGACAGCGACGTCAGTCGTTCGTGTACGCGGTGGTACTGGGTGAAGAGGCCGTCCGCCTCGGGGAACGCGGCGGTTCCGGCGCTGAAGGACGTGCGGGAGATCTGCTGGGCCGCCAGCTTCGTGGGGCTGGCGTGCGAGCCCTCAAGGCCGGTGAGCACCGCGTCCACCTTCTTCTTGAAGATCGTCAGCGCCTCCAGGCCCTTGCTGAGGTCAGCGCTCATCGCCGCCGCCTTTGCCCAGGTAGGCGGGACGCCCCATGACAACCCTCCCCGTAAACCGATTGCCGTTCACCCGCGTTGTGATCCCGCGTGCCGCATCGTTCGCGATCCGCCCTATTGACACCGCTTATCGCACCGCGGTCACTCTAGCCATCTCCAGCCGCTTGCCCAACGGACTATCGGTGGCGCCGAGTTGCCCCGGTCACCTCGACACTACGAGGACTCACCTCACGCCACATGAGTACGTCTACTCAGTTCTGCTCAACTCTCATCAGCATCCGCCACTCTTCGGCACACGGAGAGCAGCAGTAGAACGCTCTTGGCCCGTTCTGTACGAACCCCTCGCATTCATCCCGCTCCAGCCACCCTCCGGCGTCGCCGCCGCGCATCCCGGATCGTCACTGCCGCCCCGCCCAGCACCGCCGCCAGTACAGCCACTCCGACCGCCACGTACGTGGCAAGGCGTTGCGTGCGCTGCTCGTCCGTCTCGCCCAGGTGCAGGGCCGCGGGGGTCGGGGCCTTCGCCGGAGTGACGCCCTCGTGGGCCGCCGGGGTCTCGATCGGGTGGTCGTCCTCGGTGAGGGCGCGGACCGGGTCGATCACGCCCCAGCCGACGAGGCGGTCGTGGCCGGACACCGAGCGTTCGGCGGTCTGCTCGATCTGGGCGACCACCTCGCGCTGGGTCCAGTTGGGGTGCTTGGCCTTGATGAGGGCCGCCACGCCCGCGACGTACGGGGCCGAGAAGCTCGTACCGTTGTCGGCGCAGTGGCCGCCGCCGGGCACCGTGGAGACCATGTCGACACCGGGCGCGGCCACGCCCACGAACTCGCCGGACTGCGAGAACGCCGCCCGTTCGTTGTTGCGGTCCGAGGCCGCGACCGCCAGGACGCCGGGGTACGAAGCCGGGTACGTCGGCTTGACGTTTCCGCCGAGGCCGTCGTTGCCGGCCGAGGCGACCACCACGATGTTGTGTGCGAGGGCCGTGTCGACCGCCTGCTTCAGGGTGGGCGCCGGTTCGACCGCGTTCGCCGTGTCCTGGGAGATGTTGATGACGTCGGCGCCCGCGTTGATCGCGTAGCGGATGGCGTCGGCCAGGGTCTGGGCCGTGCCGTGGCCGTAAGCGTCGTTCTGCTCGACGGGGATGATCGTGGCGTCGGGGGCGAGGCCCACGAAGCCCGTTCCCTTGGCGGGGCGCGCTGCGATGATCCCGGCGACTTTCGTGCCGTGGCCGACGGTGTCCGTCGTGCCGTTCTCCGCGCCGCGCGGGAGCGGCTGACCGCTCGGGTCCTTGAGGTCCTTCTGCATGAGGTTCTTGCCCTTGGCCGCGTCCACCGCGTCCTTGAGCTGGGCGTTCTTGATGTCGACGCCCGTGTCGATCACGGCGACCTTCTTGCCCCTGCCGGTCGACTGGCGCCACAGCTCGTCCAGGAGCACGCGCTGGAGCGCCCAGGGGCGGCCCGCGTACGGCTTGGACGGGAAGGTGCACTGGTTGCTGCCGCCGTCGTCGGCCGGGGCGGCGGCCGCCGGGGTCGCGAGCACCGTGAGGGCCGCCGCGGCCGAGAGGGCCAGGGCCTTGAGTGCGTACGCCATGGTGGTGCCGCCTCTCAGGAGCCCTGGGGCTGGCGGGCCGCCCCGGTGGACAGGCGGGGGCCGGTCGGCAGGAACGTGGACCAGCTGATCGGGATCGGGGCCGGCTCGGACTTGGCGTAGCCGAGCCGGGTCTGGGCCTGCTGGGCCTCCTGGTCCGCCTGCTTGCGCTGCTCGGCGGTCAGGCCCGTCGCCGCGTCGCCGTCGGCGCTGTCGCTGTTGGACTGCATCGCGTAGCGCAGCCCCGTGTCGGTCACCAGGAAGACTCCGCCCGCCTTGGTTTCGGAGCCCTGGACCTGGCGGAAGAGCTGGCCGGAGCCGGGCGTCACGTACGCGCTGCTCGAACCGGTGGGCAGTGGCGCCGGGAAGTCGGTGCCGGCCCATGTGCTCATGGTGGTCTCGCCGTTGTCCTTGTTGACGTCGCGCAGCACGTTGCACACCGTGTTGCGGCTGCCGTTCGCGGTGCCCGCGTCGTTGACGGCCACCGGCATCTGGTGCGGCCAGTTCTTCTTGCCCTCGAACTCGGTGGCCTCGGGCGTGAACGCGGCGGCGTTGGTCTCCGTCGCATGGCCGGTGTCCATGAGCTTGCCGAGCTCATGGCTGTTGAGGAGCAGCTTCGCGGTGAAGTCGGAGACCGGCGCGACCTTGCCCTGCTGGACCAGGTAGTACTGGGTGCCCGCGCCGTTGGGCGCCTTGAGGACCATGCCGATCCGGTTGGCCTCGGGGGCCAGGGTGCCGGGCACCGAGGCGGGGGTGCCGATCTTCCCGCCCACCGTGGGGAAGGCGACCGGATCACCCGAACGGAGGGTCTCCAGCCACTCCTTGGACACCCGCTCGGGCTGGCGGCCCGCGCCGACCAGGGCGCGCAACAGGAGTTCGTCGGAGCCGACCTGGTACTTGGTGCCCTGCGCGTCGACGACGTAGCGGGTCTTGTTGTCGGGCCCCACGACGTACATCAGCTCTCCGCCGGTCAGCCGCCCGGAGCCGTCCGTCCGGCTCTTGTCGCGGTCGGCGAAGACGAACGCGGCCTTCTGGATGGCTCGGCCACCGTCGCCGGGGCGCTCGCACACCGCCCAGCGCTTGGCGGCCCCGGCCTCCTCGGGAGAGGGCAGCCGGTCGGGCGCGTACGGGATGCCGAGGGTGGCGCCGTGCGGCAGGGAGCCCTTGTCCAGGACGGACTCGTCCACGTTGACGACCTGGCCCTTGTCCGGGGCGAGCAGGAGCTTGGCGGACGCCATGTTGAGGACCGGGTGCAGTTCCTTCCTGCCGTCGGTGGTCAGCACGACGTAGCGGGTGGTGGACTTGCTGGCGATGATCACCTTCTCGCCCGGGGTGTCCCAGCCGGGCGGCGCGGTGGGTTTGAACATCCCCCACGCCCCGAACGCGGCGAGCAGCACCACCGCCACGATGCCGCCCGGCAGCACGGCCCGCAGGGGGCGCGGCGCCCCCTCTTCCGAGCCCGTCGGAGAGGGCTGGATGAACGACGCGAGCGTGCGACGCTTCGCGAAGGTGTACGCGTTGAGCTCGTCCCGGCGTGATGCCATGAGTGTCCGTGTTTCTCCGTTGTCCCCGTGCGGAGCCCCAGGAGCCCCGTCCCCCGCCCGCCGTTGTCAGACCGGCCCCCTACTATGCCTGTTACGTGATCGTACGCCCGGGGCGGGTAGGGTGGACGGGTCCTCAACGGCCCTACTGGCCAGGGGTTTTCGAGGAGTTCGGGGGGTTCAGGGATGGTTTCGTCGACTGGGACGCGGACGCGCTCCCGTGAACGATCCGGCGCGCCGAGCGGCGCGGTCCCCGGCTCCGCGGTGCGTACGGAGCCGTCGCCTCCGGTTCGCCGGGCACCGGCGCCCGCGGCCGTCGGGCCGGTGACACCCCACCTCAAGTCCCGTTCCGGACGCTTCGGTTCGTTTCGTCTGCAACAACTCGTACTGATCGAGTCGGCCGCGGCCCTGCTGCTCGCCGCGTGGGTCGTCGACATGATGGCGCTGGTGCCCGCGGGCATCGTCGCGGTGACCCTCGTGCTGCTCGCGGTGGTACGCCGCCGGGGGCGCTCGCTGCCCGAATGGCTGGGCACCGCCTGGGCGCTGCGCGCGCGACTGAAGCGTGCGAGCAACGCCGTTGTGCCGCCGGGCACCCTGCCGGGCCTCGCCCCGGCCGTGGAGTGCGATCCCACGCTGCGCACGTACAGCCACGGCGACCGCGACCAGCGGCCGATCGGGATGATCGGCGACGGCGGCTTCCTCACGGTCGTCCTCCAGGTCGAGTCGGACGCTACGGCGCTGCGGGCCGACCGGGGTCAACGCCCGCTCCCCATAGGGCTGGTGCGCGACGCCCTGGAGGTGGACGACATCCGGCTCGAATCGGCGCAGATCCTGCTGCACACCCAGCCGGCGCCCGCGCTGCGGCTGCCCCAGCAGTCGTTGGCCGTCGCCAACTACGCGCCGCTGCACGCCCAGACCGCCTCGCCCGCCGTCCGCATCACCTGGATCGCGCTGAAGCTGAACCCGGAGCTGTGCCCGGAGGCGGTGGCCGCGCGCGGCGGCGGCATCGAGGGTGCCCAGAAGTGCGCGGCGCGCACCGCGCTGCACCTGGCGAGCCGGCTGACCGGCGCGGGCCTGAACGCCACGGTGTTGACCGAGGAGGAGCTGGCGGACGCGGTAGCCACGTCGGCCTGCGCCAACCCGCTGGTCACGGCACAGGCGGGCCGCACGGAGACGCCGCAGCGACGTACCGAGGAGTCGATCCGTTCCTGGCGCTGCGACAACCGCCGCCACACCACGTACTGGGTACGGCGCTGGCCGAGGATCGACGCGGGCTCCGGGACCGGCGGGCTGCCGCAGCTCGTGGCGCTGCTCACCGCGGTTCCCGCGCTCGCGACGACCTTCAGCCTCACCATCGCCCGTGCCGGCGCCCAGGAGAGCGGCATCAGCGGCCACCTCAGGGTCACCGGCCGCAGCGAGGCCGAACTGGCCGCGGCCCGAGAGGCGTTGGAGCGCTCGGCGCGCGAGGCGAAGGCGGGGATCGTGCCGCTGGACCACGAGCAGCTGCCCGGCATGCTCGCCACCCTGCCGTTCGGAGGCGCCCGCTGATGGCCACGACGACTTCGGGCCCGCCCCGCGAGCCGCGCACCGGCTTCGGCCTCATCGGCCCCCGGCATCGCCGTCACACGCTGCCCGCCGAGCAGTTGGACACCCTGGCGCTGCCCATCGGGGACGACGGGGTGGTCATCGGGGTGGACGCCGGGGGCCGGCCCGCCGTGCTCGGGGTGAGCAGGCCGACCGCGTACGACATCGTGCTCATCGGCGGGCTGTGGACGGCTCAGGTACTCGCGCTGCGGGCGGCCGCGACGGGCGTACGGGTCGCGGTGGAGACCGGGCGGCCTCAGGCCTGGGCGCAGTTGGTGCACGCGATCGCCAGCCAGAGCGGCATGACCGTGCACGACGTGGGCCGGGTGCCCCCGCTCGGCGCCTCGGCCGGTGAACCGGTCCTTGTCGTGCGGGACTGCGGGATGCGTCCACCGCGCGGCCGGGTGGTGTCGGCGCCCTGGCAGGCGGTGCTCACGCTGCTCCCCTATGTCAGCCCGGTCGCACCGCGGCTGATCCGGCAGGCGCGGCTCGTCGGCGTGCAGCGGGTGTCGCCGGACGAGGCCGCGCAGATAGGCCGCATCATGAACCTGCCGCGCACGGAACAGGAAGGCCTGTCGACGCTCGCGGACGGCGTCACGCTCTGGTGCAACGAGCGCGACCGCTCCTTCGCGATGACGCAGGCGACCGACACCGAGACCGGATTGTTGGGGAACGCCCGACGCGTCGACTGAACCGACTGAACAAAGAGGCAGTGGCGAAAGTTGACCTGATCTGACCGTTTCGCCCCGCACGCTCCGCCCCCGGCCGGTCACTTCGACGTCACTCATGAGGCGAGGGTGACGAAAGGGACAGGCGATCGGGGCGACCGGGCCTGCCCCGGCGGTATTGACGACGATTAGGGTGGGACGGACCGGGGGCAGGGACTCCACGGCGAGGTTGCGTCTTCCGTACGGTGCGAGGTTGCGTCGTCCGTACGTTCCGGATGCCGCGGCGCTCGCGGTGGAACAGGGGGCGGGCGACTGCGCTCGACTCCGCACCCACCGCACGGGGGCTGCCCCGCCCCGGCCCGTACATGCCAATGAACCTCACGGCCTACACCCGGTCACAGGCGAACGAAAGGAAACCGGTGAACAGCGACCAGGACCAGTTCCGCACCGGCGGGAGCGCGCGCGACGAGAATCGGTCCGACGCCGATCCCGAGACCACGGGTGAGTTCACCATCGACTACACCCCGCCCGCCTGGTACACCCAGGGCGCGCAGGACACCCCGGCCGCTCCGACGCCCCCGGCTCCGCCCCCGGTCCCCGAGCAGAGCGGCGGCACGGGAGTTCCGCTGCCGCCGCCCCCGCCGCCGCACGGCCAGCCCCTCAACGTGCCCGGGCTGCCGCAGGCCGGCGGCTTCCAGCCGAACTGGAGCCCCACGCCGCCCCCTCCGGGCCCGGCCCCGACCCCGGCGCCCAGCGCGTCGGCCACACCCCCGCCCGCCTTCCCCGCGCCCGCACCCCCGGCGCCCGCGCCCGCCGCCCATCGCCCGGCGGACGAGGGCCAGGCCTTCGGCGGCGGCGACATCGAGAGCGGCGCGACGATGCGCTTCTCTCCCTCGGCGCTGAAGCGGGAGTTCGAGCAGCTCGAAGCGGCGGCGGCCGAGGCTCGCGGCGAGTCGGCGGGCGCGTCGGCGCCGGTGCCGGATGTGACACAGGGTGCGGTTTCTGACGACTCGTCAGCCGGAACCCCGGACAGCGATGCGATCGCGTCGTCCCCTGCGGAGGACTCCGAGGGCGAGGCGGTCGACACGGCGGCAGGTCAGCGCACTGACGCCGAAACCCCCGAAA
Organism: Streptomyces sp. NPDC001415; assembly: GCF_053597395.1. Taxonomy (NCBI): domain Bacteria; kingdom Bacillati; phylum Actinomycetota; class Actinomycetes; order Kitasatosporales; family Streptomycetaceae; genus Streptomyces; species Streptomyces sp. NPDC001415. Next base: position 27,643 of record NZ_JBSFIE010000008.1, read on the forward strand.
CCACCGAACCCACCGAACCCACCGATGCCCCCAACACTTCGGACGCTTCGGACTCCGGGGACTCTGCGAGCCTGACCGGCTCCGACGACTCTGGCGACGACTCCGCCGACGCTCCCGGCAAGCCCTTCGACGCCACGTCCATGGCGTCGGGCGAGACGGCCGACGCGGAAGGGGCCCCCGAGGCTGCCACGGCCCCCGAGGTACCCGAGGCCACCCCCAGCGAGGAGGACGCCTCCCCGTCTCAGGGCGCCGGGGCGACGGACACCGCGCCCGCTCCCGCGGACGCCGTTCCCGCCGACGCCGTCCAGGACGCCGTTCCCCATGACGCCGCCCCCGCCGCCGACTCGGCTTCCAGCGCCGTGCACCCGGAGCCCGCCCAGCCCGGCCCCGCGCCGATTGCGGACGCCGTGCCGTCGGACGCCCCCGCCCCCGAGCCCCAGGACGCGCTCCCCGCCGATCAGCCCTGGGCCGCATCCGCCGGTTCGCAGCCGGGACTGCCTCCGCTGCCGCCCGCGTTCCAGCCCGCCGCACCTACCGCGGCACCGCAGTGGCCGGTGCAGGCGCAGCCGGGACCGTTCCCGGACCCGGCCGCCCAGGGCGCCCCGGCACCCGCATGGCCCCAGCCGCCCCAGCCGCCCCAGCCGCAGAACGGGTACGGCTTCCCGCAGCAGGCTCAGCAGCCCCCGCAGGGCGCCACCCCGCCCGCGCCCAACTCCCCCGCACCACAGGGCAGTTATGGCTTCCCGCACCAGGGAGCCGCTCCGGGCGACACCTCCGGCCAGCAGGGCGGCTACGGCTTCCCCCACCAGGGAGCCGGCCCGAACGACGCCCCCGCCCAGCAGGGCGGCTACGGCTTCCCCCACCAGGGAGCCAACCCCCCGGCCGCGCCGAACCCCGAGCCGAACCTGCCCGCCCCGCAGACACCCGCCCCGTTCGGTACCCCCAACTCCCCTGACCAGCAAGGCGGTTACGGCTTCCCGCACCCCGCCGCCAACCCCCCGGCCGCGCCGCAGCCCCTGCCGCAGCCCATGCCGGGCCCCGCCCAAGGCGGCTTCCCCCAGCAGGGACAGCCCGGCCCGCAGGGACAGCCCGGCCCGCAGGGGCAGCCGGGTCAGCAAGCGCAGCCCTTCGCGTACGACCCGGCGAACCCGCAGGCTCAGCCCGCACCCCCCGCCGACCCGCGGGCCGGCGCCGCCTGGCCGTCGCCCGTGACGCACGACCAGCGCGAGCGCTCCATGCCGGGGGCTCCGCTCGGGTACACCGCCGCCGTCGAGCTGTCCTCCGACCGGCTCCTTCGCAACAACAAGCAGAAGGCGAAGAGCAGCCGGGGTCCGGCCGCCGGGGCCTCGCGCTTCAAGCCCGGGGCCAAGAAGGAGGAGGCCGCGCGGCAGCACAAGCTCAACCTCATCCGCACACCGGTCCTGTCCTGCTACCGGATCGCGGTCATCTCCCTCAAGGGCGGCGTCGGCAAGACGACCACGACGACCGCGCTCGGCGCGACCCTGGCCACCGAGCGGCAGGACAAGATCCTCGCGATCGACGCCAACCCGGACGCCGGAACGCTCGGCCGCCGGGTGCGCCGCGAGACCGGGGCCACCATCCGCGACCTGGTCCAGGCGATCCCGTACCTCAACTCGTACATGGACATCCGCCGGTTCACCTCGCAGGCGCCGTCCGGGCTCGAAATCATCGCGAACGACGTCGACCCGGCCGTGTCCACGACGTTCAACGACGAGGACTACCGGCGCGCGATCGACGTCCTGGGCAAGCAGTATCCGATCATCCTCACCGACTCGGGTACGGGTCTGCTGTACTCCGCGATGCGCGGCGTGCTCGACCTCGCCGACCAGTTGATCATCATCTCGACGCCGTCCGTGGACGGTGCGTCCAGCGCCTCGACCACCCTCGACTGGCTCTCGGCGCACGGCTACGCCGACCTCGTCCAGCGTTCCATCACCGTCATCTCGGGTGTCCGCGAGACCGGCAAGATGATCAAGGTGGACGACATCGTGCAGCACTTCCAGACGCGCTGCCGCGGGGTGGTCGTGGTGCCGTTCGACGAGCACCTGTCGGCGGGCGCCGAGGTGGACCTCGACATGATGCGGCCCAAGACGCGGGAGGCCTACTTCAACCTCTCGGCGATGGTGGCCGAGGACTTCGTACGGGCGCAGCAGCAGCAAGGGCTGTGGACGGGCGACGGTCTCAACCCGCCGCCCGTCCAGGCTCCGCCGATGCCGGGCCAGCAGGGCGCACCCGGCCAGCCGTTCCCCGGCCAGGGCCAGCCCGGTCAGCCCTTCCCCGGTCAGCCGCAGCCCGGCGCGGCCCAGCCGCACCCGGGCCAGCCCTACCCGGCGCAGGGCCAGCCCGCCCCGGGTCAGCCGTTCCCGAACCAGGCCCAGGCGCCGCAGCCCGGCCAGCCGTTCCCGCATCAGGCGCAGCCCAACCCCGCCCAGCCGCAACCCGGTCAGCCGTACCCGGGTCAGCCGTACGGCGCTCAGCCGGGCCAGCCGGGCCAGTTCCCTCCGGCCCAGCCCGGGCAGCCCGGTCAGCTCCCCCCGGGGCAGCCCGGTCAGCCCTACCCCGGCGCCCCGCAGCCGCCCGCCGGGTGGCAGCTCCAGCCGCCGCAGCCGCAGCCCCCGGCGGGTGAAGGCGCCCCCGGGCAGCCGGAGTCGCAGGGGCCCGTGCCGCCGGCCGGGTGGCCCGGGCAGGAGGGGGGCGGACACGCTCCGCAGCCGCCGTCAGCCCCTCAGCAGTAAGGCGTCAGAGGACTGGACCAATGAGGGCCCGCACTGTTCGAACGGTGCGGGCCCTTTGGCGTTTTCGCAGACCAAATGGCCTGCGATGCGCCGTTGACACGTCTAGACCACCGCTGGTAGACCTGCGCCCACACCGGCCGCCACCTCCTGTTCAACCGGCGCTCAACCTGCGATCAACCCTGCTTTTCCGTGCGAGTGATGACGCGAGGTCACCGTCCCATGGCAAGAACAGTTCCATCGCGCAAGTCCCTGCGACCGTCCGGGCCCCGCCGGCTCTTGGCCATGGGGGCCGCCGCCCTCGCGCTGACGGCCGGCGCGGTGTTCCCCTCCCAGGGCGCGGCGGCCGACGACGCCAAGGGCGGGGAGAAGGTCCTCACCGTCGCCGTCTCCCAGAGCGTCGACTCCCTGAGCCCCTTCCTCGCCCAGCGGCTGATCAGCACCAGCGTGCACCGCCTGATGTACGAGTACCTGACGAACTACGACGCCAAGGACGGCCACGCGATCCCGGGCCTGGCCACCGCGTGGAAGACGTCGCCGGACAAGCTGACGTGGACGTACACGATCCGGGGGGATTCGAAGTGGTCCGACGGGCAACGGGTGACGGCGGGCGACGCGGCCTGGACGTTCAACAAGATGATGACCGACAAGGGCGCGGCGACCGCCAACGGCAGCTACGTCGCGAACTTCAAGAAGGTCACCGCCCCCGACCCGGCGACGCTCGTCGTCGAACTGAAGCAGCCCCAGGCGACGATGACGGCCCTGGACGTCCCGATCGTGCCCCAGCACGTGTGGGAGAAGGTCGGCGACTTCACCAAGTTCAACAATGATCAGCAGTTCCCCGTCGTCGGCAACGGGCCGTTCGTCCTGACCGACTACAAGGTCGACCAGTACATCAAGCTGAAGCCGAACAAGAGCTTCTGGCGGGGTGCGCCCAAGTTCGACGAGCTGGTCTTCAAGTACTACAAGGACAATGACGCGGCGGTCGCGGCGCTCCGCAAGGGCGAGGTGTCCTTCGTCTCCAACTTGACGCCCGCGCAAGCCGGTTCACTGGGTGCCGCGCCCGACATCAAGGTGAACGACGCCCCCGGCCGGCGCTTCTTCGCGCTCGCCACCAACCCGGGCGCGCAGTCCAAGGACGGCCAGAAGTTCGGCGACGGCAACCCGGCGGTGCTCGATCCGAAGGTGCGCCGGGCGCTGTTCGCGGCCGTCGACCGCAAGACGCTCGTCGACAAGGTGTTCCAGGGCCACGCCGTCGAGGGCGAGGGCTACATCCCGCCCCGGTTCGCCGAGTACTTCTGGAAGCCCGCCCCGGACCAGAAGATCGCGTACGACCCGGCGAAGGCGGCCGCGCTGCTCGACGAGGCCGGCTACCGGACCGGTGCCGACGGGAAGCGGCTGGGCAAGGACGGCAGGCCGCTCGACCTGCGGCTGCTCTGCCACGCCACCTACCCCGACGACAAGGCGGTCAGCAAGTACCTCCAGGAGTGGTGGGGCAAGCTCGGCATCGGCCTGAAGGTGGAGTGCGTCGACAACGTCACGGACCCGTGGGCGGCCGGCGAGTACGACCTGGCCCTGGACGGATACTCGGTCAGCCCCGACCCGGACTACGTCCTGTCCATCCACACCTGCGCGGCGCTGCCCGCGACTCCCAAGACGACGGGTCCGACGGACAACTTCATCTGTGACAAGCGGTTCGACGAGCTGTACGCGAAGCAGTTGGCCGAGTACGACACCGCCAAGCGGGCGGACCTGATCAAGCAGATGGAGTCGCGGCTGTACGACACCGGGTACATGAACGTCATGGCGTACCCCAACGCGGTCGAGGCGTACCGCACCGACCAGATCAAGTCGATCACGACGATGCCCGAGGCCGCGGGCAACATCTACGGCCAGGACGGCTACTGGAGCTGGTGGTCGGCGGTCCCGGCGGCCGGCTCGTCCGCGAAGTCGGGCGGCGGCTCCTCGGGGGTCGTGGTCCTCGGCATCGTCGCTGGCGTGGTCGTGCTCGCCGGGATCGGCTCCTTCCTCGTGCTGCGCCGCCGCGCCGGCGCCGACGACCGCGAGTAGGCCATGACGACAGCGAGTTCGGCCGACACCCCCGCGGTGGTCGCCGAGGCGCGCACCGAGCCGCGCGGCCGCCGCTCCGCGGCCGCGAGCCCGGTGCTCACCTATCTGCGCTATGTGGGCGGCAAGCTGGCGGGGGCGGTGGTCTCGCTGTTCGCCGTCCTCGTCACCAGCTTCTTCCTGTTCCGGATCATCCCCGGCGACCCGGTCCGCACCATGACCCACGGCCGCCAGGTCTCCGCCGATCAACTCGCCGCGCTGAGAAGCCAGTTCGGGCTCGATCTGCCGATGTGGCGCCAGTTCACGGACTACTGCGGCAAGGCGCTGACCGGAGACCTGGGCACCTCGTACCAGTTCCACGCGCCGGTCGGCTCGCTCATCGCCGAAAAGCTCCCGGCGACCCTGCTCCTGACCGGGACGGCCGTGGTCATCTACTCGGCGCTCGGCATCTGGCTCGGCACCCGCTCGGCCTGGCGCCGCGACGGCCTCGGCGACCGGTTCAACACGGGTCTCGCCCTCACCCTCTGGTCGGTGCCCTCGTTCTGGCTGGGCCTTCTGCTCATCATCACGTTCTCGGTGGGCGCGGGCCCCGTCCCGGGCCTGTTCCCGACCGGCGGCATGGAGTCGGGCGACACCGCGGGCTTCGCGCACGTCCTGGACGTGGCGCACCACATGGTGCTGCCGGTGCTCACCCTGGTCGCGGTGCAGTACGCGCAGACCCTGCTCGTCATGCGGTCCTCGCTGCTCGACGAGATGGGCGGCGACTATCTGACGACGGCCCGCGCGAAGGGCCTGCGCGACGACGCGGTGCGCCGCCACCACGCGGTGCCGAACGCGCTGCTGCCCACGGTCACGATGCTGTTCATCAACCTGGGTCATGTGGCGGCCGGTTCGATCCTGGTGGAGACCGTCTTCTCGTGGCCGGGCCTGGGCGGGCTCTTCTATCAGGCGCTGAGCGTGCCCGACCTCCCGCTGGTGCAGGGCCTGTTCGTGGTCTTCGCGGGGGCGATGATCCTGATGAACCTCCTTGCCGACCTGCTCTATCCGCTGCTCGATCCCAGGGTGGGCCGATGACGACGACCACGTACGGGCCGCCCGGGCCGGTGGGCCGCCCGATGACCACGACCGCGTACGGGATCGGGGCGGCCCGATGACCACGACCACCGCCCCCGACAAGGCGGGCTCGCTCGCCTGGGCACGCCGCCGCGACTCCCTCGCCCGCTTCTGGCGCTCCTACCGCACGCACCGGGCCGGCCTGTACGGTCTGGCGGGCCTGGCCGTCATCGCGCTGATCGCGCTCACCGCGCCGCTCACCGTCGGCGGGGACGTCCAGAGCGTGACCAGCGCTCCCGGCACCGCCCTGGAGTCGCCGAGCGGCCAATTCCCGCTGGGAACGGACCAGTTCGGCCGCTCGCTGCTCGGCCTGCTGATCTGGGGCGCCCGGATCTCGCTCGCCGTCGGGCTGCTCGCGGCCGCGCTGAGCGTGGCGATCGGCACGCTGGTCGGGATCCTCGCCGGGCACTACGGCGGCTGGCTCTCCACGGCCTTGATGCGGATCACCGACTGGTTCCTGGTGATGCCGACGCTGGTGCTAGCGATCGTGCTTGCCACCGTCATGTCGCACAGCCTCTGGACGGTGATCCTGGCCATCGGCGTGACGTCCTGGCCGACGACGGCCCGCCTGGTGCGGGCGCAGACCATCGCGGTCGAGTCGCGCCCGTACATCGAGCGGGCCCGAGCGCTCGGCGGCGGCCACGGCCACATCATGACCCGGCACGTGCTGCCGAACGTGATGCCGCTGGTCCTCGCGCAGACCACGCTGGGCATCTCCAACGCCATCCTCACCGAGGCCACCCTCGCGTTCCTGGGTCTGGGCGATCCGACGGTGGTGTCCTGGGGCGGCATGCTCCAGGACGCCCGCGAGGCGGGCGCGGTCTCCTCCGGCCACTGGTGGTACCTGGCCCCGCCCGGCATCGCGATCGCACTGGTGGCGCTCTCCTTCACGCTCTGCGGCCGCGCCGTCGAGGCCGTCCTCAACCCGAAGCTGGGGGCCCGATGAGCCTGCTTGAGATCAGGGACCTGTACGTCACGTACGGGACCGGGGCGGCGGCCGTGCGCGGCGTCGACCTGACGATCGCGCCCGGCCAGAAGCTCGGCATCGCGGGCGAGTCGGGCTGCGGGAAGTCGACCCTGGCGATGGCGCTGCTGAGGCTGCTTCCCTCGTCGGCGAAGCTGACGGGGTCGGTGCTGCTCGACGGCGAGGACGTCCTCACCATGAAGTGGGGGCGGCTGCGGGCGGTGCGCTGGGCGGGCGCGTCCATCGTGTTCCAGGGCGCCATGCACTCGCTGAACGCCGTGCACCGCATCGGCGACCAGATCGCCGAGCCGATCCTGCTGCACGGTCTCGCCACCCCGGCCGGGGCCCGCACCCGCGTCGGCGAACTCCTCGAACAGGTCGGCCTGCCCGCCTCCCGCGCGGACGCCCACCCGCACGAGCTGTCCGGCGGCCAGCGCCAGCGCGTCATGATCGCGATGGCGCTCGCCTGCGCCCCGGACCTGATCGTCGCGGACGAACCGACGACCGCCCTCGACGTGATGATCCAGGCCCAGATCCTGCGTCTGATCGAGCGGCTCGTCGCGGACCAGGGCATCAGCCTGCTGATGATCAGCCACGATCTGGCGGTCCTGGCCGACACGTGCGACCGGCTCGCGGTGATGTACGCGGGCCGCATCGTCGAGGAGGGCCCGGCCCGCGAGGTCTACGCGGCGGCCCGGCACCCGTACGGCCGGGCGCTGTCAGCCGCCTTCCCCCGCATCGGCGACCCCGCCTCGCGCCGCGCGCCCCGTGGTCTGCCGGGCGATCCGCCCGACCCGTCCGCACTGCCCGCGGGTTGTACCTTCCATCCGCGCTGCCCGGTCGCGATCGGCGTCTGCGCCGTTGACGACCAGCCTCTGCGCGACGCCGGCCCGGACCACCGGGCGGCCTGCGTGCACGCCGGGACCCTGTCGAGGAGCACCGCATGACCACCACCACGGCCCCCCTCCTCAGCGCCGCCGGCCTGCGCGTCACCTTCCCCGGCCGGCGCGGCGCCCCGCCCGCCCGCGCCGTCGACGGCGTCGAACTCACCGTCGGTGCGGGCGAGATCGTCGCCCTGGTCGGCGAATCGGGCTGCGGCAAGACGACGCTCGCCCGAACCCTGCTCGGCCTGGTCACCCCGACCGGGGGCACGGTCGCCTTCGACGGCAGCCCGCTCGACCACCACGCGCGCGCCCTGAAGGCGTACCGCAAACGGGTCCAGCTGGTCCTGCAGGACCCGAGCGGCTCGCTCAACCCCCGGCACACGGTGTACGACGCGGTCGCCGAGGGCCTGCGTATCCACCAATCCCCGGGCGACGAGCGGGAGTTGGTGGCCCAGGCGCTGTCCCGGGCGGGCCTGCGCCCGCCCGAGCGGTTCTTCCTGCGCTACCCCCACGAGCTGTCGGGCGGCCAGCGTCAGCGCGTGGTGATCGCGGGCGCGCTCGTCCTGGACCCCGAACTGATCGTCGCCGACGAGCCGGTGGCCTCCCTGGACGCCTCCGTACGCGGCGAGATCCTGGCGCTGCTGCTTCGCCTGCGGGACGAGCTGGGTCTGTCCGCCCTTGTCGTGACCCACGACCTCGGGCTGGCTTGGAACATCGCGGACCGGGTGGCGGTGATGTACCTGGGCCGCATCGTGGAGACGGGCCCCGTCGAGGACGTCCTGACGCGCCCTCAACATCCTTACACCCAGGCCCTGTTGTCGGTGCTTCCCGAGTCGCCCGGCGAACCGGTGGTCCTCACGGGCGAGCCACCGGACCCGTCCCGCATCCCGTCCGGCTGCCGCTTCCACGCCCGCTGCCAGGTCCTCGCGTCCGGCGAGGCGGACCGTGCGGGCGTGGCGGAGCGCTGCCGCACCGAGGACCTCCCGGTCCTGGCGGGCGGCACGGCGGCGCAGGTCGCCTGTCACTGGGCCGCGGCGGTCAGGCCTGGTTGAGGGCTTTGCGGGCGCCGGCTTCGGCGGGGAGTTCGCGTACGAGGAGGGTTCCGCAGGTCATTCCGATCCACCAGGCGACGCACGGCGGGAAGAACGGGGCGAAGAACAGCAGCGGCCCGCCGCGCCTGCCGAAGTCCGGGTCCGCGCTGCCGCGCCCGCGCCGTGCCTGGCGGTGCCGGATCCAGGCCTGCTCGGGGGTGGGCGGATCGGCCAGCTCGGCCCGGATGGTCCGCCGCCCCCAGATCCATCCGCGTACGAACCCGACGAGGCCCAGTGCTCCCACGGCCACGTCGACGACCCGGTGCCAGCCGGCCGGCAGGCCCGATTCGATGCCCTGCCAGATCGCCACGGAGAGCCACCCGAACAGGGCGCCGAAGCCCAGCAGGACCACCCCTTGCCGGACGCGGCGGAGCCAGTAGCCCACGCCCCGCCGATACCAGGAGGTGCCCAGGAGAGGGAGCTTCGCGGGCCCCGCGCTCTCAGAAGAGACCCTCGAACCCATTCCACGCCTTCTTCCCCGGGCCCGCCGCGTCGTCGCCGAGCCGCTTCAGGTCGTCTCCGGCCCTACGCGCGGCGCAGCAGTCCCAGTACGCCGAAAACCGCCCATACCCTGCCCCCATGCGCAATGGATGCCGGGTCTTGGACGGTTTCAGGCCACTGATTGACCGGTGCTTGACCTGATCAAGTGGCATCGGCCGAAAGGGGGCTAGTCCCGCCCGGCCTCGTACGCCTCGATCAGCTCGGTGGACCGCTTCACGTCGTTGCCGATCGCTTCCAGCAGGTCCTCGATGGAGTCGAACTTGGCCATGCCCCGCACATAGGCGAGGAAATCGACGGCGACGTGCAGCCCGTACAGGTCGAGCCCGACCCGGTCGATGGCGTACGCCTCGACCGTCCGCTCGGTGCCGTCGAACTGCGGATTGGTGCCGACCGAGATCGCCGCGGGCATCCGCTCGCCGTCGGCGGTGAGCCAGCCCGCGTACACGCCGTCCGCGGGGATCGCGGTGTGCGGCAGCGTCTCGACGTTCGCGGTCGGGTAGCCGAGCTCGCGGCCGCGCTGGGCGCCGCGCACGACGACGCCCTCGACGCGGTGCGGGCGGCCGAGGATCTCGGCGGCGCCCTCGACGTCGCCCTCGGTGACCAGGCGGCGGGTCAGCGTGGAGGAGAACGGCTCGCCGCCGCCCGCCTCGCCGCGCACCCTCAGGTCGATGACCTCGACGTCGTAGTCGTAGGTGCGGCCGAGCTCGGCCAGGACCTCGACGTTGCCCGCGGCCCTGTGGCCGAAGCGGAAGTTGGGGCCCTCGACGACGAGCTTGGCGTGCAGCTTGTCGACCAGGACCTTCACCACGAAGTCGGCGGCCGACAACTTCGAGAACTCGCTGGTGAAGGGGAGGACGAGGACCGCGTCCACGCCGAGCTGCGCCATCAGTTCGGCGCGCCTGTGGTGCGGGGCGAGCAGCGGCGGGTGGCTGCCGGGGCGCACGACCTCGCTGGGGTGGGGGTCGAAGGTGACCACGACGGAGGGCACGCCCAGCTCGCGGGCGCGCTCCACGGCCCGCCCGATGATCAGCTGGTGTCCGCGGTGCACCCCGTCGTAGGAGCCGATGGTGACGACGCTGCGTCCCCAGTCCTGGGGGATGTCCTCCAAGCCACGCCAGCGCTGCACTGTGACCGCTCCTCGAACCTGTTTACGTCGTTGACCCTGAGAGCCCGCGTCAGTTCAGACACAGGTTCTTATGCGTTATGCAGGTCTAAGACTGCCATGCCCGGCCGCCCGGGATCGCATCGGCATGGGGGAGCCCAGCGTCTCCACCGTGCGGCGGGCGCTCGGGCCGACCACCGCGGCCCACTCCTGCGGCGCCTGGAGGAGCCATCCGGCGACCTGCGCGGCGAAGCCCGGGACCTCCTGGCACAGCTCGACCAGGTGCCGGTCGAAGCGGGCCGCGCCCTCGGGCGTCCGGACGAAGAGGAGCCCCGTGCGGTGCACGAGGTCGCGGGTGCGCGCCTCGGCCCGCTCCGCCGAGCCGGTCGCCGCGGCGCCGAGCAGCGCGTCGAGGACGGCCAGGTCGCGGGATTCGTACCGCTCGAATTCCAGGAGTACGTCGAGCAGCTCGGAGCGCAGCGGGCGCGAGGCCCGGGTGCCGGGGGCGGCCAGGACGGGGGCGAGCGCGGATCGGACGGGATGGGCGCGGCCGCGCAGCAGGCTGGTGACCATGGGGAAGAGCACCGCGCGGGCGGCGGGGCCGTGTTCCAGGCGCCGGTCCACGAAGTCCGCCGCGTGCCCGGCCGCCTCGGGGTGGTGCTCGACGTGGTCCTGGACTAGGGCGGCCGCGCGCCGGGCGAGGGCCGGGGTGTTGATCTCCGCGAGCGCGTCGAGGACGTCGGCGGCCCCGGCGCCGCCCCGGTGGAGCCGCGCCTGGAAGGCGGCGAGGACGGGCTCGGGATGGGTGGTGAGGGCGGCGGCGAGCGCGGACGCGGGGAACCTGGCGTCCCCCGCGGTGTACACGGCGAGCGCCTCGTCGAGGTGGCGCCCGCGGGTGCGCGGGTCGCGGACCAGGAGGGCGAGCGCGGCGCCGTGCAGTGCGGTGTCCGTCGGGCGGGCGAGCAGGGCGAGGGCCGCGTAGCGGAGCAGCTCGCGGTCGGCGGCGGTACGGATGCCGAGGGCGACGCGCGGCCCGTAGGTGGCGGCCGCGGCGCGCCGCTCCGGCCGGTCGTCGTGGGCCCAGCGGTCCACGGCCCGGCAGAGCGCGGACGGCTCGTCCTCGGCGAGCTGGGTGAGGAGTTCGTCGGCGCGGACGTGGGCGGTCGCCACGAGCGCCTCGGTGAGGTCGTCGACGGCCAGCGCCCGCCTCGCATACAGCAGGGCCTGTGCCGCCCGCGCGACGGTGGGCCGCACATCGGTCCCGGGCGCCACGGGCAGCGGCCGCTCGTCGGTGAACCAGCGGCAGAGCAGCGGCTGTACGGTCCTGGGCTCGACGGCGAGCCGCCGGTCGACGGCGTCGAGGTAGCGCTCCCAGCCGGGCGAGGCCCCCGGCACCCCGTCGGCGGGCACCAGCCGGCGCAGCAGTTCGAGCCTGCGGTCGTCGCTGAGCCGCAGCCGCATCCAGAACCAGGGCCCGAACTCCCCCAGCGCACCGAGGTGCGCCGGGCCGCCCTCCCGTACGGAACGGCGGCTGATCCGGTCCGCCAGCAGGCGCAGCACCTCTTGGTAGGGCCGTACGTCGGGAACCCTCAGCAGGGTCTCGGTGAGGAGGCGGACCGCCCACCACTGGGCGTCCGCGAACCGGTCGTGGCCGGCGCCCGCCGCCGGGGTGCGGTCCAGGACTTCCACCAACTCCTTGAGTTTAAGGGCGAGTTGAGTGGAGCCCTGCTGGCTGCCGAGCAGCAGCAGGGCTTCGAGGACGGGCCCGATGCGGTGCCGCGGCACCGGCAGGGAGCGCCCGGCGGGGGCGGGTCCCGAGCCCGGCGGGGGCGGTACGTGGCCGTGCGGCACGGCGCTGAGGGCGGGGCGCGAGGGGAGCCGTACGACGGTCCCTGGGTCGCTCTCGTCGTACCAGCGGTGCACCAGGGCGTACAGCGCGGCGTCCAGGTCGAGGTGGGCCGCCTGCACCCAGTCGGCGAGCTCCTCGTGCGCGAAGCGGTAGCCGGACCCGGCCGGCACGAGCAGGCCCTCGGTGAGCACCGCGGAGGCCGATCCCGTACGCCAGGGGAAGATCTCCTCGAACGACTCGCGGTCCAGCTCGCCCTGGCCGGGACCGAGACAGCGCCGGGCCGCCTCGTGCACCTGCCCGGCGACGCGTGCCGCGAGTCTGCGCACCGCGCTGCCGCGCACCGGCGGGCGGGCGGAGGCGGCGACGCGTACCGCGATCCGCAGGCACATCAGGTCCAGGTGGGCGGAGAAGACGTCCTCGCGGTCCGGCTTGCCGTCGACCTCGCCGGGCAGCGCCGCCCGCACCTCGGCGAGCAGCCGCAGCGTGAGCGGGTGGCGGGCGTCGCGGTCGGGGAGCGCGCCCTCGGGGATGCCGTAGCGCTCGCGGGCCCGCGCGGCCTCCTTGCGCCCCAGGTCGCCGATGCGCACGGCGTCCGGAAGGCGGGGCAGCGGGGCGGGGTGCAGGACGCCCCGGGGGTAGTGCGCCCCGGCCTGTTCCCAGTGCTCGGGCCGGCAGGCGACGACCATGCGCGCCCCGACCGCCCCGAGCCAGTCCACGGTCCCGGCGGTCCATGCGGCCAGCCGGTGGGCGAGCAGGGGCGGCATCTCCTCCGGCCCGTCGAGCAGGACGAGCAGGGGCCGCCCGGCCTCGCGGGCGAGCCGCGCCACCCGGTCGGGGGTGGCCGCCTCCTGGCCGCCGGGCGGGGAGGCGGCGACGATCCGGGCGGCCTGGGCCAGTGCGCGGTCGACCGCGTCGGCCACCGAGGCGTCGTCGGCGCGCAGGTCGGCGCCGCGCAGCCACAGCGTGGGCGCGGGCTCGTCGCCGCGCGCCCGGCGGCGGGCGAACGCGGCGAGCTCGGTGGTGCGCCCGGTGCCGGGGTCCCCGACGAGACCGAGCACGAGGGCGTCGCCGGTGGAGAAGGACCCGAACTCCCTGAGCGTGGAACGTCGTTCAACGGGGTCCTGCCACCCGCCGGGGCCGCCTACGGAGCCCACGGAGGTGGCGGTGAGCTGGAGCGCCCCTGCCAGGTTCAGATCGCGACCGTAGGCGGGCACAGTGGCGGCGTTGCGCCGCAGCAGCTCGGCGAGCGGCCCCTGCGCGGCGCGCAGCGGCACCGCGAAGCCGGAGGCCTGGTGGGCGGCGTGCAGCGCGGTCCCGACCACCCCGAGGACGGCCCCGGTGACGGTATCGACGACGGGCCCACCGCTGGCTTCGCCGCCGAGCCGCATGGCCTCACTGCCGGCCGTCCCGATCGCCAACTCCAGTACGCCGCCCAGGAGATGGAAGCGATCGGTGGCGGTGTAGGTGACGGGAGAGGTGCCGAGGACCCGCGCCTCGCGCCACCCGTGGGCGGCGACCCGCACATAGGTGCCCGTACGGATGTCGGCGCGCGCGGAGATCGGCAGCGGGCGCACCCCGAGCCCGTCGGTGCGCACCAGGGCGAGGCCGGCCTCGGGCAGGGAGGTGAGGTCGTCGGCCTCGGCCAGCCAGGTCCGCTCGCCGGGGGCGTGCAGCACCACGCGGGTCAGCCCGTCGACGGCTTCGTGGCTGGTGACGACGGTCCCCCGGTCGTCCGCGACGAACCCCGTCCCGCGGGTCCGCCCGGCCAGATCACAGATCCGTACGAGCGTCTCCCCGCCCTCTCCCCCAGCCCCGCGTTCCATGTCCGAAACGGTAGTTCTGGGGTGATCCGCCCGAGAAGAACGTCGAGGGAAAGCGCCCCCCTGCGCTCCCGTGGTTCACTCCGAGCGCCTGCTCGTAGGGGTGAATCCCCCAGGCGGTGCGGATAGACCCCTTGCGAGGGGGATCGTGGAGCGGGCCGCCCCGCCCGCTCCACGGTGGGTGTCGGAACTGTGTCTCAGCGCCTGTGTCTCAGCCGAACACGGCGAGGCTCTTGGCCTTGCCCTTCTGGCTCTCGACCAGCGCCAGGAACTTACCGTCGGGCCCGAACACCCCGACCGCCTTCCCGGTCTCGTACTCGTCCGGCATGTCCAGGCGTACGCCGTTGAGCAGCAGCGAGCCGCGCCGGGCATCGACGTCCCAGCGGGCGAACGCGGCCGCCGCGGCCTCGGCCACCGGCATCACGGTGAGCGACTCCTGGAGCTGGTCCAGGGTGCGGGCCGCATCGAGCCCGTAGGGGCCGACGCGGGTGCGGCGCAGCGCGGTGAGGTGGCCGCCCACGCCGAGCCCGGCCCCGAGGTCACGGGCGAGCGCCCGGATGTAGGTGCCGGAGGAGCAGACGACGGAGACCACCAGGTCGATGACGGGGGTGCCGTCCTCGGCGACGGCCTCGCGGACGTCGTACACCCGGAACGAGGAGACGGTCACCGGGCGGGCCGGGATGTCGAACTCCTCGCCGCCGCGCACCCGCGCGTAGGACCGCTTGCCGTCGATCTTGATCGCGGAGACCTTGGACGGCACCTGCATGATGGCGCCGGTCAGCGCGGCGACGCCCGCGTCGATGCCCTCGCGGGTCACCTTGGACGCGTCGGTCGACGAGATGATCTCGCCCTCGGCGTCGTCCGTGATGGTGTCCTGGCCGAGCCGGATCGTACCGAGGTACTCCTTCTCGGTCAGGGCGAGGTGACCGAGGAGCTTGGTGGCCCGCTCCACGCCCAGGACGAGCACGCCGGTCGCCATCGGGTCGAGGGTGCCCGCGTGGCCCACGCGGCGGGTCTTGGCGATGCCGCGCATCTTGGCCACGACGTCGTGCGAAGTGAAGCCCGACGGCTTGTCGACAATGACCAGGCCGTCGGGCGTCTTTGCTGCGGTGCTCATGCGGAGGCGTCGTCCTCGTCGCCGGGCTTCTTGTACGGGTCGGCGTCACCGGCGAACTTGGCGCCCGAGGACACCTCGCGCACCGCGGCGTCCGAGGCCCGCGCCTTGTCGAGGAGGTCCTCGATGGTCTTGGCGTTCTCGGGGAGCGCGTCCGCGATGAACGTCAGGGTGGGCGTGAACTTGGTGCCGGCGGCGGAGCCGACGGCGGAGCGCAGGATGCCCTTGGCGCTCTCAAGTCCCGCGGCGGCGGCCGCCCGGTCCTCGTCGTCCCCGTACACCGTGTAGAAGACCGTGGCCTCCCGCAGGTCGCCGGTGACCCGGGTGTCGGTGATGGTGACGTGCGTTCCCAGGCGCGGGTCCTTGACGCCACGCAGCAGCTTCTCGGCCACCACCTCCCGGATGAGGTCCGCCAGCTTCTTCGCCCGCGCGTTGTCGGCCACTGGTCCTTCTCCTTCTCAAGCCTTGCTCGGTGTTCAGTCTTCGTCGCTGTGGAGCCTGCGTCTCACCGACAGCAGCTCCACCTCGGGCCGGCCGGCGACGAGCCGCTCGCACCGGTCGAGTACGTCTGTGAGGTGCCCCGTGTCCCCGGACACCACCGCGAGGCCGATCTCGGCCCTGCGGTGCAGATCCTGGTCGCCGACTTCGGCCGCACTCACCGCGTACTTGCGCTGGAGTTCGGCGACTATCGGCCGGACGACGGAGCGTTTCTCCTTCAGCGACCGTACGTCGCCGAGGAGCAGGTCGAAGGACAGCGTCCCCACATACATGTATGTCCGGATGTCCCGCCGGTACGGGTTAGAGGACCCCGCCAAAAGCTTGGCAGGGACATCAAGAACCGTACCGGAACGGCCGGGGCCGATCGACGGAAATATCTTCCCGCCGATCGGCCCCGACTGCTGAGGTACGGGTCAGCCTCGCGGACTAGCCGCGCGGCTTCTCGCGCATCTCGTACGTCGCGATGACGTCGTCGATCTTGATGTCGTTGAAGTTTCCGAGGTTGATACCACCCTCGAAGCCTTCGCGGATCTCGGTGACGTCGTCCTTGAAGCGGCGCAGCCCGGAGATGTTGAGGTTCTCCGCGATGACCTTGCCATCGCGCAGCAGGCGCGCCTTGGTGTTGCGCTTGACCTCGCCGGAGCGGACCAGCACACCGGCGATGTTGCCCAGCTTGGACGAGCGGAAGATCTCGCGGATCTCCGCCGTGCCGAGCTCGACCTCTTCGTACTCCGGCTTGAGCATGCCCTTGAGGGCCGCTTCGATCTCCTCGATGGCCTGGTAGATCACCGAGTAGTACCGGACGTCGACACCCTCGCGCTCCGCCATCTGCGCCGCGCGGCCCGCGGCGCGGACGTTGAAGCCGATGACGATGGCGTCGGAGCCGGTCGCCAGGTTGATGTCGGACTCGGTGACCGCACCCACACCGCGGTGCAGGACGCGGATGTCGACCTCGTCGCCGACGTCGAGCTGGAGCAGCGAGGCCTCAAGGGCCTCCACCGAACCGGACGCGTCGCCCTTGATGATGAGGTTGAGTTCCTGCACCAGACCGGCCTTGAGGGCCTCGTCCAGGTTCTCCAGGGAGAACCGCACGCCCTTGCGGGCGAAGCGGACGTTGCGCTCACGGGCGGCACGCTTCTCGGCGATCTGACGGGCCGTACGGTCCTCGTCGACGACCAGGAAGTTGTCGCCGGCGCCCGGGACGTTGGTGAGACCGAGGACGAGGACCGGGGTCGAGGGACCCGCCTCTTCCACGTTCTCGCCCTTGTCGTCGAGCATCGCGCGGACTCGGCCGTACGCGTCGCCGACCACCATGGTGTCGCCGACCCGCAGGGTGCCTCGCTGGACCAGGACGGTCGCGACGGCGCCGCGGCCGCGGTCGAGGTGGGACTCGATCGCGATGCCCTGCGCGTCCTGCTCCGGGTTGGCCCGCAGGTCGAGCGAGGCGTCGGCGGTGAGGACGACGGCCTCCAGGAGGGACTCGATGTTGAGGCCCTGCTTGGCGGAGATGTCGACGAACATCGTGTCGCCGCCGTACTCCTCGGCCACCAGACCGAACTCGGTGAGCTGACCGCGCACCTTGGTCGGGTCGGCGCCCTCGACGTCGATCTTGTTGACCGCGACCACGATCGGCACGTCGGCCGCCTTGGCGTGGTTCAGCGCCTCGATCGTCTGGGGCATCACACCGTCGTTCGCCGCCACCACGAGGATCGCGATGTCGGTGGACTTCGCACCACGGGCACGCATGGCGGTGAACGCCTCGTGACCCGGGGTGTCGATGAAGGTGATCTTGCGGTCTTCACCGTTGACCTCGGTGGCGACCTGGTACGCACCGATGTGCTGCGTGATGCCGCCGGCCTCGCCCGCAACGACGTTCGTCTTGCGGATCGCGTCCAGAAGGCGGGTCTTACCGTGGTCGACGTGACCCATGACGGTCACGACCGGCGGACGCGCGACGAGAGCCTCCTCGCCACCCTCGTCCTCACCGAACTCGATGTCGAAGGACTCAAGCAGCTCGCGGTCCTCCTCCTCGGGGCTGACGATTTCGAGGATGAAGTTCATCTCGTCGGCGAGGAGCTTCAGCGTCTCGTCGGAGACGGACTGCGTGGCGGTGACCATCTCGCCGAGGTTCATCATCACGCCGACGAGCGACGCCGGGTTGGCGCCGATCTTCTCGGCGAAATCGGTCAGCGAGGCACCGCGCGACAGGCGGACGGACTGTCCGTTGCCGCGGGGCAGCATGACGCCGCCCACCGACGGGGCCTGCATGGCCTCGTACTCCTGGCGCCTCTGACGCTTCGACTTGCGACCACGACGGGCGGGCCCGCCGGGACGGCCGAAGGCACCCTGCGTGCCACCGCGGCCACCCGGGCCACCGGGACGGCCCTGGAAACCGGGACGACCGCCGAAGCCGCCGCCACCACCGGGAGCGCCGCCACCCGGACGGGGGCCGCCGAAGCCGCCGCCGCCACCGGGACGACCGCCGCCACCGGGACCGGCCGGACGGCCGGCGAAGCCGCCGCCACCACCGGGACGACCGGCACCGCCGCCGCCACCCGGACGGCCACCGGGACCACCGGGACCACGGCCACCGGGGCCGCCGCCGGGACGCGGGCTCGCGGCCGGACGCTGCGGCATCATGCCGGGGTTCGGACGGTTACCGCCCGGGGCGCCACCAGTCCCGGGACCGGGACGTGCGCCGCCCTGCGGACGGGGCATGCCGCCCGGGCTCGGACGGGCGCCGCCCTGACCCTGCGGACGCGGAGCGCCGCCGGGGCCACCCTGCGGACGCGGGGCGCCACCGGGCGCACCGGCACCGCCGGGACGGGGCGCGCCGCCGCCGGGACGGGGCGCCTGCGGGCGCGCCATGCCGGTGGAGCCACCAGAGGTGAAGGGGTTGTTGCCGGGACGCGGACCGGCCGGACGGGCACCGCCCGGACGGGGAGCGCCCTGACCCGCGGGGCGGGCCGGACGGTCGCCGCCGCGCTGGCCGCCATCGCGCTGGCCACCGTCACGCTGACCGCCGGCCGGAGCCGGACGGGACGCGGGGCGGGGACCGGGGGTGGCGCCGGCGGGACGCGGGGCCTGGGGCGCCGCGGGCTGGGCCGGAGCCGGAGCCGAGAACTCGGCGGCGGGCACCGGGGTGACCGGGGCCGGCTTGGCCGGGGCGGGCTTCGGACCCGGGCGCGGGCCCGAGGCGGCCGGAGCCTGAGAGGGGGTGCTGCTCACCGGGGCGGCCGGGGTGACCGGGGCCGCAGGCGCGGCGGGGGCCGGCTTGGGGGCCGGGGCGCCGGGCTTCGGGGCAGCGGGACGTGCCGCAGCGGCCGGGGAGGGCGCCGCGGGCTTGGCCGGCGTCGCCTTGCGGGGCGCGCCGGGCTTGGCAGCGGACTTGCCGGCGTTGCCGCCGGGCCCCTGCAGTGCGTCAGTCAACTTGCGTACAACCGGCGCCTCGATCGTCGAGGACGCCGAACGGACGAATTCACCGAGTTCTTGGAGCTTGGCCATCACGACCTTGCTCTCAACCCCGAACTCCTTGGCGAGTTCGTATACCCGGACCTTAGCCACTTCGCTCCTTTTAGGTCCGGGTTACCGCCGGACCGTCGCTACTTCATGGGCGTACTCATCGCGTACTCATCGAGTGCTCATCGCAATCTCGACCTACTTCCAACTCGCGAGGTACCTGACCGCACGGGATTCCGTGCCGTACTTCTTCTTACGTTGCTGCCTGCTCGACGTACTCCCGCAGTGCCGCGGTGTCGAGCGCTTCCTTGACCTTGAAGGCCCTGGAGAACGCCCGGCGGCGGACCGCCTGGTCGAGACAGACCGAGGCGGGGTGTACATATGCACCCCGGCCGGGCAGCGTACCGCGAGGATCAGGGGCGCAAGCACCCTCGACCGCCACGATGCGCAGCAGATCGCTCTTGGCCGCTCGCTCCCGGCATCCCACACAGGTTCGCTCAGGGCAGGCGCGGGCGTGCGTCCGGCCAGACACGTTTAAGTCTACCTCCCCGTACCGACCTCACCCCTTTGGGGCAAAAATCGAACGGTTGTTGTCCAGAAAGCTAACCCTGCCCCCCAGAACGGGGTCAGGGCCACTTCTTATTCCCGTCGGGCCGGTCAGTCCTCGGTGGGCTGCTCGGTGTCCGGGCGGATGTCGATGCGCCAGCCGGTGAGGCGGGCGGCGAGCCGGGCGTTCTGCCCTTCCTTGCCGATGGCGAGCGAGAGCTGGTAGTCCGGCACGGTCACCCGGGCGGAACGGGCCGCGAGATCCACGACCTCGACCTTGGAGACCCGGGCCGGGGACAGCGCGTTGGCCACCATCTCGGCCGGGTCGTCCGACCAGTCGACGATGTCGATCTTCTCGCCGTGCAGCTCGGCCATGACGTTGCGAACTCGGCCGCCCATCGGGCCGATGCAGGCGCCCTTGGCGTTGAGGCCGCTGCGCGTCGAGCGCACCGCGATCTTCGTACGGTGACCGGCCTCACGGGCGATCGCGGAGATCTCCACCGAACCGTCGGCGATCTCCGGGACCTCAAGGGCGAACAGCTTCTTGACGAGGTTCGGATGGGTGCGCGACAGGGTCACCGAAGGACCGCGCACACCCTTCGCCACCCGTACGACGTACGTACGAAGGCGCAGCCCGTGCGTGTACTCCTCGCCCGGCACCTGCTCCTGCACCGGCAGCATGGCCTCCATCTTGCCGATGTCGACCAGCACGTTCTTGGGGTCCTTGCCCTGCTGGACGACGCCGGTGATGACGTCGCCCTCGCGGCCGGCGAACTCACCGAAGGTGATGTCGTCCTCGGCGTCGCGCAGCCGCTGCAGGATGACCTGCTTGGCCGTGCTCGCCGCGATGCGGCCGAAGTCCGACGGGGTGTCGTCGAACTCCTTGGCCTCCTGGCCCTCTTCGAGGTCGGCCGGGTCTTCCTTCGCCCACACCGTGACATGACCGTTCTCACGGTCGAGCTTCACGCGCGCACGCCGGAAGCTGCCCTCGGTGCGGTGGTAGGCGATGAGGAGCGCCGACTCGATCGCCTCGACCAGCAGGTCGAAGGAGATCTCCTTCTCCCGGACCAGACCCCGCAGGGCACTCATGTCGATGTCCACGGCTACGCCTCCTCTTCGTTCTGAATGTCGTTCAGGATGTCGTTCTTGCTGTCTTCGGCGATCTCGTTCTTTCCGTCCTTGCGGCTGAACTCGATCTCGACCCGCGCCTTGGCGATCTCGGCGAAGGCGATCCGGCGGGCGGTGGGCTTGCGCCCCTTCACACCCGGGATCTCGGCGTCGATGCCGTCGTCGTCGGCTTTGAGGATCCGCGCGACCAGCTCGCCGCCGTCGTGCAGCTGGAGCCGGGCGAGCCGGCCGGTGGCGCGCAGGTAGTGGCGGAGTTCGGTGAGCGGGCGCTCGGCGCCCGGAGACGTCACTTCGAGGACGTACTCCTCATCGCCCATCACGTCGCTCTCGTCGAGCAGCTCGGAGACCGCCCGGCTCAGCTCGGCGCAGGTGTCCAGCTCCACGCCCTCGTCGGAGTCGACCACGATCCGCAGCACCCGCCGGCGGCCCGCCCGGGACACCTCGATCTCGTCGAGGTCCAGATCCTTCGCGCTGACGAGCGGCTCAAGGAGACCGCGCAGCCTGTCGCTCTGGGTCGTGCTCATCCGGGTGACTCCTCGGCCGCGTCTGCTGTTGTGGGGATCGTCGTCGCGTACGGCGGCCGTCATGGGACCGCCGCCGTCAGATCAAAGGGTATCCGGTCCCGGAGGGTGTTGCCGTCCACGGCCCGGGGCCCGCGGGTACGCTCGCCTGCGGTGATCACTCGGTCACCGGCGGACCGGCACACAGGGGAGAGACACGTGCGGCACCCGGGGACCACGCGGAGGCGTGTGCTGGCCGTGACGGGAGCGGCGGCCGCGGGCGTGCTGGCCGGCTGCTTGGGCGACGGCTCCGAAGTCGGTACGCGCGGCTCGGCGACCGAGGCGAGCGAGACGGCTGCCCGCGCGGAGGCCGCGCTGCGCGCCACGGCCTCGGCCACGAGCCGGGCGCTTGTCACCCAGTACGACGCGGTCCTCGCGATGCATCCGACGCTGCGGGACCGGCTCGCCCCGCTGCGCGACCAGGCGGCCCAGCACACCACGGCCCTCGCGCCGGCTTCGACCGCCGCCCCCTCCTCGTCCCCCGCCGCCCCGGCCGCGGTCTCGACGTCCGCGTCCGACGCGGACGAGGCCCTCAAGCAGCTCGCGGAGGCCGAACGGCGCACCTCCGACGCCCAGTTGGCGGCCCTGGCGACCGCGCCGCCGGAGCTCGCCCGGCTGCTCGCCTCGGTCGCGGCGGCCAACGCGGGGCACGCCTTCCTCCTCGGCGGGGGCGCCTGATGGCTCAGGCCCCGCACGCGACACAGACCGCGGCACAGGCCGCGCTGGCCGCCGAACACGCGGCGGTGTACGGGTACGGGGTGCTCGGTGGCCGGCTCTCCGATGCCCGCGCCGCCGAGGCCCGCGACGCCTACACCGCGCACCGCTCCCGCCGGGACTGGCTGGCCCGTACGGTACGTGACCTGGGCGGATCGCCGGTGGCGGCGGCCGCCGCGTACGCCCTGCCGTTCGCCGTGCCGGACGCCGCCGCCGCGCTGCGCCTCGCGGCGGACCTGGAGGACCGGGTCGCCGACGTCTACTCGGACCTCGTCCGGGCCGCCCAGGGACCGCTGCGCCAGGAGGCGGCCGGTGCGCTGCGGGAGGCGGCGGTGCGGGCCGTTCGCTGGCGGGGCGGGAGCGTAGCCTTTCCTGGGCTCGCGGAACGCCCGAGCGCACCGGTTCCACCGGCCAGTACCTGAGTTCCACCGGCTAGTACCTGAGCAAGGGGCAATACACGCATGGCTTTCGAACCGCCTGAGCGGCTGGTACGCGCGCTCGGCGAGACGTACGGGGACACGCTGGCCGGGCCCTGGCTCGACCGGTTGCCGGAGCTGGCCGAGGAGTCGGCGGCCCGGCGCGGGCTCGCCGTAGACCGGGTGCAGGCGCCGGGCGGCCGCTCCAGTCTGGTCATCCTCGTACGCCGTCCGGACGGCACGCCGGCCGCCCTCAAGGTCGCCCCCGCCTTCGCCCGCCCGGACCTGGAGCGCGCGGCGCTGGCACACTGGAACGGCTGGGGCGCGGCCCGGTTGATGGAGGACGAGGCCCCCGACGACGCGCTGCTCCTGGAGCGGCTGCACCCCGAGGTGTCGCTGCGCTCGCTGCCCGAGGCGAAGGCGCTGCTCGAAGCGGCCGGGACGGTGCGGCGCCTCTGGGTCGAGCCGCCGGGCGGCCACGCCTTCGAGACGGTGGCCGAGCGCACCGAGCGCCAGAGCGTGCCGATGCGGGCGCGGCAGGACGCCGAACTCGCCCCGCTCGTCTCGGCGGCGCTGGCGTCCCGCGACGAACTCGCCGCATCGGAACCGGAGTTGGTGCTGTTGCACGGCAACTTCCGGCAGAGCAAGGTGCTTTCGGGCGAGCGGGCGCCGTGGCTGACGGTGGGGCCCGAGCCGCTGGTGGGTGAACGGGCCTATGACCTGGCCCGGTTGGTGCGCGACCGTGTCGAGGACCTGATCGCGGCGCCGAGCGGGGCGTCCGCGGCCCGCCGCCGCGTCAACAAACTCGCCGACTCGCTGGACGTCGATCCCGCGCGGCTGCACGGCTGGACGCTGTTCCGGGCCGTGGAATCGGGCCTGCGCGCCCGTGCGGCGGGCCGCGACCGGGACGCGGAACTACTCCTGGAATTCGCGGGCTGGCTGTAACCGGCCCGCCCGGCAGCGGGGGTGTGGCCAGGGGGGGTGCGCTGGGGCTCCGCCCCAGACCTCGAAGGCGCCCCACCCCGCCCCTTCCCGAAAGCCTCCGGCGGATGGGGGGGTGGAGTGGGTGTGCCGTCGGTCGCGCGGACCGTGGGTGGCTGGTCGCGCAGTTCCCCGCGCCCCTAGCGGTGCCGTGGCTGGTCGCGCCCGCGCGGCGCAGCCGCACGTGTCACAGCCCCGCGCCCCCTAGCAGCGTCCATGCTGGCCCACATCGGGGCATTTCAGCCCGTCCGGCGTTTGAGGACGAGCGCCCTTCAGGCGCGAACGGGGTCTGGGGCGGAGCCCCAGGGAACGACCACCGGGCCGCACGCGGACATCTCACCCCCCGGCGGGTTTCGGGAAGGGGCGGGGTGGGGCCACCGGGGGCTGGGGCGGAGCCCCAGCGCACCCCGCCGCCCCTCCCCCCCGGGAGGCCACGCGGCGGAGCCGCAGAGTGTCACAGCGGGAAGGGGCGGGGTGGGGAAGACCCGGCCGTCAGGACCTCAGGCGGGCGATCGCCTCGGCCAGCGGGAGCTCCTCGCGCTCCCCCGTCCGGCGGTCCTTCAGCTCGAAGACGCCCTCGGCCACGCGACGCCCGGCCACCAGGATCTTCGGGACGCCGATCAGCTCCGCGTCGGTGAACTTCACGCCGGGCGAGACGCCGGCCCGGTCGTCGACCAGGACCCGCAGCCCGGCGGCGCGCAGCTGCTCGGCCGCGTCGAGAGCGGCCTCGGTCTGGACCGCCTTGCCCGCGGCGACGACGTGCACGTCCGCCGGGGCGATCTCGGCCGGCCAGCACAGACCCTTGTCGTCCGCGCTCTGCTCGGCGAGGGCTGCGACGGCGCGCGAGACACCGATGCCGTACGAGCCCATCGTGACCCGGACCGGCTTGCCCTCCTTGCCGAGGACGTCGAGCTGGAAGGTGTCGGCGTACTTGCGGCCGAGCTGGAAGATGTGGCCGATTTCGATCGCCCGGTCGAGCTTGAGCCCCGCGCCGCAGGACGGGCAGGGGTCGCCCTCCTCGACCACGACGACGTCGAGGTAGTCGTCGACCTCGAAGTCGCGGCCGCAGACCACGTTGCGGGCGTGGGTGTCCACCTTGTTGGCGCCGGTGACCCAGGCCGTGCCGTTCGCGACGCGCGGGTCGGCGATGTAGCGGACCTTCTCCAGGCCCTGCGGGCCGACGTAGCCGCGTACCAGGTCGGGGCGGTCACCGAAGTCCTCGGCGGTCACGAGCTCCACGACGGCGGGCGCCAGGTGCTCGCCGAGCTTGCCGAGGTCCACCTCGCGGTCGCCGGGCACGCCGACGGCCACGATCTCACCGTCCACCTTGACCAGGAGGTTCTTGAGCGTGGCGGACGCCGGGATGCCCAGGTGGGCTGCCAGGGTCTCGATGGTGGGGGTGTCGGGCGTTGCCAGCTCCTCGACGGGGCCGTGCGCGGAGCCGTCGACCGCGGCGGCCACGAACGTCACGGCCTCGGTGTTCGCCGCGTACTCGCAGGCCGGGCAGTCCACGAAGGTGTCCTCGCCCGCGGCGGCCGGGGCCAGGAACTCCTCGGAGGCGGAGCCTCCCATGGCGCCGGAGACGGCGGACACGATCCGGTAGTCGAGGCCGAGCCGCGCGAAGATCTTCTGGTAGGCGGCGCGGTGCAGCGCGTACGACTCGGCGAGGCCCTCGTCGGTGGTGTCGAAGGAGTACGAGTCCTTCATCTGGAACTCGCGGCCGCGCAGCACGCCGGAGCGCGGGCGGGCCTCGTCGCGGTACTTGGTCTGGATCTGGTAGAGCATCACCGGCAGGTCCTTGTAGGACGTGCACTGGTCCTTGACCGTCTGCGTGAAGATCTCTTCGTGCGTCGGGCCGAGCAGGTACTCGCCGCCCTTGCGGTCCTTGAGCCGGAACAGCAGGTCGCCGTACTCCTCCCAGCGGCCGCTCGCCTCGTACGCGTCCTTGGGCAGCAGCGCGGGCAGCAGGACCTCCTGCGCGCCGATGGCGTCCATTTCCTCGCGTACGACGGTGGTGATGTTGTCCAGGACCTTCTTGCCGAGCGGCAGCCAGGTCCAGATGCCGGCGGCGTTGCGGCGCACGTATCCCGCGCGGACCAGGAGCTTGTGGCTGAGCGTCTCGGCGTCCGCCGGGTCGTCGCGCAGTGTCTTGGCCATCAGACGGGACATGCGCTGAACCTGGGCGGCTGCCATGGATTTCTCTCCTGTACGTGCACGGGGTGATGCCTGGAGGTTAGCCGGGCGGCCCGAGTGCGCGGTAATCCATTCAGCGGAATTCCGTTTGGCCGTGCCTCAGCAGGGGGAGAGGCGCGCCCATCACGGCGTACGGCCGGGCCGCGCTCGGGAAGTGCACCTGGCCGGCCAGATCGACGTAGCCGAGCCCCCGGTACAGGGCGCGGGCGGGGCTCTCCGTGTCGATCGCGGAGAGGATCGAGCGGGGTTCGGAGGCGGTGTCGGTGATGGTGGTGATGAGCGCGCGGCCCAGGCCCCGGCCCTGGAAGGCGGGGTGGACGTGCAGCTCGGTGATCACGAAGGAGTCGTCGAGCCACCACTCGGCACCGTTGTTGCGCAGATACGGCTCGACGACGGTGGACCACCAGTGGGCCCGGTCGTTGGGCATGCCGTACACGAAGCCCACCAGGCGCCCGTGGGAGGTGGTGGCGCCGAGCGCCCTGGCTCCGGGGTAGGACAGGTGCCGCAGCACGATGTGGCGGCGCACTCCTACCTCTTCGGCACTGAGCCCGAAGGCGACCGCCTGTACGGCGAGGGCCTCGTCCACGCGGGCCGCGAGGTCGAGCGGTCCGACCAGTACGTCAGAGTCAGCAGGCATGGGCGCACCCTAACCTCAGAGCCGGGCCCTCAGCCCCGGGCTCTCAGAACAGGACGCTCATGAACGCCCCGGTCTCACGGAAACCGACCCGTCGGTAGCAGGCCCGGGCCGGGGCGTTGAAGTCGTTCACGTACAGGCTCACGAGGGGGGCGACGTCCGCGAGCGCGTAGCGCAGGACGGCTGCCATGCCGGTGGCCGACAGGCCCTTGCCGCGGTGTTCGGGGGCGACCCAGACGCCCTGGATCTGGCAGGCCTGGTTGGTGGCGGCGCCGATCTCGGCCTTGAAGACGACCTTGCCGTCCTCGATACGGGCGAACGAGCGCCCGGAGCCTACGAGTTCGGCGACCCGGGCCTGGTAGAGCAGTCCGCCGTCGCCCGCGAGCGGGGAGACGCCGACCTCTTCGGTGAACATGGCGACGCAGGCCGGCATGATCACGTCCATCTCGTCCTTGCGGATCCGGCGGACGTACGGGTCCGGGGCGATGTCCTCGGGCATCTTCTCGGCGACCATCAGCGGCTGGTGCGGGCGTACGTCGCGGGCCGGGCCCCAGTGCGGTTCGAGGTGGCGCCACAGCTGGGCGGTGGGTTCGGCGGGGCCGACGATCGAGGAGCAGCGGCGGCCGGTGCGGCGGGCGCGGTCGGCGAAGGAACGTACCGCCTCGGGCGTCGCGCAGATCGGTACGAGGTTGGCGCCGGAGTAGCAGAGGGAACGCAGGTGGCCGTCGGCGTACCAGCCCCACATCTCGCCGCCGAGGCGCCAGGGGTCGAGGCCGGCGATCTGTACGCGGGAGGTCACGAAGGCGTTGGCGACCGGGTCGCTCTCCAGGATGGCGAGCGCCGCGCCGAGGTCGCCGGGTTCGAGGACCCGGGTGGTGGTCTGCATCAACACGAGGGGGCCTCACGGTACGGTCTGCTGATCTCCGCACTGTACCTGCCACCCTGCGCCCCGCGCCCGTACACCCGGGGCTCCGCCGGGGAGCGGGGGCAGGTGCTGAACTCCTGGGGCTCCGCCCAAGACCCCGGGGGTTTCCACCCGCCCGCCCGTGCAGGGGGTTGGCCGGTTCAGCTTCTGGGGCTGCGCCCCAGATCCCCATCGCGCCTGAACGGCGCTCGTCCTCAAACTCCCCCAAGGCCTTAAGGGCCAGGGGGGACCCCCATGACGGGCTGAAGATGCCTGTGCTGGCCAGGATCAACCCTGCTAGGGGCGCGGGGCTGTGACATGTGCGGCTCCGCCGCGATGGGGGTCCCCCTGTTCATGGGGGTCCCCCCTGTTCGAGCGAAGCCGAGAACTTGGGGGAGAAGCCGAGAACTTGGGGGAGCGACCAGCTACCCGCGGCCCGCAGCCGACACAAATCCGCCCCTCCCCCCAACCCCCGGAGGGTCTAGGGAAGGGGCGGGGTGGGGGAAACTCAGCCCGCCACCGACACCTGCGGCTCGCCCGACGTGATGCCGTCCTTCTCCATCTGCTCCGCGATCTTCATCGCCTCGTCGATCAGCGTCTCCACGATCTTCGACTCCGGGACCGTCTTGATGACCTCGCCCTTCACGAAGATCTGCCCCTTGCCGTTGCCCGACGCCACACCCAGATCGGCCTCACGCGCCTCGCCCGGACCGTTCACCACACAGCCCATCACCGCCACCCGCAGCGGAACCTCCATGCCCTCCAGGCCCGCCGTGACCTCCTCGGCCAGCTTGTACACATCCACCTGGGCGCGCCCGCACGAAGGACACGACACGATCTCCAGCCGGCGCTGCCGCAGATTCAGCGACTCCAGGATCTGGATACCGACCTTGATCTCCTCGGCGGGAGGCGCGGACAGCGAGACCCGGATGGTGTCACCGATGCCCTCGGCGAGCAGCGCGCCGAAAGCCACCGCCGACTTGATCGTGCCCTGGAAGGCCGGGCCCGCCTCGGTCACGCCCAGGTGCAGCGGGTAGTCGCACTGCGCGGCCAGCTGACGGTAGGCGTTGACCATCACGACCGGATCGTTGTGCTTCACCGAGATCTTGATGTCGCGGAAGCCGTGCTCCTCGAAGAGGGACGCCTCCCACAGCGCCGACTCGACCAGCGCCTCCGGCGTCGCCTTGCCGTACTTCTTCAGCAGCCGCGCATCCAGCGAGCCCGCGTTCACACCGATCCGGATCGGCGTGCCCGCGTCCTTCGCAGCCAGCGCGATCTCCTTGACCTTGTCGTCGAACTGCTTGATGTTGCCCGGATTCACCCGCACCGCCGCACACCCCGCGTCGATCGCCGCGAACACGTACTTCGGCTGGAAGTGAATGTCCGCGATCACCGGGATCTGCGACTTCCGCGCGATCGTCGCCAGCGCATCGGCATCGTCCTGCGTCGGACACGCCACCCGCACGATCTGACAGCCGGACGCCGTCAGCTCGGCGATCTGCTGCAACGTCGCACCGATGTCCGACGTCCTCGTCGTGGTCATGGACTGCACCGAGACGGGTGCGTCCCCGCCGACCGCCACGGAACCGACCTGGATCTGGCGGCTCTTGCGACGCTCGGCCAGCCTGGTCGGTACGGACGGCATTCCCAGTGAAATCGCAGTCATCTGCTGTGCAACCCCAAGGTGTGGATCAAGGTCCCGAGATCGGCGGGCTCCAGCCTTCGAGGTTACGTCACCCTGAGGGCCCCGAGCACACGGTGCCCCCGGAGTTCACGCGAAGGGGCGGCCCGGGCACGCTGTGCACCCGGCCGCCCCTGTCTGCGTACGACAACTCGTACACCACCGGCGTACGGCAGACCTCTCCCCCGCGACCGGCTAGGTGATCTTCACCGGGTTCACCACGTCCGCCACGAGCACGAGCAGCGTGAAGCAGATGAAGATTCCGGCCACCACGTACGCGACCGGCATCAGCTTCGCCACGTCGAACGGGCCCGGGTCGGGGCGCTTGAGGACGCGGGCGAGGTTGCGGCGCACCGACTCCCACAGGGCGCCCGCGATGTGGCCGCCGTCCAGCGGCAGCAGCGGCAGCATGTTGAACAGGAACAGCGAGAGGTTGAAGCCCGCGAGCAGGAACAGGAACGTCGCGATGATGTTCTGCGTCGGGGCGTCCAGGTTGAGCACCTCGCCGCTGAGGCGGGCCGCGCCGACCACGCCGACCGGGGAGTCGGCCTTGCGCTCGCCGCCGTCGAAGGCAGCGTTCCACAGGTCCGGGATCTTGCCGGGCAGGGCGACGATCGAGTGCACGCCGTTCTCGACCATGTCGCCCATGCGGTTCACGGACGCGCCGAAGCTGAGCGGCTGGATCTCGGTCTTGGCGGCGAAGCCCAGGTAGCCGGCCGGGACGTACTGATCGGGGACGACCTGGCCGTCGGAGTCCTTCTTGGCCACCATGTTCTTGGCGAGCGTGGGGTGCAGGACGACCTGTTGGCCCCCCCGCTCCACGGTGATCGTGGCCGGGCCGATGGTCTCGCGGATGCGGTCCGAGAGGTCGGACCAGTCCTTCACGGGCTTTCCGTTGAACGCGACGATCTTGTCGCCGGTCTTCATGCCCGCGGCCTCGGCGGGCGAGGCCGCGTCGCCCGGCTTGCAGGTCTCGCGCTTCTCGCTCTGCGCGATCACGCACTTCTGGACGCCCGCGACCTGGGTGGTCTGGGTCGCCATGCCGAAGCCCATGAGGACGGTGAGGAAGATCGCGACCGCGAGGATCAGGTTCATGAACGGGCCCGCGAACATGACGATGACGCGCTTCCAGGGCTTGCGCGTGTAGAAGAGCCGGTCCTCGTCGCCGGGCTGGAGCTCCTCGAAGGCCGCGGCCCTGGCGTCCTCGATCATGCCGCGGAACGGCGAGGTCGACCGCGCCTCGATGCGGCCGTCCGCGCCGGGCGGGAACATGCCGATCATGCGGATGTACCCGCCGGCCGGAATCGCCTTGATCCCGTACTCCGTGTCGCCCTTCTTGCGCGACCAGATGGTGGGGCCGAAGCCGACCATGTACTGGGGCACGCGGATACCGAAGAGCTTGGCCGTGGAGAGGTGGCCGAGCTCGTGCCACGCGATGGAGATGAGCAGCCCCACGGCGAAGAGCGCTATGCCGAGGACCGTCAACAGGATCGTCATGCGCGTGCCTCCGCTGTTGCCTTCACCGCGAGTTCCCGGGCCCGGGCGCGTGCCCAGGTCTCCGCTTCCAGGACGTCCGAGACCGTGAGGGAAGTTCCCGTCCGCGGCGTTCCGTGTTCGTCGACGACCTCGGTCACCGTCTCCATGATCCCGCTGAACGGGAGTCGCCCGGCCAGGAACGCGTCCACGCACTCCTCGTTCGCGGCATTGAACACCGCCGGAGCCGTCCCGCCCAGTTCCCCGACGTGCCGGGCGAGTCCCACCGACGGGAACGCGTCGTTGTCGAGCGGGAAGAACTCCCAGGTCGAGGCCTTGGACCAGTCGAAGGCGGGCGCCGCGTCCGGGATCCGCTCGGGCCAGCCGAGCCCGATCGCGATGGGCCCGCGCATGTCCGGCGGGGTCGCCTGCGCCAGCGTGGAGCCGTCGGTGAACTCGACCATGGAGTGGACGTAGGACTGGGGGTGGACGACGACCTCGATGCGCTCGAAGGGGATGTCGTAGAGCAGGTGGGCCTCGATCACCTCCAGGCCCTTGTTGACCAGGGTCGCCGAGTTGACCGTGATGACGGGGCCCATCGCCCAGGTGGGGTGGGCGAGGGCGTCGGCCGGGCGCACGTCGGCGAGTTCGCTCTTGGTACGTCCCCGGAAGGGCCCGCCGGACGCGGTCACGACGAGCTTGCGCACATCGGCGCGCTTGCCGGCGGCCAGCGCCTGGAAGAGAGCCGCGTGCTCGGAGTCGACCGGAATGATCTGGCCGGGCTTCGCGATCGCCTTCACGAGCGGGCCGCCGACGATCAGCGACTCCTTGTTGGCGAGCGCGAGCGTGCGGCCGGCTTCGAGCGCGGCCAGCGTCGGGGCGAGCCCGATCGAGCCGGTGATCCCGTTGAGGACGGTGTGGCAGGGGGAGGCCGCGAGCTCGGCGGCCGCGTCCGGGCCCGCGAGGATCTCGGGGAGCGGCTCGGCGCCGTACTGCGCCGCCAGCGCCTCGCGCAGCGCGGGCACGGCGTCCTCGCGCGCCACCGCGACGGCGGCGACCCGCAGCCGCCGGGCCTGCTCGGCGAGCAGCTCGACCCGGCCGCCGGCGGCCGAGAGCGCGGTCACGCGGAAGCGGTCGGGGTTGCGCAGGACCAGGTCGATGGCCTGGGTACCGATGGACCCGGTGGATCCGAGGACCACCACATCGCGTCGGCCGACGACTGGATCGAAGGCGATGTGGGGGTCGGCGAGGGGGGCTGGGCTGTCGCTCATCCCCCCATTGTTGCCGCATCGCCTGTGGGCCCGGACAGCGCTCCTGCCAAGAGGACCGGGACGAGTGCCCGGGCGCCGTCCCGTACCCCGCTGTCGGGGCGGCGCCCGCGTCCGCCGGGACCGGATCGGAACCTCCCGCTCCGGTCCCGGTGGCCGGCTCAGCGGATGGGGCGGTGGACGTTGTCGCGCTTGGCCGGGCCGGGGGTCGCGTCCGCGATCCAGGGGCCGTCGTCGGACGGGTCGAGGACGCCCTCCTCCAGCCAGGTGTACGAACCGGCGAGGACCTCGTCGACGATTTTCCGGTCGAGGTCGTCGGTGTTGCTCCACAGCCGGGTGAAGAGTTCCTCCACGCGGATCCGGGACTGGCGGCAGAACGTGTCGGCCAGCTGGACCGCCTCGCGGCCGTGTTCGCCGCTGGAGCGCAGGTGCTCGGCCCGTACGCAGGCCGCGCTCATCGCGAACAGTTCGGCCCCGATGTCGACGATCCGGCCGAGGAAGCCCTGCTTGGTCTCCATCCGGCCCTGCCAGCGGGACATCGCGTAGAACGTCGAGCGGGCGAGCTTGCGCGCGGAGCGCTCGGCGTACCGGAGGTGCTGGGCGAGTGGCCCGAACTCGCCGTACGACCGCGGGAGTTGACCCGGACCGGCGACCAGCTTGGGCAGCCACTTGGCGTAGAACCCGGCCGCGTTCGCGCCCGCCCTTGCCTTGTCCTGGAGGGACTTGTCGGGGTCGATGAGGTCGCCCGCGACGGACAGGTGGGCGTCGACCGCCTCGCGGGCGATCAGCAGGTGCATGATCTCCGTCGAGCCTTCGAAGATCCGGTTGATCCGCATGTCGCGGAGCATCTGCTCGGCGGGGACGGCCCGCTCCCCGCGGGCCGCGAGCGAGTCCGCGGTCTCGAAGCCGCGGCCGCCGCGGATCTGGACCAGCTCGTCCGTCATCAGCCAGGCCATCTCCGAGCCGTACAGCTTGGCGAGGGCGGCCTCGATGCGGATGTCGTTGCGGTCCTCGTCGGCCATCTGCGAGGAGAGGTCCGTCATGGCTTCGAGCGCGAACGTGGTCGCGGCGATGAAGGAGATCTTGGCGCCGACCGCCTCGTGCCGGGCGACCGGACGGCCCCACTGCTCGCGTACGCCCGCCCATTCGCGGGCGATCTTCAGGCACCACTTGCCGCCGCCGACGCAGAGCGCGGGCAGCGAGAGGCGGCCGGTGTTGAGGGTGGTCAGGGCGATCTTGAGGCCGGAGCCCTCGGGGCCGATCCGGTTGGCGGCCGGGACGCGGACCCGGTGGAAGCGGGTGACGCCGTTCTCGATGCCGCGCAGGCCCATGAACGCGTTGCGGTTCTCGACGGTGACGCCCGGCGAGTCCGCCTCGACGACGAAGGCCGTGATGCCGCCCTTGTGGCCCTCGGACTTGGGCACCCGGGCCATCACGACGAGGAGGTCCGCGACGACGCCGTTGGTGGTCCACAGTTTCACGCCGTCCAGGACGTACTCGTCGCCCTCCGGCACCGCGGAGGTCGCGAGGCGGGCCGGGTCGGAGCCCACGTCGGGCTCGGTGAGCAGGAAGGCCGAGATGTCGGTACGGGCGCAGCGGGGCAGGAAGGTGCCCTTCTGCTCCTGGGTGCCGAACAGCTTCAGCGGCTGGGGCACGCCGATCGACTGGTGCGCGGAGAGCAGTGCGCCTATGGCGGGGCT
This sequence comes from Streptomyces sp. NPDC001415, assembly GCF_053597395.1. Taxonomy (NCBI): domain Bacteria; kingdom Bacillati; phylum Actinomycetota; class Actinomycetes; order Kitasatosporales; family Streptomycetaceae; genus Streptomyces; species Streptomyces sp. NPDC001415. The sequence goes on from NZ_JBSFIE010000008.1 coordinate 61,056, forward strand.
CGCCGAACCGGCCAGCGTGAGCGCCTTGTTGTAGTAGACCTGGGTCAGCCCCTGGCCGCCGTACTTCGTGTCGATCTTCATCCCGAAGGCGCCGAGCTCCTTGAGCCCGTTCACGACTTCGTCGGGGATCTGCGACTCGCGCTCGATCAGGCGGCCGTCGACGCGGGTCTCGCAGAAGTCGCGCATCTTGGCGAGAAAGGCCTCGCCGCGCTCCACGTCGTCGGGGGCGGGCAGTGGATGAGGGTGGATCAGATCGAGGCGCAGCCGGCCGAGGAAGAGTTCCTTCGCGAAGCTGGGCTTGCGCCAGTCCTGCTCGCGGGCGGCCTCGGCGACCTGGCGCGCCTCGCGCTCGGAGACCTTGGGCGTGTGCTGTGGTGCGGTCATGAGGGGTTCTCCTCGCCGCGGGCTGACGGGTGCGGGCGGCTGCCCGTTACCGGGTGGTGCTACTCGTCCGTATGTACCCGATTCCCGGCACTTGGACCACCCCTCGCGCCCGCCCGGACGCACGACGGCGGCCGGAACCCCCGCACAGTGGGTTCCGGCCGCCGGTCTCGCATCGCCCGCGCCCGCGGGGCAAGGCCCGTCTGCTACAGGGCGAGGCCCGTCAGGACGAGGACGCGCTCGTAGGTGTAGTCGTCCATCGCGTAGCGGACGCCCTCGCGGCCGACGCCGGAGGCCTTGGCGCCGCCGTACGGCATCTGGTCGGCGCGGTAGGACGGCACGTCGCCGATGATCACGCCGCCGACCTCCAGGGCCCGGTGGGCGCGGAAGGCGGTCTGGAGGTCGTGCGTGAACACCCCTGCCTGGAGGCCGTACTTGGAGGAGTTGACCGCGGCGAACGCCTCGGCCTCGCCGTCCACCTTCTGTACGGTCAGGACCGGCCCGAAGACCTCCTCGCAGGCCAGCGTGGTGCCGGCCGGGACCTCGGTGAGCACGGTCGGCGCGTAGGAGGCGCCCTCGCGCTTGCCGCCGGCGAGCAGCTTGGCGCCCGCCTGTACGGCCTCGTCGACCCAGGACTCGACGCGCTTGGCGGCGTCCTCGCTGACCAGCGGGCCGACGTCGGTGGCCGAGTCGGACGGGTCGCCGGTGACCTGCGCCTCGACGGCGGCGACGATCTTGGGCAGCAGCCGGTCGTAGACGGCGGCGTCCGCGATGACGCGCTGCACCGAGATGCAGGACTGGCCCCCCTGGTAGTTGGAGAAGGTGGCGATGCGGGTCGCCGCCCAGTCCAGGTCCGCCTCGGTGGCCCAGTCGGCGAGGACGACGGCCGCGCCGTTGCCGCCGAGTTCCAGGGTGCAGTGCTTGCGCGGCACCGAGTCCATGATCGCGTAGCCGACCTTGTCGGAGCCGGTGAAGGAGATGACCGGGAGGCGGTCGTCCTGCACCAGGGCCGGCATCTTGTCGTTGGCGACCGGCAGGATGCTCCACGAGCCGGCGGGCAGCTCGGTCTCGGCGAGCAGCTCGCCGAGGATGAGGCCCGACAGCGGGGTGGCCGGGGCCGGCTTGAGCACGATCGGGGCGCCGACCGCGATGGCCGGGGCGACCTTGTGGGCGCACAGGTTCAGCGGGAAGTTGAACGGGGCGATGCCGAGGACGACGCCCTTGGGGAAGCGGCGGGTCAGGGCGAGGCGGCCCACGCCGCCGCCGTCGGTGTCCAGTCGCTGGGCCTCGCCGCCGTTGAAGCGGCGGGCCTCCTCGGCCGCGAAGCGGAACACGGAGACCGCGCGGCCGACCTCGCCGCGGGCCCACTTGATCGGCTTTCCGTTCTCGGCGGAGATCAGCTGGGCGATCTCCTCGGTGCGCTCGGTGAGCCGCTTCGATACGTGGTCGAGGGCGGCGGCCCGTACGTGCGCGGGGGTCGCCGCGAACTCCTCCACGACGGCGTGCGCCGCGGCCACGGCCTCCTCGACCTGGGCGTCGGTCGGAATGCTCACCGAGGCGACTCGGCGGCCGTCCCAGGGCGAGGTGACATCGAAGCTGTCGTCGCCGGTGGCCTCGCGGCCGGCGAGCCAGAAGGCGGTGGTAGAAGTCATGCCCTCACGGTAGGCCGGGGGGCGGGGGTGCGCGTTTGTCCGGGGTGGAGTGATCGGGCCCCGGGGTGCGCCGCTTTGTCGTCCCGCCCGGCCGCGACGCCCAGGGCTCCGCCTCAGACCCGCGTTAGGCCCCCACCCCACCCCTTCCCGAAAGCCTCCGGCGGATGGGGAGGGCGTGCCGTCGGTCGGGTGCGGACCGTGCCTGGCTGAGCGCGCAGTTCCCCGCGCCCCTGGCAGTACCGGTGCCGACCCGCACCGGCTTCCTCAGCCCGTCCGGCGTTTGAGGACGAGCGCCCTTGAGGCGCGAACGGGGTCTGGGGCGGAGCCCCAGGAGTCCAGCTCAGCCCATCCACACCCCCGGAGGGTCTCGGGAAGGGGCGGGGTGGGGGAAAGCTCACGCGTCCGGGGCCGACGTCGCCTTCAAGGCCAGCCACAGCTCCATGCGGACGTCCGGGTCGTCCAGGGAGCGGCCCAGGATTTCCTCCACCCGGCGCATCCGGTACCGCAGGGTGTGCCGGTGCACACCGAGGTCCGCCGCCGCCGCGTCCCACTGGCCGTGCCGCGACAGCCACGCCCGCAGCGAGGCCACCAAGTCGCCACGGCCCGTCGCATCGTGCTCGTACAGCGCACGGAGCATCCCGTCCGCGAACGCCCGCACCGCATCGTCCGCGAGGAGCGGCAGCACGGACCCCGCCACCAACTGCTCGTGTTCCACGAGCAGTTGGCCCCGCCGCCGGGCCACCGACAGCGCCTGCTCGGCCTGCTTGTACGCGGAGGCCGCCGCGATCGGCCCGGCCGGCGCGGAGAGGCCTATGACGAGTTCCTCGCCCTCGGCGGCCTCGTGGGCCTTGCAGGCCGCGACGGCCTCGCCGCCGTCCGCCGCAAGGACGACCAGCCGCGCCCCCTCCGGCACCACGAGCACCGCTTCGCCGCAGCGCGCGGCAGCCGACTCCATGGTCTCGGCGAGCGCGCCGAGCCCGGCGGGGTCGCCCTCCCCCGCGGGTTCGGCGATGACCAGGCGGAACGGCGCGTCCAGGAGCCCGCCGTAAAGATCGCCCGCGACCGCGCGGGCGTGGTCCTGCTGTCCGGAGAGCAGCATGCGGAGCACGGCCGCGCCGAGGCGCTGCTCGGCGGCCTGGAGCGAGCGGGAGCGTTCAGTCGTCAGGGTCAGCAGGGCCACCGCCGAGTGCACCGCGTACCGCTCCGCCGTGCCGAGGGGCGCCCCCGTACCCACGGCAAGCGCTCCCCGCACCCGGCGTCCGGTGCCGAGCGACTGGAGCTCGACCCGGTCGCCGGAGGCGTCGTCGGCGCCGACCACGGCACTGGCGGGGGCGGCGCGCTCGCGCAGCCGGGCGACGTCCGGGGCGAGCCGGGCGGCGCGCCGCGCGGCCCAGTCGGGGGCGGCGGCCACGACCGCGCCGGAGGTGTCGTACAGCGCGGCCCAGCCGTCGACGTGCGCGGCGAGCTTGGCGATCAGGACGGCCGGGCCGTCGGAAAGCGCCGCCTTGGTCAGCTCGCGCTGCGCCTCGAACCCGGCGGTGACCGCGCGGTACTGGTCGGCGGAGATGGCCGCCGAGACCGCCTTGGAGATGGCCAGGAACGGGGTGCGCCGGGGCACCTCCAGGAGCGGGAGGTCCTCCTCGCGGGCGGCGGTGAGCAGCGCGTCGGGCACGGTGTCGTAGTTGACCCCGATCGCGAAGCCGAGCCCGACCACCCCGGCCCTGGCCAGCCTGCGCACGTACCGGCGCATGGCCTGGAGGTCCTCGGCGTCCAGCGTCATCGCGGTGGTGAGCAGCAGCTCGCCGCCCTCCATGTACGGGACGGGGTCGGCGAGTTCGCTGACGTGGGCCCAGCGCACCGGGCGGTCCAGGTGGTCCTCCCCCGCCCGCACGGTGAGCTTGAGCGCCGAGTGCTGGACGAGCGAGGCGAGCGTGGGCGGCATGGGACCGGGTTACCTTCGCGGCAGAAAATCGGGAGTACGGGAAGTCAGGAGTGCAGGACGCAGCAGACGTAACCATGACCATGGCAGTAATTGCTACGTCCCGTATGAACGGGGCAACTCCATTTTGCCAGCCCGGCCAGGTTCCGCCGAGCCGTCCGACCGGTCAGTACCGGTCTCATGCCCGTAGGTCCACCAGGAGCGGCGGCGCGTGCTCTCCCTTCACGGTCGTCAGTGAGAGCACCGCGTGCCCGGCGGGCACCTGGTGGGCGAGCTCGGAGGCCGACCAGCGTTCCCGTTCGACCTTGCGCACGGTGACGGCGTCGGTGGTGACGGCCTTGCCGGTGACGAGTTTGCGCAGCGCGTGGACCGCCCGGGTGAGCGGCTGGTCGGCGAACACGGTGTGCTTGGCGACCTCGGTGGTCTCCACCCACTCGGTGCCCCACGCCTGCGCGAAGAGCCGCCCGTCCCAGGTGGTGACCCCGGAGAACGTCATGTGGCAGCCGACAGAGCCGAGCAGCGAGGTGTGCAGCGCTTCCGGTACGTCGCCGAGCGCGCGCAGCGTGAGCAGCACCCCGGCGTTGCAGTTCCGCAGCCGTTGCAGGGCCCGTACGGACTCGGCGGTGACGGCGTGCGTGGCGTCGTCGACGGCCAGGAAGGCGAAGAGCGAGCGGTCCCGGCGGGCGGCCGCCCCGGCGGTGAACTGGGCCAGGATCAGCCGGGTCAGCAGGTGCGCCGCCTCCGGGTGGCCGCGCTCGGGCACGTCGACGCGGACCCGCAGCGGGTGTTCAAGCGAGCGCAGCGAGAACGGCCGGGTCTCGCCGGTGGTGTCGAAGAAGCCCTCGAAGGCGGGCCGGTCGAGAACCGCGACGCGGGCGGCGAGCGCGAGCCCCGGGTCGCCCGGGGTGCCCAACTGCCGCTCCCTGGCGTCGAGTTCGCGGTGATAGGAGCGGTGTGCCTCGGCGTCGAGGCTCGCCCGGAGCTCTTGCGTCGCGCCGGGCGAGCCGTCGAGCAGCTCGCGCAGGACCGGGACGGAGGGGAAGCGTCCGTGGGCCGCGCGGTAGGGGCCGAGCAGCTGGGCGAGCGCGGTCGCGGCCCGCCGCGAGTCGACCTCGGGGATGTCTCCGGCGAAGGCCTCGGCGAGCAGGGTGGCGGCCTCGTCGGGGTCGGCGGTGCCGCCGTACAGGTCGAGGTCGTACGCCGAGGAGGCGTCGCCGGGCTTGATCACCACGTCGTAGCCGTCGTCCGGGCCGAGCGGGGTGCCCGCCGCGCACACCGCGACGACGGCGGCCTTCCCGGCGAGCGCCTGGAGCGCGAGCGACTCCACCACGGGCCGCACCAGGTGCCGGGTCTTGCCCGAGCCGAACGGTCCGACCGCGAGGAGCGACGAGCCGAGCGCGGCCGGGTCGACGGCGGCCCCCGCGCCCCTGCGGGCGGCCGGGGTGCGCTCCGTGTCGGGGTAGCGGCCGAGCCGTACCTGCGAGGTGAGGAGGTCGTGGGTGGCCGCGCGGGCGGGCAGATCGCGATCGCCCGAGGGATGCAGACAGGCCCGCGCGCCCTGGCCGGCGACCGCCTCGGCGAACGCCCCGAGCCGGGACGGGTCGGCCTTCACGCTCGCCCAGGCCCGCCGGATCCGTACGCAGTCGACGTCGTTCATACGGCCGCCCCGCTCCTCGGCCACGAGCCGGTCGGCCAGCGCGTCCTGCCCGGCGGAGCGAAGTTGGGGCCAGTCGGCGGGGGAGGTCGCGGGGGCGGCGGTGGGGGCGGCCGGGCTGTGCGCCGGGGGGGCGGCCTTGCGCCCGCGGAAGTGGCCGAGCCAGTCGCCCGCCTTGGCGAAGGGCCAGAGCACCGCGCCGCCGACCAGTACGTACAGCGCGTAATTGACGAACGTAGCCACCGCCCGGTCGCCGTCGCCGGTGGTCCAGGACAGCGGGAACAGGCTCCAGATGGTGAAGAAGAACGGGAACAGGCTGGTCCCGATCACCAGCCACACCGCGACCGCTCCCGCCAGACCGGTCCGCAGGGTCCGCTCCGGCTGCGGGCAGTCGACCGCGTACCGCCGGAAGACCTCCAGCCAGTTACCCATCCGGCCGAAGACGAACATCAGCAGCGCGGCGAAGAGGCTGTTGTAGACCATGATCGCGGTCCGCGCCTCCGGCGGCCGCGGATAGCTCCACCACTCCGTCGGCGTGAACAGTTCGAGCAGCACGCGGCTGTGGGGGATGTAGCCGTTGGTCCACAGCGACCAGACAAGGGTGGCCGCGAGCAGGGCCACGAGCGCGCCGACGATGAGGGCCCGGTCGGGCACCCGGTCCGGGTCCGCGTCCGGCCGCGGCTTGTGGCCGAAGCGCCACAGGCCCGGTTCGGCGGGGGCACGCGGGGTGCGCAGCCAGTCGCCGAGGGCGGGCCCGGCCGGGGGCGCCTCGACGGGCCGGGGCGGGAGCGGCGGGCGCGGGGGCGGCACTACGGGGCGCGGGACCGCCCCCGAACGGGTGCCGCGTGCGTCGTGCGTGCCTTCGGTGTCCATCGACCCCTTGCCCCCTGACCAGCCAGGTCCGTTCCGAGCGGTGCGACGCTCAATCTAGTGGCAGGACACGACGGTTCACCGCTGCCGGGCACCGCGCACCCGCCCGGGGGAACTGTCCGCCGAGGACAAGGGACACACCCCCACCACTACCGAACGGCGCATGCCACGGCCCGTTCGTGCGCCTTAGCCTGCCAAGAAAGCCAAGGAAGCGTCCGAATCCCCACGAAAATCTCCAGGAGCCCCTCATGAGCGCGATCCCGCAGGAGCGCCGCGTCGTCACCGCCATCCCCGGCCCGAAGTCGCAGGAGCTTCAGGCCCGCCGCCTCGCGGCCGTCGCCGCCGGTGTGGGCTCCACGCTGCCCGTCTTCACCGCGCGCGCGGGCGGCGGCATCATCGAGGACGTCGACGGCAACCGCCTGATCGACTTCGGCTCCGGCATCGCGGTGACGTCGGTGGGCGCCTCCGCCGAGGCCGTGGTGCGCCGCGCCAGCGCCCAGCTGCAGGACTTCACGCACACCTGCTTCATGGTCACGCCGTACGAGGGCTACGTCGCCGTCGCCGAGCAGCTCGCCGAGCTGACGCCGGGCGACCACGCCAAGAAGTCCGCGCTGTTCAACTCGGGCGCCGAGGCCGTCGAGAACGCCGTCAAGATCGCCCGCGCGTACACCAAGCGCCAGGCCGTCGTCGTCTTCGACCACGGCTACCACGGCCGCACCAACCTGACGATGGCGCTGACCTCCAAGAACATGCCGTACAAGAACGGCTTCGGTCCGTTCGCGCCCGAGGTCTACCGCGTGCCCGTGGCGTACGGCTACCGCTGGCTGACCGGCCCGGAGAACGCCGGTGCCGAGGCGTCCGCGCAGGCCACCGACATGATCAACAAGCAGATCGGCGCGGACAACGTCGCCGCGATCATCATCGAGCCGGTGCTCGGCGAGGGCGGCTTCATCGAGCCGGCCAAGGGCTTCCTGCCCGCGATCAGCCAGTTCGCCAAGGACAACGGGATCGTGTTCGTCGCGGACGAGATCCAGTCCGGCTTCTGCCGCACCGGTCAGTGGTTCGCCTGCGAGGACGAGGGCATCGTCCCGGACCTGATCACGACCGCCAAGGGCATCGCGGGCGGCATGCCGCTCGCCGCCGTGACGGGCCGCGCCGAGATCATGGACTCCGCGCACGCGGGCGGCCTCGGCGGCACCTACGGCGGCAACCCGGTGGCCTGCGCCGCCGCGCTGGGCGCGATCGAGACGATGAAGGAGCTCGACCTCAACGGCAAGGCCAAGCGCATCGAGGAGGTCATGAAGGCCCGCCTGGCGACCATGGCCGAGAAGTACGACATCATCGGCGACATCCGCGGCCGCGGCGCCATGATCGCCATCGAGCTGGTCAAGGACCGCGCCTCGAAGACCCCGAACCCGGAGGCCGCGGGCGCCCTCGCCAAGGCCTGCCACGCGGAGGGCCTCCTGGTCCTGACCTGCGGAACGTACGGCAACGTCCTGCGCTTCCTGCCGCCGCTGGTCATCGGCGAGGACCTGCTGAACGAGGGCCTCGACATCATCGAGCAGGCCTTCACCGGCGTGTGACACCGAGAGGCCGGCACCCCCTGTGAAGAACGTGTGGGGGGCCAATGGCGGGTTGGAGTTCCCGCTGTCGGTCCCCCGCGGTCTGCCGTACGGTTTCTGCAGATGAGAGAAACACCCCGCCCGCAGGGGACTGCGGGCGATTCCAGGGCGGAGCATCCCCAGCCTTGCCCTGGTCGTGCCCTCGCGCACACCACTGGAGCCTCCGGCTCCGGAACTCCTCACCGATCGGATGACCGTCCGCCCCACACCCCCCGGGGCGCGCGGTACGCCGGTCCTGGCGGCCGCCCCGGAACCTCCCCCCCTGTTCCGGGGCGGCCGGCTTTCCTCTCCGCCGGGGTCGCCACGCTCCTGTGCGTGTTCGCGGTCATCACCTGGCAGGTCGCTTCCGGCGGCCCGCTGCGCCGTCTCGACGAGCGCCTGGACCGGGCGGTGACCGGCCACGGGCCGTCCGCGCTCGCGCAGGCCCTCGCCGACCTCGGCAGCATGCCGGTCGCGCTCCCCGTCCTGGCCGCCGCCATCGCGTACGCCCTGTGGCGCGGCCTGCGCCGCCAGGCGCTGATCGCCGCCGTCACGATGGCGGTCGTGCCACTTCTGATCGTGCCGCTGAAGGACTGGATCGCCCGGCCGGGCCCGCTGGAGGCCGCCACCGGCTACTACCCCTCGGGCCACACGGCGACCGCGATGGTGGCGTACGGAGGGGCCGCGCTGCTCCTGTCCCCGTACGCACGCCGCACGTGGCTGATGCCCGCCGCCGCGGGGGCGCTCACCGCGGCGACGGGCATCGGTCTGGTCCTGCACGGCTACCACTGGCCCCTTGACGTGGTGGGCAGTTGGTGTCTGTGCGGGGCGCTCCTGGTGGTCAGCTCCACGGGTATGCGTCGAAGTTCTTCGAGAACTCGCGGCCGTTGAAGCGGTCCCAGTTGATCGACCACGTCATCAGGCCGCGAAGGGCCGGCCAGGTTCCATGGGTCTGGTACGAGCCGCAGTTCGCCCTCTTCGTCAGGCAGTCCAGGGCCTTGGTGACCTCGGCGGGGCTGGTCCAGCCGTTGCCCGCCTGAGTGGAGGCGGGCAGGCCGATGGCGACCTGGTCGGGCCGCAGCGCGGGGAACGTCTTCGAGGTGTCGCCCGCGACGGGGAAGCCGGTGAGCAGCATGTCGGTCATGGCGATGTGGAAGTCCGAGCCGCCCATCGAGTGGTACTGGTTGTCGAGGCCCATGATCGAGCCCGAGTTGTAGTCCTGGACGTGCAGCAGGGTGAGCGAGTCGCGCAGCGCGTAGATGACCGGGAGGTAGGCGCCGCAGCGCGGGTCCTGCCCGCCCCAGGGGCCGGAGCCGTAGTACTGGTACCCGAGCTGCACGAAGAACGTCTCCGGGGCCATCGTCAGGACGAACTTCGAGCCGTACTTGGCCTTGAGGGTCTTCAGGGCGTCAATGAGGTTGACGATGACGGGAGTTGTCGGATTCCTGAAGTCCGTGTCGCCGGTGTTCAGTGACAGGGAGTGGCCCTCGAAGTCGATGTCGAGGCCGTCCAGGCCGTAGTCGTCGATGATCTTCGAGACGGAGGAGACGAAGGTGTCGCGGGCGGCGGTCGTGGTGAGCTGGACCTGTCCGTTCTGGCCGCCGATCGAGATGAGCACCTTCTTGCCCGCGGCCTGCTTGGCCTTGATGGCCGCCTTGAAGTCCCCGGGCGACTCGACCGTCGGACACTCACTGACCGGGCACAGGTTGAACCGGATTTCGCCCGAGGTCGCCGAGGTCGGTTCGCCGAAGGCGAGATCGATGATGTTCCAGTCGTCGGGGACGTCCGCCATGCGCGTGTAGCCCGCGCCGTTGGCGAAGGACGCGTGCAGATAGCCGACGAGCGCGTGTCCGCCGCCCGGGTTGCCTCCGCCGCCCGTGGTGGCCGCGGTGACGGTGGCCGACTTCGGGGACTCGCCCGCGGAGTTGGTCGCGGTGACCTGGAAGGCGTACGAGGTGCTCGGGGAAAGGCCCGTGACGGTGGCCGAAGTCCCGTTCACCGAGGCCGCCTTGGCGCCGTCCCGGTACACGTTGTAGCCGGTGGCGCCGGTGGCCGGGGACCAGCTCAGGCCAATGCTGGAGGAGGTGGCGCCGGAGGCGGTGAGCCCGGCGGGGGCGGCGGGGATCCGGACGGGGGCGCCGCCGGGGCCGATCAGGGTGACGTCGTCGGCCTCGTACGCGGGGGTGCCGTACCAGCCGTGCGTGTAGACGGTCACCGAGGTGGTGCTCGTGCCGGTCTTGAAGCTGGTCGTCAGCTGCTGCCAGGACGGCGCGGACTGGGTCCAGGTCGACACGTCGGTGGTGCCGGTGCCCGAGGCGCCGAGGTAGACGTAGCTGCCCTGCACCCAACTGCTCAGCGTGTAGGTGGAGTTGGGCTGGACGGCCACACTCTGGGAGCACTGCGCGTTGTCGCTGCCGGCCGGGGTCGCCTTCAGGGCGCCGGTGCCGCTGCGCACGGGTGAGGAGACGACTGCGCCGCTGCCCGCGGTGCAGCTCCAGCCGTCGAGTCCGGATTCGAAGCCGCCGTTGCGGATGAGGTCGGTGTCGGCGGCGCGCGCGGACGGCGCCGTGGCGACGAGTCCGGCCGCGGCGAGGGCGGCCGCCGTCAGGGCGGCGAACAGGGATGACCGGCGGGCCGGATGTCTGGTGCGGTCCACAACTGCCTCCTGGCAAGGGGGAATTGAGACACGGAGCCCGCACAACATGGTCCAGACCAATCAGGTTGTCAAGACCTCTGGCACTGAGCAGCCCGGCGTCAGTCCCGCTTGCCCCCGTCCCGCGCGATGCGAGCCGCCGCCTCGTGCATCGCCAGCTCCAGGAGGGTCGGGTCGGTGAGGGTGCCCGAGCCGTCGGGCGGCACCAGCCAGCGCACCCCGCCGGTCGCCCGGCCCGGGTACGGCACCACGATCCAGGTGCCGGCACCCGCCCCGCGCACCCCCGTGCCGAGCCACCGTGCCGCCGTGCCCGGCGGCACGAAGAAACCCATCCGCTCGTCGCCGAAGTCGGCGAGCACGGGACCCGGCCGGTCCACGAGCCGGGTCAGCACGTCGAGCGTGTGACCTCCGAGCTCGCCCGGCAGGATCAGTACGTCCCAGCGCCTGCCGGCCGGAAGGAGAGCGATCCCCAGGGGGCTTCGCTCCCATTCCCACCGGCAGGCGTCGGGATCCGGCGCCACCGACGCCAGCCATTCCACCGCGGTCTTCGACCCCGAGGCACTCATTGCCGTCCTCCGTCCGGTCCCACTCCACTGGGCACAGCCAGTGCGTCCACGAGCGAGAGGGCCGACGGGCCGGGCTATGACGCGACTTCGGGCACCTCGCAGTAGTGAACTGGGTCACACCATGAACGGAAGAAGTGCGCCCCCGGCGTGACCGGGGGCGCACGACGTGATCAAGCAGTCGAACCGTGTCAGCTGTCGAAACCGAGGCCGACCCGGTCCATCGCCTTGAGCCACAGGTTGCGCCGGCCGCCGTTCTCGTCGGCGCGGGCGAGCGACCACTTGGTGAGGCCGATGCCCGCCCAGGCCACCGGTTCCGGCGGGAAGGGCAGCGGCTTGGTGCGCACCATCTCAAGGTCGGTGCGCTCGGTGTGCTCCCCCGCCAGGAGGTCGAGCATCACCTCGGCGCCGAACCGGGTCGCCCCGACCCCGAGCCCGGTGTATCCGGCGGCGTACGCGACCCGGCCGGCGTGGGCGGTGCCGAAGAACGCCGAGAAGCGCGAGCAGGTGTCGATCGCGCCGCCCCAGGCGTGGCTGAAGCGCAGTCCCTCCAGCTGCGGGAAGCAGTGGAAGAACTGCTCGGCGAGCTTGGCGTAGGTCTCGGGCCGGTCGTCGTACTCGCTGCGCACCTTCCCGCCGTACTGGTACACCGCGTCGTAGCCGCCCCACAGGATGCGGTTGTCGGCGGAGAGCCGGAAGTAGTGGAACTGGTTGGCCGAGTCCCCGAGCCCCTGGCGCCGGTGCCAGCCGATCGACGCGAGCTGGGCGGCGTTCAGCGGCTCGGTCATCAGCGCGTAGTCGTACACCGGGACCGTGTACGGCCGAAGCCGCTTGACCAGCGAGGGGAACACATTGGTTCCGAGCGCCACGTGCTCCGCGCGGATCTTGCCGTAGGGGGTGCGCACGCCCATGCCGGTGCCGACCCGGGCCAGCGAGAGGCCCGGGGTGTGTTCGTAGATCCGTACGCCCAGATCGAGGCAGGCCCGCTTCAGGCCCCAGGCGAGCTTGGCCGGGTGGAGCATGGCGACGCCGTCGCGGTCCCAGAGCCCGCCGAGGAAGGTGGGTGAGTCGACCTCGGCCCGCAGGGCCTCCTCGTCGAGGAGTTCGAGCCCGCCGAAGCCGAGGTTCGTCGCCTCCTCGTACATCTCGTGCAGCTCTTCGAGCTGGTGGGGCTCGGTGGCGACGTCGATCTCGCCGGTCCGCTCGAAGTCGCAGTCGATGTCGTAGCGGGCGACGGCGGCCTGGATGGCGTCGAGGTTCGCCGCGCCCAGCTTTTCGAGCCGGGCCAGCTCGTGCGGCCAGCGGGCGAGTCCGTTGCCGAGGCCGTGGGTGAGGGAGGCGGCGCAGAAGCCGCCGTTGCGGCCGGAGGCGGCCCAGCCGATCTCCTTGCCCTCGATGAGGACGACGTCGCGGCCCGGCTCGCGCTCCTTGGCGATGAGCGCGGTCCACAGCCCGCTGTAGCCGCCGCCGACGACGAGGAGGTCGCACTTCTCGTCGCCGGTGAGGGCGGGCAGGGCCTCGGGGCGGCCGGGGTCCTCCAGCCAGAAGGGGACGGGCTTCGCGCCCGCCAGGGACTGTCGTGCTGCACTGTTCATGGCTCGGGTCACGGCCATGATTCCAACTCCCTCAGGAACTGCGTTCGGTTACGCTTTCGCGCTGTTCTTGCGCCGGTTCGCAATGAATTGTCCGGCTGCGACCACCGCGACGGCAATGATGAACATGGCCGTCCCGATGACGTTGATCTGCACGGGTGTGCCGCGCTGCGCCGAGCCCCACACGAACATGGGGAAGGTCACGGTGGAGCCCGCGTTGAAGTTGGTGATGATGAAGTCGTCGAAGGAGAGCGCGAAGGCGAGCAGCGCGCCCGCCGCGATGCCGGGCGAGGCGATCGGCAGCGTCACCCGCAGGAATGTCTGGACGGGACCCGCGTAGAGATCGCGCGCGGCCTCCTCAAGGCGCGGGTCCATGGACATCACACGGGCCTTGACGGCGGTGACGACGAAGCTGAGGCAGAACATGATGTGGGCGATGAGGATCGTCCAGAAGCCCAGTTGCGCGCCCATGTTGAGGAAGAGCGTGAGCAGGGACGCGGCCATCACGACCTCGGGCATCGCCATCGGCAGGAAGATCAGCGAGTTGATCGCGCCGCGCGCCCGGAACCGGTAGCGCACCAGGGCGAACGCGATCATCGCGCCGAGCACGGTCGAGCCGATCGTCGCCCACAGGGCGATCTGGAGCGACAGCGACAGCGAGCCGCACATGTCGGCGACCCCGCACGGGTCCTGCCAGGCGTCGGTCGAGAACCGCGTCCAGGAGTAGTTGAAGCGCCCGTTCGGCTTGTTGAACGAGAACACCATCACGACGACGTTCGGCAGGATCAGATACGCGAGCGTCGCGAGCCCCGCGATGACCACGAGGTTGCGGCGCAGCCACTTGAGAACGGGCATCAGACCAGTTCCTCCGTCCCGGCTCGGCGGATGTAGACGGTGACCATGATCAGGACGATCGCCATCAGGATGAAGGAGAGGGCGGCGGCCGTCGGGTAATCGAGGACCCGCAGGAACTGCGACTGGATGACGTTGCCGACCATCTTCTGGTCGGTGGAGCCCAGCAGTTCGGCGTTCACGTAGTCGCCGCTGGCCGGGATGAACGTGAGCAGGGTGCCGGAGACGACCCCGGGCATCGACAGCGGGAACGTCACCTTGCGGAAGGTGGTGGCGGGCGTCGCGTACAGGTCGCCGGCCGCCTCGTGCAGCCGGGAGTCGATGCGCTCAAGGGAGGTGTAGAGCGGCAGGATCATGAACGGCAGGAAGTTGTACGTGAGTCCGCACACCACCGCCATGGGCGTGGCCAGGACCCGGTTGCCCTCGGTCCAGCCCAGCCAGTTGGTGACGTCCAGGACGTGCAGCGAGCCCAGCGCGTGCACCACCGGACCGCCGTCGGCCAGGATCGTCTTCCACGCCAGGGTGCGGATCAGGAAGCTGGTGAAGAACGGCGCGATGACGAGGACCAGGACCAGGTTGCGCCAACGGCCCGCCTTGAAGGCGATCAGATAGGCCAGCGGATAGCCGAGCAGCAGACACAGCAGGGTCGCGGTTCCCGCGTAGAGCAGGGAGCGGACGAACTGCGGGTAGTACTCCTTGAAGGCGTCCCAGTACGTCTGGAAGTGCCAGGTGACCTGGAAGCCCTTCTCAAGTGAGCCTGTCTGTACGGAAGTTGAGGCCTGGTACACCATCGGCAGCGCGAAGAACACGATCAGCCAGAGGATGCCGGGCAGCAGCAGCCAGTACGGGACGAGCCGCTTGCGGGTGGAGCCCTTGCGCACCGGGAGGTCGCCTTGTTGAGAAGGGGCCGCTTCGGCCAGGGCGGTCACGCGGCGTCCTCGACCTTCTCGACGCCCGCGTCGATGGCCTGGGCGGCGTCCAGGCCGAAGGTGTGCGCCGGGTTCCAGTGCAGGACGACCTCGGCGCCGGGGGTGAGCCGGGTGTCGCGCTCGATGTTCTGCTCGTACACGGAGAGCCCGTTGCCCGCCGGGGAGTCCACCAGGTACTGGGTGGAGACGCCGATGAAGGACGAGTCGACGATGCGGCCCGGGACGCGGTTGCGGCCCTCCGCGATCGCGCCCTCGTCGTCGCGGTGCGCGAGCGAGATCTTCTCGGGGCGTACGCCGACGAGGATCTTGCCGCCGCTGGTCGTGGCGGCCGGACATCGCCCCCCGGGCAGCCTCAGCTTGGCGCCGCCCGCGCTGACCACGATGTCGTCGCCGCTCGATTCCACGATCTCGGCCTCGATGAGGTTGGAGGTGCCGAGGAAGTTCGCGACGAACGTGGTCTTCGGGTTCTCGTACAGGTCGGCCGGGGCGCCGAGCTGTTCGACGCGGCCGCCGTTCATCACCGCGACCGTGTCGGCCATCGTCATGGCCTCCTCCTGGTCGTGGGTGACGTGCACGAACGTGATGCCGACCTCGGTCTGGATGCGCTTGAGCTCCAGCTGCATCTGGCGGCGCAGCTTGAGGTCGAGGGCGCCGAGCGGCTCGTCCAGGAGCAGCACCTGGGGGTGGTTGATGAGCGCGCGGGCGACCGCGACGCGCTGCTGCTGGCCGCCGGAGAGCTGGTGCGGCTTGCGGTGCGCGAAGTCGCCGAGCTGCACGAGCTCCAGCATGTCGTCGACCTGTTTCTTCACCGACTTGATGCCCCGCCGGCGCAGCCCGAAGGCGATGTTCTCCGTGACGTTCAGGTGCGGGAAGAGGGCGTACGACTGGAAGACGGTGTTCACCGGCCGCTTGTAGGGCGGCAGGTCGGTGACGTCCTTGTCGCCGAGGAAGACCGTGCCGGTGGTCGGCTCCTCAAGTCCGGCGATCATGCGGAGCGTGGTGGTCTTGCCGCAGCCGGACGCGCCGAGCAGGGCGAAGAACGAGCCCTGCGGGACGGTCAGTTCGAGCGGGTGGACGGCGGTGAAGGAGCCGTACGTCTTGCTGATCCCGGTGAGGCGGACGTCGCCGCCGGCGGTGCTGTCTGTCATGGGTGGGGTCCCAGGGTGTTGAGGGGAAGGGGGGACTCTGATCAGGGGGCGCGGGGCGGCTCAGGATCCGATGAGCTTGGAGAACTTCTGCTCGTACGCCGTCTCCTCGGCCTCGCTGAGCGAGCGGAAGGAGTGGGACTTCGCGGTCATCTCCCGGTCCGGCAGGATGAGTTCGTTCTGCGCGAGCGCCGGGTCGATCCTGGCGAGTTCGTCGCGGACCCCGTCGACCGGGCACTGGTAGTTGATGAACGCGGCGAGCTTGGCGGCCACCGGGAGCTCGTAGTAGTAGTCGATCAGCTTCTCGGCGTTGCTCTGGTGCCGGGCCTTCGCCGGGACCAGCAGGTTGTCGCTGGAGGTCATGTAACCGGCCGCCGGGATCGCGTACTTGATGTCCGGGTTGTCGGAGCGCAGCTGGGTGACGTCGCCGCCCCAGGCGACACAGGCCGCCAGGTCGCCCTTCACCAGGTCGCCGGTGTAGTCGTTGCCGGTGAAGCGGCGGATCTGCTTGGTGTCGACGCCCTTCTGGAGGCGTCCGATCGCGGCGTCGAAGTCGGCGTCGGTGAACTTCGCCGGGTCCTTGCCGAGGTCGAGCAGGGTCATGCCGACCGTGTCGCGCATCTCGGACAGGAAGCCGACCCGGCCCTTGAGGCTCGGGTCGTCGAGCAGCTGGGTGATCGAGTCGACCTTCTTGCCGCCGGTCGCCTTGGCGTTGTAGGCGATGACGGTCGGGATGCCGGTCCAGGGATAGGAGTAGGCGCGGCCCGGGTCCCAGTCGGGCATCCGGAACTGGGGCGCCAGGTTGGCGTACGCGTGCGGCAGGTGCGCCGGGTCGAGCTGCTGCGCCCAGCCGAGCCGGATGAGCCGGGCGGCGAGCCAGTCCGTGAGGACGACGAGGTCCCGGCCGGTGTCCTGGCCGGCCGCGAGCTGCGGCTTGATCTTGCCGAAGAACTCGACGTTGTCGTTGATGTCCTCGGTGTACTTGACCTGGATCCCGGTGCGGCGGGTGAACTCGTCCAGCGTCGGATGGTGCTTCTTGTCGTCGCTGATGTCCATGTACTGCGTCCAGTTGGAGAAGTTGACGTCCTTCTCCTGGGCGGAGTGGTCCGCGTTGGACGGTCCGGTGCCGTTCTCCTTCTTGGCGGCCGGGATGCCACAGGCGCTCAGGCCGGCGAGGCCGCCGACGGTGAGCGCGCCGACGCCCGAGGCGCGCAGCAGGGACCGGCGGGTCAGGGCGCCCCGGCCGTTGGTCATGCTGCGCCGGATGGCGGCCAGTTGGGCCGCGGACAGGCTTTCGGGCTCGTACTGCTCCATGCGCTGAATGCCCTTTCGGGTGGGTTCGGTGGCCTGGTCGGGCCGCCTCTGCTATCGGTCCCCGAAGATCGTGCGGTGCCAGTCCTTCGCGGCGACCGCCGTGTTGTCGTACATCACGTGCTTGACCTGCGTGTACTCCTCGAAGGAATACGCCGACATGTCCTTTCCGTAGCCACTCGCCTTGTAGCCGCCGTGCGGCATCTCGCTGATGATCGGAATGTGGTCGTTGACCCACACGCAGCCCGCCTTGATCTCGCGGGTGGCACGTCCCGTGCGGTACACGTCGCGGCTCCAGGCGGAGGCGGCGAGGCCGTAGGGGGTGTCGTTGGCGAGGCCGATGCCCTCGTCGTCGGTGTCGAAGGGCAGCACCACCAGGACCGGGCCGAAGATCTCGGCCTGGACGACCTCGCCGTCCTGGGGGGCGTCCGCGATGAGGGTGGGCCGGTAGTAGGCGCCGTCGTTCTTGGGGGCCTCGCCGCCGGTGACGATCCGGGCGTAGGCCCTGGCCCGCTCGACGAATCCGGCGACGCGGTCGCGGTGGGCGTGCGAGATCAGCGGGCCGAGGTCGGTGTCCTCGCGGAACGGGTCGCCGATCCGGACGGTCTCCATGAGGGCGGCGGTCCGCTCGACGAAGGCCTCGTACAGCGGGCGCTGGACGTAGGCGCGGGTGGCGGCGGTGCAGTCCTGGCCCGAGTTGATGAGGGATGCGGCGACCGCGCCGTGCACGGCGGCCTCCAGATCGGCGTCGTCGAAGACCACGAAGGGGGCCTTGCCGCCGAGTTCGAGGTGGAGCCGCTTGACGGTGGCCGTGGCGATCTCGGCGACGCGCTTGCCGACCCCGGTGGACCCGGTGAAGGAGGTCATGACGACGTCCGGGTGCCCGACGAGGTGCTCGCCCGCGTCCTTTCCGGCCCCGGTGACGATGTTCACGACGCCGTCCGGGATGCCGGCCTCCGTCGCGGCCTCGGCGAACAGGAGCGAGGTCAGCGGGGTGGTCTCGGCGGGCTTGAGGACGATGGTGTTGCCCGCGGCGATCGCCGGGAGGATCTTCCAGGCGGCCATCTGGAGCGGGTAGTTCCAGGGCGCGATGGACCCGACGACCCCGATGGGCTCGCGGCGTACGTACGAGGTGTGGTCGCCCGAGTACTCCCCTGCCGACCTGCCCTCCAGGTGCCGGGCCGCGCCCGCGAAGAACGCGGTGTTGTCGATGGTGCCGGGTACGTCGAACTCCCGGCTCAGCTTGATCGGCTTGCCGCACTGGAGGGACTCGGCCAGCGCGAACTCCTCGGCGCGCTCGGCCAGGACCT
Source organism: Streptomyces sp. NPDC001415 (assembly GCF_053597395.1). Lineage (NCBI taxonomy): Bacteria > Bacillati > Actinomycetota > Actinomycetes > Kitasatosporales > Streptomycetaceae > Streptomyces > Streptomyces sp. NPDC001415. The sequence goes on from NZ_JBSFIE010000008.1 coordinate 79,508, forward strand.
CCGCGAGGCGGTGCAGGGCGGCGGAGCGCTCGCCGGGGGTGGCGCCGGACCAGCCGGGGAAGGCGTCCTTGGCCGCGGCGACCGCGGCGTCGACATCGGCGGGACCCGCGAGCTCGTACTCGTACACCGTGTTCCCCGTCGCCGGGTCGACGACCGCGTGGCGGCGTCCTGAGGTGCCGGGGCGCAGCCGTCCGCCGATGTACTGGGCACCGGCCGCGAAGCGGTCCCGGGCCGGGAAGGGGTGTGCTGCCGGGGTGCGATTGCCGTTGCCGTTGTCGGTGTCCATGTCGCCCACGTTCTTCGTAGCTTCAGCTCGATTTGAGTGACGATCCTGGCAGAGCGGCATCTGGCCAACAAGTGATTCCGTTGTTGCCTTTTGGTTACGCGACGGAATCTGTCGACCATGTGTCGCGTCGGGGCGGTCATGGCCCGACGTAGTGTCAGTGGCGCGTGCCAGACTCGCGTGCATGGGAGAGATCACGGGGGACCGCGCACCGCTGGACGAGCTGATCACGCAGGTCAAGAAGGGTGACCGGATCAAGTTTCTGCATTTCTGGGGACACCGGCCGCAGCGGGACGGGACGCTCGGCGCGAGCTGTTTCAGTCAATGGTGGCCGTCGCGCTTCGTGGTCGACGGGGTCGAGTACGCGACGGCCGAGCACTGGATGATGGCGTCGAAGGCGCGGCTGTTCAAAGACCCGGAGGCGGAGCGCGCGGCGCTCACGGCGGCGAACCCCGCGCTCGCGAAGAAGGCCGGGCGCCTGGTGCGCGGCTTCGACGAGGCGGTGTGGCGGCGGGAGCGGTACGGGATCGTCCTGGCCGGCAGCCTGCACAAGTTCGGTCAGGACGAGGCGCTGCGGGAGTATCTGCTCGGCACCGGGAACCGGGTGCTCGTCGAGGCGAGCCCGCTGGACCTGATCTGGGGCATCGGCCTGGCGGCGGACGCCCCGGAGGCGGACGATCCCACGCGCTGGCGTGGCCTGAACCTGCTGGGTTTCGCGCTGACGGAGGCCCGCGAGCGGCTGCGCTGAGCGCCTGTGGCCGGGCGGGTGCCCTGCCTCGGAACCGGCGGGCGGGGCCCGGCCCGAGCGGAGGGGGCCGGTGCGGCCCTCTCGCCCGGGGGTTCCTCAGCGGCCGGACACGGCCAGCGACAGGAAGGACGAGTAGTCGTCGTATCCGTTGTAGTCACTGTGGTGCGAGGGCGCGTTGGCCACCAGCACGATCAGCAGCACGAGGATCACGATGCCGAGCACGATCCCGGCGATGCCCATGATGATGCCCGCGATCGCCTGGCCCCGGTTGTTGGCCTCGCCGCGGGTGGCGCGCCCCTTGCCGAGCAGGCCGAAGATCAGCGCGAGGGCGCCGAGCACGATGCCGGCGATGCCCCAGGTGCAGATCATGAGCACACACGCGGCGATGCCGAGCACCATCGCGGCTATGCCGAACCCGTTCTGCGGGGCGGGCATCCCGGTCCAGCCGGGGTAGCCGTATGCGGGCTGCTGCCCCGGGTATCCGGGGTAGCCCTGGGCGGGCTGCTGCGGGTAGCTGGGGTAGCCGTAGCTGCCGGGGGCCGCCTGGCCGGGCGGCGGCGTCGGGCTGCCGAAGCCGGGGCCGGGAGCCTGCTGCCCGGGCGCACCGGGGAAGGGGCCCTGGGCCGGGGCGCCGGGGGCTCCCTGGGGCGGGGTGGCGTTCTGTCCGTCGGCACCGGGCATCGAGATGACCGTCTGCTGGTCGTGCACCGGCGGCTTGTCCAGCGGAACCTTGTGCTCCGGCGGTGCCCAGGGGTCGCGGGGCTCCTGGCCTCCCGACGGCTTCTGGGTGTTGTCTGACATGGGCCTCCCCCATCGTGGTTCCGTCATGCTACGGCCCCGGGTTCCGGGCGGGGCCGCCCGGCCTACCATGATCCCCGACGGGCGAAGGCCGAACGCCGCCGAACGCGCGAGGACCCTCGCGGCAGACCCATGGAGGACCCCATGACCGACCTGCACCCCTTCATCGCGGGGCTGCCCAAGGCGGAGCTCCACGTGCACCACGTCGGCTCCGCCTCGCCGCGCATCGTGGCCGAACTGGCCGCCCGCCACGCGGACTCGAAGGTCCCCACCGATCCCGAGGCGCTCGCCGACTACTTCACGTTCACGGACTTCGCCCACTTCATCGAGGTCTACCTCTCGGTCGTCGACCTCATCCGCACCCCGGAGGATGTGCGCCTTCTCACCTACGAGGTGGCACGGGACATGGCCCGGCAGAACATCCGCTACGCCGAGTTGACCATCACGCCGTTCTCCTCCACCCGCCGGGGCATCGACGAACTCGCCTTCATGGACGCGATCGAGGACGCCCGCAAGGCCGCCGAGACCGAGTTCGGCACGGTGCTTCGCTGGTGCTTCGACATTCCGGGCGAGGCCGGTCTGGACGCGGCCGCCGAGACGGCCCGGCTCGCCACCGAGGACCGGGTGCGTCCCGAGGGCCTGGTGTCCTTCGGCCTCGGCGGCCCCGAGATCGGGGTGCCACGGCCGCAGTTCAAGCCGTACTTCGACCGCGCCATCGCCGCGGGGCTGCACTCCGTACCGCACTCGGGAGAGTCCACGGGCCCGCAGTCGATCTGGGACGCGCTGATCGAGCTGCGCGCCGAGCGCATCGGCCACGGCACCAGCGCCACCCAGGACCCGGCGCTCCTCAAGCACCTCGCCGAGCACCGGATCGCCCTGGAGGTCTGCCCGACGTCCAACCTGGCGACCCGGGTGGTGCCCGACCTGGACCGGCACCCCGTCAAGGAGATGGCGGCCGCGGGCGTCCTCGTCACGATCAACAGCGACGATCCGCCGATGTTCGGCAGCGACCTCAACAACGAGTACGCCGTCGCCGCCCGCCTGTTGGACCTGGACGAGCGGGGCCTGGCGGACCTCGCCAAGAACGCCGTCGAGGCGTCGTTCCTGGACCCCGCGGGCAAGACGCGGCTCGCCGGCGAGATCGACGACTACACCGCGAAGTGGCTGGCCCGCTGATGCACCGCGAAATGGCCCCGCCCCGCTGAGAGCCCGTGGCCCGTCGCCGGCTGGCTGACCTCCGCGCCGCTCAGCACAATGGCCCCATGCGCACCGTGACAGCAGTGGCCCACCGCGGCGACCCGTACCGCGTCCGCGAGAACACGCTCCCCTCCATCGCCTCGGCTCTGGAGCGGGGCGCGGACGCGGTCGAGATCGACGTCCGCACGACCCGGGACGGCGTGCCGGTGCTGCTGCACGACGAGACGCTGAAACGGCTGTGGGACTTCGACCGCCCGGTGGCCGCGATCCCCTACGAGGAACTCCGCGAGGTCACCGGCGGCGGGGTTCCCACCCTGCGCCAGGCGCTGATCGCGGTCGGCGCGCACCGGGTGATGCTCGATCTGCCGGGCGCCACCGAGGAGTCGGTGCGCACGGCGGTGAACACGGTCCGCGAATGCGGCGCGGGCCAGCGGGTCTACTACTGCGCGGGACCGGTCGCCATGTTGCGGGTGCGCGCCGCCGACCCGGGCGCCGAGATCGCCCTGACCTGGACGAAGCCCGCCCCGCCGCGGCCCGCCCTGGTCGACGCCATCAAGCCGCGCTGGCTCAACTACCGCTTCGGGCTTGTCGGTTCGGATCTGGTGCAGCGGGTCCACCGGGACGGGATGCTCGTCTCCGCATGGACCGCGGACACCGCGCGCACGCAGCGCCGGCTCATCGGGTACGGGGTGGACGCGATCACCACCAACCGGGTGGACGCGCTGCGCGGCATCCTGTCCGGGCGGTGAACAGCGGCACTTCGAGCCGCACTTCGAGGCGCACTTCAAGGCGACCGGGGGGACACGGGGTGGGTAGTACGGCACGTCTGACGGCTCGGCTGCGGGCGGCGAACGGGTGGGCCGTCGACATCGGGCTCGCCCTGCTGGTGCAGGTGGCGATGTCGATCCCGTTCGTCGTGGAGCGGCCCGACGGGCTGCGCCCGGCCACCTGGGCGGACTACGCGCTGACCTCGCTGGCCGTGCTGCCGCTGGTGTGGCGGCGCCGGGCCCCGGTCGCGGTGACGCTCGCGGTCCTGGCGGCGGGAGCGGCGTACAAGCTGACCCTGGATGGGCCCGGCCAGCCGCTGCCCTACCCGGGGCTCGTCGCCCTCTACTCGGTGGCCGCGCTGTCCCCGGTGCGCCGGCGGGTCGGAGTCGCCGCGCTGGTCGCCGCGCTCATCGTGCCCTCCGTGGCGCTCAACACCGAGGACGCCAAGGAGCTGATGTTCTCCTTCTTCGTCTTCGGTGCCGCCTACGCGCTCGGGCGGCTCACCCACACCAGGCAGGCCTACACCGCGGCCGTCGAGGACCGCGCGGCACAGCTGGAGCGGGCCAACCGCATCGAGGCCGAGCAGGCCGCGGCGCATGAACGGGCCCGGATCGCGCGGGAGATGCACGACATCCTGTCGCACGCCGTCAGCATCATGATCGTGCAGGCGGAGGCGGGCCCGGTCGCGGTGCGGGCGGCGCCGGCCCGCGCCGAGGCGGCGTTCGAGGCGATCTCCGAGACGGGCCGGGACGCGATGGTGCAGCTGCGCCGGATGCTGGGGGTGCTGCGCGAGGAGACCGCGCCGGATGCCCCGCGCGAGCCGCAGCCGGGCACGGCGGCGCTGCCCGCGCTGGTCGAGCGGGTGTCGCTGGGCGGCCCCTCGGTCGCGTACGAGACGAAAGGCGCGCCCCGCCGCCTTCCGCCGGACACCGGGGCAAGCGTGTACCGGATCGTGCAGGAGGCCCTGACGAACGCGGTGAAACACGCGGCAGCCCGCACGGTCCAGGTCCAACTGGCTTATATGGAGCGGGAGTTGATGATCAGGGTCCTGGACGACGGCGGCGGACCGGGCGCCGCACCCGGCCCCGGTACCGGCCACGGCCTGATCGGCATCCGCGAACGCGCGGCGGCGCACGGGGGCACCGCCTCGGCGGGCCCGGGCCCGGACGGCCGGGGCTTCGAGGTGAGGGCCGTCATCCCGCTGCCCGCCACCCCCTCGGTAACCTCCACCGCGGAGGTGGGGATGTGACGATCCGTGTGGTGGTGGCCGACGACCAGGAGCTGGTCCGCAGCGGCTTCGCCCTGATCCTGGACGTGCAGCCGGACATCGAGGTGGTCGCGGAGGTGGGCGACGGCGCCCAAGCCGTCGACGCGGTGCGCCGGTTGGCGCCCGACGTGGCGCTGCTCGACATCCGGATGCCGCACCTGGACGGCATCGAGGCGTGCCGGGCGATCAGCGCGACGAGCGCCTGCCGCACGGTGATGCTGACCACCTTCGACTCCGACGAGTACGTGTACGAGGCACTGCACGCGGGGGCGAGCGGCTTCCTCCTCAAGGACGTCCGGCGGGACGATCTGGTGCACGCGGTACGGGTGGTGGCGGCCGGGGACGCACTGCTCGCACCGTCGGTGGCGCGGCGATTGGTCGCCGAGTACACCTCACGGCCCGCGGCCCCAGTGCCCTCCGGACGGCTCGACGCGCTGACCGCCCGCGAACGCGAGACGCTGCTCCTGCTCGGCCGGGGCCTGTCCAACGCCGAGATCGCGGCCGAACTGACCGTCTCCGAGCACACGGTGAAGACGCACGTCGGCCATGTGCTGGCGAAGCTGGGCCTGCGCGACCGCATCCAGGCGGTGATCTGCGCGTACGAGACGGGCCTGATCTCGGCGGGGGCGCCGTCCTCTTGAGCGGCCCGCCCCGCGTGGCGAGAGTGTCGCGTTCTCCCCTCGGCAGGGGAGCGCCTCCCTCCCCAGGGGGAGGATGACTCGCCCGATTCCCCCGGCCGGGCGAGAAGGCGGGGCCCTCAGAACCCCCCGCCACGGCGATCCGCGCAAGCCCCGTGATCAGCAGGATGGGATCCATCAGCACGACGGCCCACCCGCCCGATCACGGAGACCCACCATGAACACCGGCACCCGCACCCGCACCACACTCATAGCCACCGCTCTGGTCCTGGGGATGTCGGCGGCCCCGGCCCTCGCCGCCTCCCCGGCACCCGGCGCGAGCCGGACCGCCGCCCACCGCGCTGCCCGCACCCTCGACACCGCCGCCCTGCGCGCGGCCATCGCGGGCGCCGGGAAGCCGGGTGCGGACGCGACCGCCGCGCTGGTGAGAGTCGGCGGCACCGAGGGCAGTTGGCTCGGCAGTGCCGGGGTGCACGACCTGACGAGCGGTGCCCCGGCGGACCCGAACGCGCGGTTCCGGGCGGGGTCGGTCACCAAGGTCTTCACCGCGGCCATGGTGCTGCAACTCGCGGGCGAGGGCCGGGTCGACCTGAACCGCCCGGTGCGCGCCTACCTGCCCGACCTGATCCCGGCGGCGTACAACGAAGTGACGGTCCGTCAACTCCTCAACCACACCAGCGGCATACCGTCGGTCGGCTCACCCGACGACTCCCTGGACTACCTGTACGCGCACCGCTTCGAGAGCCGCGACCCCGCCGATGTCGTACGCGAGGCGACAGCGCGGAAGCCGGACTTCACGCCCGGCACCCAGCAGCACTACGACAACATCGGCTACACGGTGGCCGGCCTCCTGATCGAGCGGGTCACGGGCGACGCGTACGCCCGCCAGCTGGCCACCCGCATCCTGCGGCCCCTGCGCCTGACGAACACCTACGTGCCCGGCGCCGACCCCGCCATCCGCGGCCCGCACAACCACGGCTACCAGGTGTTCACCGGGCCGGACGGCTCGGCCGAGCTGCGGGACGTGACGGTGTGGGGCGCCGGGGACACGTTCGCGGCGGGCGACCTGATCTCCACCACGGCCGACCTGGAGCACTTCACGCGCGCCCTGTTCACCGGCCAGGTCGTACGTGCGGCACAGCTGAAGGAGATGTTCACGCTGCCCGGCGCATCGGTGCGCGACATGAGGACGGGCAAGCCGGCGGCGTACAGCGCGGGTCTGTCGACGATGCGGCTCGGCGGCCGGGACGTATGGGGCAAGACGGGCGGGCGCTGGGGCTACAACACGGTGATCGCGGCGACGGTGTCGCCGACCGGGGCGCTCTCGCGGACCCTGGTGTACAGCGTCAACTCCACGGACGCGAAGGGCTCGGACATGAACCCCACCGCCATGCGCGTCATGATCGCCACGTTCGGCGCCCCGGACCCCTCCTGACCCTCACGCCTCACGCCGCCACCGGCGTCCCCATCGCCTCCAACGCCTTGATCTTGCGCCGCACCACGTACAGCGGGATCACCCCGAACACCCCGAACGACATGTCGATCACCGACCACCAGAAGGGAATCCCCCTGATGGGGCCGCAGATCAGCGCGAGCGGGATGATTCCCGCGCAGGCGATCATCCCGAACTCGACGACCCAGATGTTGCGGACGGGATCGCGCAGCGGCCCGTAGAAGGCGACCGCGATGACGAGATGGGCGAAGGCCAGCCAGTCCGTCCCGTACAGCAGGAACGGGTACTCGGCGTCCGCTGAGTCCAGCCCGTTCCGCACCCGGTCGATCCAGGCGCCCAGCCCCGGCAGCCAGTCGCCAAGGGGCGTGTTCCGCAACAGGGACTGCGTCCAGTGCAGTTCGTGGACCAGGGGAAAGGCCGTCAGTCCGCTCAGTACGAGACAGACGATGAAGACGGCCAGCCACACGCGGGTACGCCGCAACAGGGCGTTTCGCTCGCTCATGATCGCAGCGTACGCCCCTGTTGAACGCGTTCAAAAGCCGGGTCCACCCACAGCCCGCCCCACTACAGCCCCACGATCGCGTTCCACCGCTTCGCGAACTCGGCCCGTTCCTCGGAGGTGATGTCGCGGGCGATCGCGAGCCGCCCCCGCATCGCGTCGTCGGGGAAGATCAGCGGGTTCTCGGCGAGTTCGGCCTCGTCCTTGTCCTTGGAGGAGGCGAGGACCTCGCGGGCGGCGGGCACCGGGCAGACGTAGTTGACCGAGGCGGCCAGCTCGGCGGCGACCTGCGGGTCGTAGTAGTGGTCGACCAGGGCCTCCGCGTTCGCCTTGTGGCGGGCCAGGTTGGGGATCATCATCGACTCCGCCCACAGCTCCGCGCCCTCCTCGGGCACCACGAACTCGATGTCGGGGTTGTCCGCCTTGAGCTGGAACACGTCGCCGCTGTAGGCCTGACAGGCAAGCACGTCGCCCTTGTTGAGATCGCTGGTGTAGTCGTTGCCGGTGAAGCGGCGGATCTGCTTCTTGGCGACCAGCTTCTCGACCTGGTCGCACATCCGGTGGAAGTCGGCCGCGGTCCACTTGGTGATGTCGACGCCGTTGCCCTGCATCAGGAGCGCGAACGACTCGTCGAGTCCGGAGAACAGCGTCACCTTGCCCGCGAGCCGCGGATCCCACAGGTCGCCGACGTGCTTGAGTTCGCGCCCGAGCTTCTTCTTGTTGTACGCGATGCCGGTGATCCCGGACTGCCACGGGACGCTGTGCAGGCGCCCGTTGTCGAAGGCGGGGGTACGCAGCTGCGGGTCGAGGTGGCGGGCGACGTTGGGCTGCTTGGCGCGGTCCATCTCCTGCACCCAGCCGAGCCGCACGAACCGGGCCGCCATCCAGTCGCTGATCACCATCAGGTCCCGGCCGGTCTCCTGATGGTTCATCAGGGCCGGGCTGATCTTCCCGAAGAACTCGTCGTTGTCGTTGATCTCCTCGGTGTACGTGACGGAGATCCCGGCGCTCTTGGCGAAGGCGTCCAGCGTCGGGCGCTTGGAGGCGTCGTTGTCGTCGACGTCTATGTAGAGCGGCCAGTTGGCGAAGGTGAGGGACCTGTCGGCCGCCGAGCGGTCGCGCCCGGCCCGCTCGCCCGGTTCGACGTACGCCGCGGGGACCCCGCAGCCGGCCAGCGCGGCCAGCGCGGCGCCGCCGCCGAGGGCACGCAGGAGGCTGCGGCGGGAGAACGGGCTGGCTGCGGGGAAGGCGGTCAGTCGCATTCCGGCAGGATGCCCGCGCCGGGCAGCGGGTTCAATGGACGCTGCGTACAGCCGTACGCCGGGGGCCAGACACCCTGTCGGGGGCGCGGAGGCAGCGGAAGGGGCGGGGGATCAACTCCCCCGCCCCTTCCGCGCGTTCAGGCGGTGGTTCAGCCCTCGATGGACGTCATCACGTGCTTGATGCGCGTGTAGTCCTCGAAGCCGTACGCCGAGAGGTCCTTGCCGTAGCCGGACTTCTTGAAGCCGCCGTGCGGCATCTCGGCGACCAGCGGGATGTGGGTGTTGATCCACACGCAGCCGAAGTCGAGGTTCTTGGACATCCGCATGGCGCGGGCGTGGTCCTTGGTCCACACCGAGGAGGCCAGCGCGTACTCGACGCCGTTCGCGTACTCCAGGGCCTGGGCCTCGTCGGTGAAGGACTGGACGGTGATGACCGGCCCGAACACCTCGTTCTGGATGATCTCGTCGTCCTGCTGGAGGCCGGAGACGACGGTCGGGGCGTAGAAGTAGCCCTGCTCGCCGACCCGGTGGCCGCCCGCCTCGACCTTGGCGTGCGCGGGGAGGCGGTCGATGAAGCCGGAGACCTGCTTGAGCTGGTTGGCGTTGTTGAGCGGGCCGTACAGGACGTCCGCGTCGTCCGGCTGCCCGGTCTTGGTGTCGGCGGCGGCCTTGGCGAGCGCGGTCACGAAGTCGTCGTGGATCGACTCGTGGACGAGCACGCGGGTCGCGGCCGTGCAGTCCTGGCCGGCGTTGAAGTAGCCGGCGACCGCGATGTCCTCGACGGCCTTGGCGATGTCGGCGTCCTCGAAGACGACGACCGGGGCCTTGCCGCCGAGCTCCAGGTGGACGCGCTTGACGTCCTTGGAGGCGGACTCGGCGACCTGCATGCCGGCCCGTACGGAACCGGTGATGGAGGCCATCGCCGGGGTCTTGTGCTCGACCATGGCGCGGCCGGTGTCGCGGTCGCCGCAGATGACGTTGAAGACGCCCTTGGGGACGATCGCGCCGATGATCTCGGCGATCAGGACAGTCGAGGCCGGGGTGGTGTCCGAGGGCTTGAGGACGACGGTGTTGCCCGCGGCGAGCGCCGGGGCGAACTTCCAGACGGCCATCATCATCGGGTAGTTCCACGGCGCGACCTGGGCGCAGACGCCGACCGGCTCGCGGCGGACGATCGAGGTCATGCCCTCCATGTACTCGCCGGCGCTGCGGCCTTCGAGCAGCCGGGCCGCGCCCGCGAAGAAGCGGATCTGGTCCAGCATCGGCGGTACTTCTTCGGTGCGGGTGAGCTCGATCGGCTTGCCGGTGTTCTCCGACTCGGCGGCGATCAGCTCCTCGGCGCGCTCCTCGAAGGCGTCCGCGATCTTGAGCAGTACGCGCTGGCGCTCGGCCGGCGTGGTGTCGCGCCAGGCCGGGAACGCGGCGGCGGCGGCCGCCATGGCGGCGTCCACGTCCTCCTGGCCGGAGAGCGGCGAGGTCGCGTACGCCTGGCCCGTGGCCGGGTTGACCACCTCGATGGTCCGCCCGTCGGCAGCATCGCGGAACTCTCCGTCGATGTAGTTGCGCAAACGACGCAGTTCGGTGGTCACTTCGCTGGCCTCCCGGTCCGATGTCCGATGGGTGAGACAGCCCACCCTAGTCGGTGAGGTGACGCTTTCGACAGACCCGACGCCCGTGAACTTCGGATTCAGTTCCCTGGAGGTCACAGAACAACGAATTTCATCGCTTTGGGGTTGCGGGACGGAGCGGGTCGGTGCACAGTGGCTCCGTGGCCAGCCGAAGCACAGACCCCAGGACCGGGAACGGATCTCCCTCCCGCCTCCCGAGCACCGCCCCTCAGGCAGACGCTCCGCGTCGCAGCAACGGAACGTCGATCGACGCCGTCTCCCTGGCGATCATCGAGCAGCTCCAGGAGGACGGGCGCCGCGCTTACGCCGCGATCGGCAAGGCCGTCGGCCTGTCCGAGGCGGCCGTGCGCCAGCGCGTCCAGAAGCTCCTGGACCAGGGCGTGATGCAGATCGTCGCCGTCACCGACCCGCTCACCGTGGGATTCCGGCGCCAGGCGATGGTCGGCATCCGCGTCGAGGGCGACCTCGACCCCGTGGCGGAGGCGCTGACGGCCATGGCCGAGTGCGAGTACGTGGTGATGACCGCGGGCTCCTTCGACCTGATGGTGGAGGTCGTCTGCGAGGACGACGACCACCTTCTCGAAGTGATCAACAAGAGGATCCGCGCCCTCCCCGGCGTGCGCTCCACCGAGAGCTTCGTCTATCTCAAGCTGAAGAAGCAGACCTATATGTGGGGAACCCGATAGCCGTGAGCAAGGACCTCAGCCAGACCGCCTACGACCACCTGTGGATGCACTTCACCCGCATGTCGTCGTACGAGAACGCGCCCGTTCCCACCATCGTCCGTGGCGAGGGCACCTACATCTACGACGACAAGGGCAAGAAGTACCTGGACGGCCTGTCGGGCCTGTTCGTCGTCAACGCCGGCCACGGCCGTCACGAGCTCGCCGAGACCGCCTACAAGCAGGCGCAGGAGCTGGCCTTCTTCCCGGTCTGGTCCTACGCCCACCCCAAGGCCGTCGAGCTCGCCGAGCGCCTCGCGAACTACGCGCCGGGCGACCTCAACAAGGTCTTCTTCACCACCGGTGGCGGCGAGGCCGTCGAGACCGCGTGGAAGCTGGCGAAGCAGTACCACAAGCTCACCGGCAACCACACGAAGTACAAGGTCATCTCGCGTGCGGTCGCCTACCACGGCACCCCGCAGGGCGCCCTGTCCATCACTGGTCTGCCCGCCCTGAAGGCGCCCTTCGAGCCGCTGGTCCCCGGCGCGCACAAGGTGCCCAACACCAACATCTACCGCGCCCCGATCCACGGCGACGACCCGGTGGCCTTCGGCCGCTGGGCCGCCGACCAGATCGAGCAGGAGATCCTCTTCGAGGGCCCCGAGACCGTCGCCGCCGTGTTCCTGGAGCCGGTGCAGAACGCGGGCGGCTGCTTCCCGCCGCCGCCGGGCTACTTCCAGCGGGTCCGCGAGATCTGCGACAAGTACGACGTGCTGCTCGTCTCCGACGAGGTCATCTGCGCCTTCGGCCGCCTCGGCACGATGTTCGCCTGCGACAAGTTCGACTACGTCCCGGACATGATCACCTGCGCCAAGGGCATGACGTCGGGCTACTCCCCGATCGGCGCCTGCATCATCTCCGACCGCCTCGCCGAGCCGTTCTACAAGGGCGACAACACCTTCCTGCACGGCTACACCTTCGGCGGCCACCCGGTCTCCGCCGCGGTGGGCCTCGCCAACCTCGACATCTTCGAGCGCGAGGGCCTCAACCAGCACGTCCTCGACAACGAGGGTGCCTTCTTCGACACCCTGAAGAAGCTGCACGACCTGCCGATCGTCGGTGACGTCCGCGGCAACGGCTTCTTCTACGGCATCGAGCTGGTGAAGGACAAGGTCACCAAGGAGTCGTTCAACGACGAGGAGACCGAGCGCGTCCTGTACGGCTTCCTGTCGAAGGCGCTGTACGACAACGGCCTGTACTGCCGGGCGGACGACCGCGGCGACCCGGTCGTCCAGCTCGCCCCGCCGCTGATCTCCGACCAGTCGACCTTCGACGAGATCGAGGGCGTCCTGCGCGAGGTCCTCACCCAGGCCTGGACCAAGCTCTAGACCGTACGCACCGGCCCGGCCACGCCCATCCGAGTGAGATGGGCGGGGCCGGGCCGCGTGCTGTCCGGACAGCCACGCCCTACTCCCTAGCGTGCCCAGTGACCGATCGGCCCCTGCCTTCGTTCCCCCGTACGGGGAGCAGGACATCTGATCTGAACCGAGGTATGCACCATGGTGGCTCCGCCGGACAACGACGTGTTGTGGGCGCGTTCCCTGCACCATTCCCACAGCGGCTCGCCAGCCCTGACCGATGTCAGCGTCGGGGTCCGCGAGGGCGAGATCCTCGCCGTCGGCGGCCCGCGCGGCTGCGGCAAGACGACCCTGCTGCGCTGTCTGTCGGGCGCGCTCGTGCCGAACGAGGGCGAGGTGTGGTTCAACAGCGGGCCCGTGCACACCCTGAGCGCCGTCGACCGCGAGCGGCTGCGCCGCGACCGGTTCGGCTGGATCAACCCCGAGCCCACCCTGGTCCCCGAGCTGAACGCGTGGGAGAACGCGGCCCTGCCGCTGCTCCTGCGCGGCATCGCACACCGCGCCGCCAAGAAGGCCGCGATGGAGTGGCTGGAACGGCTCGACATCGGCACGTGCGCCAAGAAGCGCCCGCGCGCCCTCCTCCAGGCGCAGCGTCAGCGCGTGGTGATCGCCCGCGCCCTGGTCACCGGGCCCGCCGTCCTGTTCGCCGACGAGCCGACCGCGAGCCTGCACCGCACCGACCGGGAACAGGTGTTGCGCACCCTGCTCGCGGCGGCACGCTCGCACCGCATCACCACGCTCATCGCGACCCACGACACGGACGTGGCGGCGCTCGCCGACCGCACGGTGGTCCTCATCGACGGCCGCCTGGTCAACTCCCGGGACAACCAAGGCAGTTCGGACGCGGAGGGTATCGCGGCGTGCTCGCTCTCCGTCTAGCCCGCGGCACCCATCCCCTGATCCTGCTGCGCCGCCTGCTGGTGTCCGCCGCGTCCGCCGGGGTCGGCTTCCTCCTGCTGTGCACGCTCGGGTACGCGGTCGGCCATCCCGGCGCGTCGGGGCTGCGGCTGGCGTGGTGCGCGGTTCCGCTGGCGGCCGCGGCGTACTTCGCGGTGGCCGTTGCCCGCACCGACCCGAGCACCCGGCCGCGCTCGGGGCTCTGCGCGGTGGGCCTGGGCCCGGCCCGCCTGGCCTCGCTCGCGGCGGTGTCCACGGCGGTGTCGTGCACGCTGGGCTCGGCGGTCGCCCTCCTCGTCTACCTCCACCTGCGCGGCGACATCAGCGGGCTCCCCTTCGACGGGGACGCCGCAGGCCTGCTCGCCGCCGACCAGCCGATGCCGTTGGCGGCCGCCCTGACCCTGCTCGCCGCCCTGCCGGTCACGGCGTCGGTGGCGACCGGACTCGCACTGCGCCCGCGCACCCTGCGCCCCGGCGAGACGGGCGACCCCGCGCATCCCGAGGAGCCCGCGCCGACGCCGGCGAGCGGCCTGCCGTGGGGCTTCGCGCTCATCGCGGCGGGCCTCGCCCTTGAGACGTACGTGAGCCGGGGCGGCCAGGGCCACGTGTTCCCGATGCCGGGTCACCCGGAGAGCAGCCCGGCCGGGGTGCTCGGCGGCTGGGCGCTGACCGCGGTCGGCCTCGCGCTCGCGGGTCCGGGGCTGGCCCACTTCAGCGGGCGGCTGCTCCAGCTGGCCCGCCCGGGCGCGGCCCGGCTGCTCGCGGGCCGGATCCTGATGACGGAGGCCCGCCGCATCGGGCGCCCGCTGGGGGTGGTGTGCGCGGTGGCCTCCGGGGCGATCGCGGCGGCCACCCTGTACGGCGACCGGGCGGGCCCGCACCCCTTCGGCCCGCTCACCGGGCTCGGCGCGGCCCTGGTCATGGGCTCCACGGTGGCCACGCTGCTGACCGCGGCCCTGGAATCCCGCCACGCCCGCGCCGGCACGACGAAGGTCCTCCTGTCCCTGGGCACCCCGGCGGCCCTCCTCCGGGCCGCGGCGTCGTTGCGTGCCGTGGCCCTGCTGGCCGTCTTCACCCCGCTGACGGTGGCCATCGCCGAACTGGCGGCGCTGCCGCTGCGGTAGCACCCCGAAGGGGCGGGGGGGGCTGCGACCCGGGGGATCTCCCCCACCCCGCCCCTTCCCGCTGTGACATTCTGCGGCTCCGCCGCGTGGCCTCCGGGGGTTGTCATTCGGCTGCGGTCCGCGGCTGCTGGGGCTCCGCCCCAGACCCCGTTCGCGCCTCAAGGGCGCTCGTCCTCAAGCTCCCCCAAGGCCTTAAGGGCCAGGGCCCCCATGACGGGCTGAAGATGCCGGTACGGGCCCGCACCATCCTGCTAGGGGCGCGCGGAGCGGCGCGATCAGTTGATGGCAACCCGCAGCCGGGCACCTGCACGCAGCCGGCGCCTAGCATGGGCGCCGTGCCGGACAAAGACGAGACGCCGCTCCCCGCCGGCGGCGACACCGAGATCGAATCGCTCGCCGAATTCGACGCGGCCGCCGCCCGAGGCGAACTCGCGGGGTTCCGCGTGCAATCGGTGGACCTGACAGCCCGTACGCCCGTACTGCTCGGCACCGAAACGGCCGGTGCCGTCTTTCTCGGCTGCGCGATGGAGCCGGACGCGGCCGCGAAGGTCCGGGCCGACGGCGCCCTGGTCTTCCCGCCCGTACCGCACCTCCCCTTCGACCCGTACCGGGGCACGCTCTACTCCCCCGCCGAACTCTTCGAGGGGCTGGCCGCCGGTTACGAGCGGACCCCGGACGCACGCTCGTACGCCTGGTTCCAGCGGACCAGGGCGGACGGCGACATCTTCTCCTCGATGCTGCGCTCCATCCACGACGACGCGATCTCCGACGCCTTGGACGAACTACTCGTCGGGGCACGGGTGGTGGGCGTGATGGGCGGCCACGCCATGGGCCGCGGCACGGCCGAGTACGAGGGTGCGGCGGTGCTCGGGCGCACGCTGGCCCGCGCCGGGTTCACGGTGGCGACGGGCGGCGGCCCGGGCGCGATGGAGGCCGCGAACCTGGGCGCGTACGCGGCGCCCTTCGACGACGCGATGCTGGGCTCGGCCCTCGAACTCCTCGCCGAGGAACCGTCGTTCAGGCCCTCCGTGTCGGCATGGGCGCGCGCCGCCTTCGAGGTCCGTACGAAGTGGCCGCGCGGCGGCACCTCGGTGGGCATCCCGACCTGGTTCTACGGCCACGAGCCGCCGAACGCCTTCGCGGGCGCGATCGCCAAGTACTTCGCCAACGCCACCCGTGAGGACGGCCTGCTCGCCCGCTCCAACGCGGGGGTCGTCTTCCTGCCGGGCGCGGCCGGCACCGTACAGGAGATCTTCGACAACGCGACGCCGAACTACTACGAGTCGCGGGGCGGTCCGACGCCGATGGTGCTGGTCGACCGTGCGCACTGGACCGAGCGTCTGCCCGCCTGGCCGCTGCTCGAAGCGCTGGCGAGGGACCGGCCGATGGCGGGCCGGATCGCCCTGGTCGACTCGGTGTCCGAGGCTCCCGGGGCGCTGGCCCGCATGTCGCTCTAGCTCTCGGCGAGGTGCCCGGCGCGGGTGTCGAAGAAGTGCGCATGCCGAGGCTCCAGGCGCCGCCGGGGCGTACGTCGCCGTCGCTCACGTTCTCGCTCATCGTTCCTGCTTCCTCTCCGGAGCTCTCGCGGGTGCTCCGGAAATCGGGGAAGAGGATCACCCTCCCAGGCAACCCCCAAAGGGTGGTAAACGTCTGGTAAAGCGGAGTGGGGCGAACGGGTTGCCCCCGCCAGGAACGGAGTCACTTGTGCTGCTCGGTCTGCTGACCGCCATCGCCGCCTCGGTCTGTTACGGCACGGGCTCGGTCCTGCAAGCC
The DNA here is from genome assembly GCF_053597395.1 of Streptomyces sp. NPDC001415. NCBI lineage: Bacteria > Bacillati > Actinomycetota > Actinomycetes > Kitasatosporales > Streptomycetaceae > Streptomyces > Streptomyces sp. NPDC001415. The sequence continues at coordinate 95,923 of NZ_JBSFIE010000008.1, forward strand.
GTCGGGTCCCGCAAGTCCGCCCGCCGCGACGCGGCCGCGAGCGACCGCACCCAGCACGGCGGGCCCAGCCTCTCCTCCACCGCGAAGGCGGCGACGACCTGGGAATTCATCGTCGGGACCATCCTGGACTTCGTCGGGTTCGGCCTCGGCGCGCTGGCGGCCCGCCTCCTCCCCCTCTTCCTCTCCCAGACGGTGATCAGCGCGAACCTGGTGATCACAGCGGTCCTCAGCGTGAAGCTCCTCGGCATCCGGCTGAGCCGCGCGGAGTGGACGTCGATCGGCGTGGTCTGCTCGGCCCTGATCCTGCTCGCGTCGGCGGCGGGCCATGAGGGCAGCGGCCACACGGCGATGTCGACGCACTGGTGGCTGCTGGCGATCTCGCTGGTGCTGATGGCCGGAGGCACGGTGGCGGTACGCCTCCTGGGCGCCCGGGCCGCGATCCTGGCGGGGCTCCTGTCGGGCCTGGGCTTCGGCGCGCTCGGCGTCGGCGTCCGCGTCCTGAACGGCATCGACCCCTTCGACGCCGGCGCGCTGCTCGGCGACCCGGCGCTGTACGCCATCCTCGTGGCCGGCACCGGCGGCATGTACCTGCACACGGTGGCCCTGCAGATCGGCTCGGTGAACGGCGCGACGGCGGCGCTGGTGGTGGGCGAGACGGTCCTGCCCGGCGCGATCGGGGTCCTGTGGCTGGGCGACGCGTCCCGCGAGGGTCTCGCGTGGATGGCGATCGCGGGGTTCGTCCTGGCGGTGGCGGGCGCGGTGGCGGTGGCGTGGTTCGGCTCCCCGGAGAGCCACGGGGCGGCGGAGCCGGCGCGGGACCCGGCCGAGGAACTGACCCCGGCGAGGTAGGGGGCGGGGTGGGGGAAAGCCCCCTACCCCTCCCCCAGCACCACAACTCCCCCCGCCGCAAAGGCGACCCCCACCCCCGCACCCACCTCCGGCGCGGATTCCAGCCCGCACTCCGCTTCCAGCAACGGCCCACCACGAGGCCGCAGCTGGAGCGCCACGTGGTTGCCCCGGAACGTCCGCCCGGCCACCTCGCACGGCAGCCCCTCCCGCTCCCCCACGAGACGTACCCCCGCCGGGCGCACCAGGACCCGTACCGAACCCTGCGGTGAGCCGGCCGGCACCGGCACCTTTCCCCAGGGCGTGTCCGCTGCCTCCCCCGAGACCGTCGCCGGGACCACGTTCTCGAAGCCCAGGAAGCGGGCCACGAATTCGGAGGCCGGGTGCTGCCAGACCTCCAGCGGTGTGCCGCTCTGCGCGATGCGGCCGTCCCGCATCACCACGACCCGGTCGGCCAGCGCGAACGCCTCGCCCTGGTCGTGCGTGACGGCCAGTACCGTCGTGCCCAATTGGCCGAACAGGGAACGGAGTTCTACCACGAGGCGCTCGCGCAGCGTGCGGTCCAGCTGGCCCAGTGGCTCGTCCAGCATCAGCAGGCGGGGGGACGGGGCCAGCGCCCTCGCCAGTGCGACGCGCTGCTGTTCGCCGCCGGACAGCGCGGCGACGGCCCGTCCGCCCGCGCCGGGGAGCCCGACGAGATCGAGCAACTCGCTTACCCTGCGCGCCTGTTCAGCCCGCGAGGCGCCTCGCATGCGCAGCCCGAACGCCACGTTCCCGGCGACGTCGCGCTGCGGGAAGAGCTGGTGGTCCTGGAACATCAGGCCGAGACCGCGCTTGTGCACGGGCACGCCGCACTGGTCTGTGCCGCCCAGCAACACCCGTCCGGAGTCGAGGGGTTGGAGCCCCGCCACCACCCGCAGCAGCGTCGACTTTCCGCTGCCGCTCGGGCCGAGCACGCACACCGTCTCGTGGTCGGCGACCTCCAGGTCGACCGCGTCGAGCGCGGCCCGCTCCCCGAACCGTACGGTCACACCGTCGAGCCTCAGCATCAGAACTCCCCGCTCCGATCGGTCCGGATGCGTTCCAGGACGAGCAGCGACACCGCGCACACCACCATCAGAATCGTGCTGAGGGCCATCGCCTGGCCGTAGTTGAGGTCGCCGGCCCGGCCGAGGAGTCGGGCCACGGCGACGGGCAGCGTCGGGTGGTCGGGCCGGGCGATGAACACGGTGGCCCCGAATTCGCCGAGCGAGACGGCGAACGCGAAGCCCGCCGCGACGAGCAGCGCGCGCCGCACCAACGGCAGGTCCACCTCGCGCCAGGCCCGCAGCGGGGACGCCCCGAGCACGGCCGCCGCCTCGCGCAGCCTTCCGTCCACCGCCCGCAGCACCGGCAGCATGATCCGTACGACGAAGGGGGTGCCCACCAGCGCCTGGGCGAGCGGCACCAGGATCCAGGAGGTCCTCAGATCCAGCGGCGGCTCGTCGAGGGTGATGAGGAACCCGAAGCCGACGGTCACGGCGGACACGCCGAGCGGCAGCATCAGGAGGGCGTCGAAGCCGCGGATCAGGCGGCCGCTGCCGCGCCGGGTCAGGGCGGCCGCCGCGAGCCCGCCGATGAGGAGCGCGATGGCGGTTGCGGCGAGGGCGTACTGGAGCGAGTTCCAGATCGCCTCGATGGGCGGCACGAGGAAGCTGCCGTTGTCCCCGGCGGCCTGGAGCGCCCGGTAGTAGCCGAGGCCGTAGCCGTCGGGGGTGTCCAGGGAGCGCTCGATCAGTACGCCGACGGGGAGCAGGATCAAGAGCGCCACGACGGCCAGGACCGAGGCGAGCAGCGTCCGCTGTCCGGCGCCGCGCGGGCGCCGTGAGGTCTGGGCGGGGTCGACCAGTTTGAGCGCGGTCTCGCGGCGGCGCACGGTACGGGCGTGCACGGCGAGGACCGCGCCGACCGCCGCGAACTGCACGATCGTCAGGACGGCCGCGGCGGGCAGGTCGAGGAGTTCGGCGGTCTGCCGGTAGATCTCCACTTCGAGGGTGGAGAAGGTGGGGCCGCCGAGGATCTGGACGACGCCGAAGGAGGTGAAGGTGAAGAGGAAGACCATGAGCCCGGCCGCGGCGACCGCGGGGCCGAGCGCGGGGAGCGTCACCGTGCGCCAGGCCGCGAACCGGGAGGCGCCGAGGACGCGGGCGGCCTCTTCCTGGCGGGGGTCGAGCTGCGACCACAGGCCGCCGACGGTGCGTACGGCGACCGCGTAGTTGAAGAAGACGTGCGCGAGCAGGATCGCCCATACGGTGGTGTCCAGGCGCACCCCCCACAGCTGGTCGAGCAGTCCGCCGCGGCCGAGGAGTGCCAGGAACGCGGTGCCCACGACGACGGTCGGCAGCACGAACGGCACGGTGACGACGGCCCGCAGCAGCTGTTTGCCGGGGAAGTCGAGGCGTGCGAAGACGTACGCGCCGGGCAGCGCGATCAGGAGGGTGAGCGCGGTGGAGGCGAGCGCCTGCCAGGTCGTGAACCACAGGACGTGGCCGATGTCCGGGTCGCTCAGCACCTCGCCGATCCGGCCGAGCCGCCAGGCGCCGTCCGCCTTGAGTCCGCGGCCGACGATGGCGGCCACGGGCCAGGCGAAGAACACGGCGAAGAACGCGGCGGGCAGGACCATCAGGCCGAGCCGCACCGCGTTCTGCCGCAGTTTCGGGCCTACTTCAGGACGAGCGAGGACCACGTCTTGACCCACTGGTCACGGTTCTTGGCGATCTTGTCGGGGGCGACGGTAGCCGAGTTCGTGATCTTCGCGCCGAACTTGGTGAACTCCGGGGGGACTGCCGCGTCCTTGGCGACCGGGTCCACGAACATCTGGAGCGGCATGTCCTCCTGGAACTTCTTGGAGATCAGGAAGTCCAGGAGCGCCTTGCCGCCGGCCTCGTTCTTGGCGCCCTTGAGCAGGCCCGCGAACTCGGTCTGGCGGAAGCAGGTGCCGGTGGCGACGCCGGTGGGGGCCTCGGTGGGCTTCGGGTCGGCGTAGATCACCTCGGCGGGCGGGCTGGAGGCGTAGGAGACGACCAGCGGCCGGTCGCCCTTGGCCTTCTTGCCGCCGGCCGAACCGGAGAAGTCCGTGTTGTAGGCCTGCTCCCAGCCGTCGACGACCTTGACGCCGTTGGCCTTCAGCTTCTTCCAGTAGTCCTGCCAGCCTTCGTCCCCGTACTTGGCGACAGAGCCGAGCATGAAGCCGAGCCCCGGCGAGGACGTCGCCACGTTCTCCGTGACGAGCAGGTCCTTGTACTCGGGCTTGATCAGGTCGTCGAAGGACTGCGGGGGGCTGAGCTTCTTGTCCGCGAAGTACTTCTTGTCGTAGTTGACGCAGATGTTGCCGGTGTCGACGGGCGTGACCCGGTGCTTGTCCTTGTCGAGCTGGACGTCCGCGGGCACCCGGTCCAGGCCCTTGGCCTCGTACGGGGTGAAGACGCCGTTGTCGAGGGCGCGCGAGAGCAGGGTGTTGTCGACGCCGAAGAACACGTCGCCGCGCGGGGAGCCCTTGGTGAGGATCTCCTGGTTGAGCGCGGCGCCGGCGTCCCCGCTCTTGAGGACCTTGACGGTGTAGCCGGTCTGCGCGGTGAACGCCTTGAGCACCGGGTCGGAGGCGGCGAACGAGTCGTGGCTGACCAGCGTCACGGTCTTGCCGCCGGACCCACTGGCTTCGCCGGACGTCTTCTTGCCGTCCGAGCCGCCGCAGGCCGCCAGGGTGGTGACCCCGAGGGCGGCGGCGACCGCACCGGCCGCGAGCCTCTTGGTACTGCGCATTTCTTCATTCCTCCTGGACATGACCAGGAAGAGACGCGGCCCTGCCCGCACGACGGCAGGTCGTGCGGGCAGGGCGCAACAGCTTGAGTAATCGCCGAACTTCCTACCCCGAATGACCGGGGCAAGGTTCAGAGGGTCTGCGGTCCGTATCCCTTGCGGGTACCGCACTCTCAGCGCTGTGGCGCTCCCCTGTCGGAATATGCAGATGTTTCCAGCCAGGTTACACGGGGGCTGCGACGGGCCCCCGGCCGTTTCGCCGTTCGGACTCCGGCCCCCACGGACTCCAGCCCCTGCGGACTACCGCTCGGAGGCGGCGAGCTGGCCGCAGGCTCCGTCGATCTCCTGGCCCCGGGTGTCGCGGACGGTCACTGGCACGCCGTGGGCCGCGATGGCCTCGACGAACGCCTTCTCGTCCTCGGGCCGCGAGGCCGTCCACTTGGAGCCCGGCGTCGGGTTCAGCGGGATGAGGTTGACGTGCACCCGCTTGCCCTTGAGGAGCCGGCCGAGCAGATCGCCGCGCCACGCCTGGTCGTTGATGTCGCGGATCAGGGCGTACTCGATGGAGATCCGGCGCCCGGACTTCTCGGCGTACTCCCACGCCGCGTCGAGGACCTCGCGGACCTTCCAGCGGGTGTTGACGGGGACGAGGGTGTCGCGCAGCTCGTCGTCGGGGGCGTGCAGGCTCACCGCCAGGCGGCACTTGAAGCCCTCGTCGGAGAACTTGTGCATGGCGGGCACCAGGCCCACGGTGGAGACGGTGATGCCGCGCTGGGACAGGCCCAGGCCGTCCGGCTCGGGGTCGGTGAGCCGGCGGATGGCGCCGACGACGCGCTTGTAGTTGGCGAGCGGCTCGCCCATGCCCATGAAGACGATGTTGGACAGGCGGGCAGGTCCCCCGGGGACCTCGCCGTCGCGCAGTGCCCGCATGCCGTCGACGATCTGGTGCACGATCTCGGCGGTCGACAGGTTGCGGTCCAGGCCCGCCTGGCCGGTGGCGCAGAACGGGCAGTTCATGCCGCAGCCGGCCTGCGAGGAGATGCACATCGTCACCCGGTCCGGGTAGCGCATCAGGACGGACTCGACGAGCGTCCCGTCGTGCAGCTTCCACAGCGTCTTGCGGGTGGTGTCGTCGTCGCAGGAGATGTGGCGGACCACCGACATCAGGTCGGGCAGCAGCTCCTCCTGGAGCCGGCCGCGCGCGGCGAGCGGGATGTCGGTCCACTGGGCCGGGTCGTGGGCGTACCGCGCGAAGTAGTGCTGCGAGAGCTGCTTGGCGCGGAACGGCTTCTCGCCGATCGCGGCGACGGCTTCCTTGCGCTCGGCGGGCGAGAGGTCGGCGAGGTGTCGCGGCGGCCGCTTCGCTCCGCGAGGTGCGACGAAGGTGAGTTCTCCCGGGACGGGGCGTGCCATGAGCGGTATCTCCTCAGTACGACGAGGCCGGGCGACCTCCGCTGACGCGGAGCAGGCGACGATACGGAGCCGAAGCCAGGAGACCTCACAGGATCACCCCGCAGTCGCGGGGCCGAAAAGGGCGCGTCGCTCGCGAGCGACGCGCCCTTCAAGGGTAACCGGCGCCCGGTCAGCCCGTGCCGACGAAGACCACGAGCAGCAGCCACACCACCGGAGCCGTCGGCAGCAGGGAATCAAGCCGGTCCATGATGCCGCCATGGCCCGGGAGCAGGGTGCCCATGTCCTTGATGCCGAGGTCCCGCTTGATCATCGACTCGCCGAGGTCGCCGAGCGTGGCACTGGCCGCGACCGCGAGGCCGAGCAGCAGGCCCTGCCACCACGTGCCGTCGTCGATGAGGAACTGCATGCACAGCGCGCCCGCCACCATCGCGAACGACACCGCGCCGAACAGGCCCTCGCGGGTCTTCCCGGGGCTGATGCGCGGCGCGAGCTTGTGCCTGCCGAAACGCCAGCCGACCGCGTACGCGCCCGTGTCGCTGACCACGGTGAGCAGCAGGAAGACGAACACCCGCCAGGGACCGTCGTCCGCGGTGAGCAGCAGCGCGACGAACGTGGCCAGGAACGGCACGTAGAACGCCGCGAAGACGCCCGCCGTGACGTCCCGCAGATAGCCCTCGGGCGGCTCCGTCATCCGCCACACGAGCACCGCGAGCGAGGTGAGCGCCATGGCGACCCAGGCGCCCTCCGCGCCACTGACGTACCCGGCGACGACCATCGCCGCGCCGCCGACCGCGAGCGGCACCAGCGGCGCCTTGATCTGCTTGCGTTCCTCCAGGCGGCTGGTCAGCTCCCACAGCCCGACGACCACGGCGACCGCGATGACCCCCACGAAGACGGCCTTCACGATGAACAGCGACGCGAGGATGACCGCGCCGAGCCCCACACCGACCCCTATGGCGGCCCGCAGGTCGCGGCCCGCCTTCTTCTTCTCCGGCTGGGCGGGCACGGGCGGCACGGGCGGAGGGCTTGCCATGGGCTCCTGCGGCGTCTCGTCGCGGAAGTCAGGGCCGCCCGGCAGAGCGGCCCCCAGATCACGTTCGCGTTCCACGGCGCCTCTGCCCGCATCGGGCAGGACGGGCATCTGTTGTGTCCGCGACACGGGCGGGGCGTCATACGCATCGTATGCAGGCCCCGCCGGGAACGCCCCCTGGGAAGGCCCCTCGGGGGTTCCCCAGTATTCGGGTCTCGGCGGAGCCCCCCAGGAAGAGTCGTTCATCAGACCTCTAGCAGCTCGGCTTCCTTGTGCTTGAGCAGCTCGTCGACCTGCGCCACGTACTTGGCGGTGGTGTCGTCGAGTTCCTTCTCCGCACGGCGGACCTCGTCCTCGCCGGACTCCTTGTCCTTGACGAGCTTGTCGAGGGCGTCCTTGGCCTTGCGGCGCACGGCGCGGATCGACACCTTGGAGTCCTCGGCCTTGGTGCGCGCGACCTTGATGTAGTCCTTGCGGCGCTCCTCGGTCAGCTCCGGGAAGTTCACGCGGATGATGCTGCCGTCGTTGCTCGGGTTGACGCCGAGGTCCGAGTCGCGGATGGCCTGCTCGATGTTGCGCAGCGCGCTCTTGTCGAACGGGGTCACCACCGCCATGCGCGGCTCCGGCACGGAGAACGAGGCGAGCTGGTTGATCGGCGTCAGCGCACCGTAGTAGTCCGCCACGATCTTGTTGAACATCGCCGGGTGCGCACGCCCGGTGCGAATCGCGGCGAAGTCCTCCTTGGCGACCACGACGGCCTTCTCCATCTTCTCCTCGGCCTCGAGGAGGGTTTCTTCGATCACCACTTGCTCCTGCATGTCTTGGGTGGGCCGGGAGTTCTCAGTGCGACCTGAGCGCTTGGGCCCTGGATAACCAGCGTCTTTCCCTGCACGGTGTCCGACCGGCAGGGGATTGTCCATCCCCCGGTCAGGCCCGGGTGCCCTGGTCGCTCACGAGCGTGCCGATCTTCTCACCCTTGACGGCGCGCGCGATGTTGCCGGCCGTCAGGAGCTCGAAGACGAGGATCGGGAGGTTGTTGTCGCGGCACAGGGTGATCGCGGTCATGTCGGCGACCTTCAGGTCCCGGGTGATGACCTCGCCGTACTCCAGCGCGTCGAACTTCACCGCGTCGGGGTTGACCCGGGGGTCGGAGTCGTAGACCCCGTCCACCCCGTTCTTGCCCATCAGCATGGCCTCGGCGTCGATCTCCAGGGCACGCTGGGCGGCGGTGGTGTCGGTGGAGAAGTACGGCATGCCCATGCCTGCGCCGAAGATGACGACGCGGCCCTTCTCCAGGTGGCGTACGGCCCGCAGCGGGATGTACGGCTCGGCGACCTGCCCCATCGTGATGGCGGTCTGGACGCGCGAGTCGATGCCCTCCTTCTCCAGGAAGTCCTGGAGGGCGAGGCAGTTCATGACCGTACCGAGCATGCCCATGTAGTCGGAGCGGGCCCGGTCCATGCCGCGCTGCTGGAGCTCGGCGCCCCGGAAGAAGTTGCCTCCGCCGATGACGACGGCGATCTGCGCACCGTCCCGGACGACTGCGGCGATCTCGCGGGCGATGTTGTGCACGACGTCGGGATCGACACCGAGCCCCCCACCGCCGGCGAACGCCTCACCGGAAAGCTTCAGCATGAAGCGCCCGGCCACCTTGCCGTCATCGCGCTTGTGGTCGGCCGAGTGATCGGCCTTGGTGGCGTCCGCGCCCTGATTCATGGGGATCTCCTCGTGCACATACGAAGAAGGCCATTGCCGGTGGGTACTCGTAGTCCCTCGGGCAATGGCCTCCTCGTCAGATCTGCGGTCGTCCGTCGCGTGCGCGGCCGACGACTGCCTCAGACCCTAGCGGGGTCTAGTGTCGAACGCTGAACAGACTCAGATGCCGACCTTGATGCGCGAGAAGCGCTTCAGGGTGACACCGGCCTCCTTCAGAACCTGCTCGACGGACTTCTTGTTGTCCAGCGCGTACGGCTGGCCGAGCAGCGTGGCGTCCTTGAAGAAGCCGTTGACGCGACCCTCGACGATCTTCGGGAGCGCGGCCTCCGGCTTGCCCTCGGCGCGGGTGGTCTCCTCGGCGACGCGACGCTCGGTCTCGACGACCTCGGCCGGAACGTCCTCACGGGTGAGGTACTTCGGCGCGAACGCGGCGATGTGCTGCGCGACACCCTTGGCGACCTCGGCGTTCTCCTTGTCGAACTCGACGAGGACACCGATCTGCGGCGGCAGGTCAGGCATGGTGCGGTGCATGTACGCGGCCACGTAACCGCCCGTGAACTGCGCGAAGCGGTCCAGGACGATCTTCTCGCCGAGGTTGGCGTTGGCCTCGTCGACGAACGCCTGGACGGTCTTGCCGGCCTCGATCTCGGAGGCGAGCAGCGCGGCGATGTCGGCCGGGGAGGTGGCGGCGACGTGCTCGGCCAGCTTGGCGGCGACGGCCTGGAACTTGTCACCCTTGGCGACGAAGTCCGTCTCGCACTTCAGCTCGACGAGGACGCCGGAGGTCTTGTCCTCGGAGATGAGGGAGACGACGGCGCCGTTCTCGGCAGAACGGCCCTCGCGCTTGGCGACGCCCTTCTGACCCTTGATGCGCAGGGCCTCGACGGCCTTGTCGACGTTGCCGTCGGCCTCGTCCAGGGCCTTCTTGCAGTCCATCATGCCGGCGCCGGTGAGCTCACGGAGCTTCTTGACGTCAGCGGCGGTGTAGTTCGCCATGAGTCTGTGTTTCTCTCTCGGAGTCGATGAGATCTACGAAGATCTGCGGGGCTACGGGTCGACGGCGGGGGCTTGTGGCCCCCGCCGTCAACTACCGAACCTGTGGGTCCCTGTGAAGGGTCAGGCCTGCTCGGCGTCCGCGGCCGGAGCCTCGGTGGCCTCGACGGTCTCGGCAGCAGCCTCGGCCGGCTTCTCGGCCTCGGCGGCCGGAGCAGCCTCGGCCGCGGGGGCCTCGGCGTCGTCGGCCTTCTTCTCACCCTCAAGCAGGTCGCGCTCCCACTCGGCGAGCGGCTCGCCGGCCGCCTTCTCGCCCGGCTTCGAGTCGCCGGTCGCAGCGCCGGAGCGGGCGATGAGGCCCTCGGCGACGGCGTCGGCGATCACGCGGGTGAGCAGGGTGACGGAGCGGATCGCGTCGTCGTTGCCCGGGATCTTGTAGTCGACCTCGTCGGGGTCACAGTTCGTGTCGAGGATCGCGACGACCGGGATGTGGAGCTTGCGCGCCTCACCGACGGCGATGTGCTCCTTCTTGGTGTCGACGATCCAGACGGCGCTGGGAACCTTCGACATCTCGCGGATACCACCGAGGGTCTTCTCCAGCTTGGCCTTCTCACGCGAGAGGACCAGGAGCTCCTTCTTGGTGAGACCCGAGGCCGCGACGTCCTCGAAGTCGATCTGCTCAAGCTCCTTGAGGCGCTGCAGACGCTTGTAGACGGTGGAGAAGTTGGTCAGCATGCCGCCGAGCCAGCGCTGGTTGACGTAGGGCATGCCCACGCGCGTCGCCTGCTCGGCGATCGCTTCCTGCGCCTGCTTCTTGGTGCCGACGAACATGATGGAGCCGCCGTGCGCGACGGTCTCCTTGACGAACTCGTAGGCGCGGTCGATGTACGACAGCGACTGGAGCAGGTCGATGATGTAGATGCCGTTGCGCTCCGTGAAGATGAAACGCTTCATCTTCGGGTTCCAACGACGGGTCTGGTGACCGAAGTGGACGCCGCTTTCCAGCAGCTCCCGCATCGTGACGACGGCCATGGCCGTACTCCTTGAGGTACTCGGTTACCGCGGCCGCCGGTCGGCTGCCGCGCCTGACGCCCCGGTGCGCCATGCCCTGAACCCTGTGCGGGTAAGGACCGAGAGGCGCGGCCGGCGATGGTGGTGAGACCGCCGGCGGGGCGTGCGAAGTCGATCCGGTCACCCGGATCGCCACAAGAAGTGTACGGGACCCGCGCAGTGCCGGGTGACGGCGCTGTCCACAACCCGCCAGTACTCCACAGCTCAAGGCCAAGATCCCCACCGGCCGCCCGCTCCCGGGAACCTGTTCCCCATGTACCGAGCACTCCTGCTGGCACTGACCGCCGCCGCCACCTGGCCGGTGATCCCGCCGGCCATCGTCCACCCATGGGCCCCGCCCGCCACGCCCTACGGCCCCGGCCACCGAGGCATCGACCTGGCCGCACCCCCAGGCACCCCGGTACGCGCGGCCGCCACGGGCCGGGTCACCTTCGCCGGCCAGGTAGCAGGCCAAGGAGTCCTGACCATCACCCTGCCGGGCACAGCCTCCCCACCCCTGAGAACGACGTACGAGCCAGTACAGGCCCAAGTGACCGAAGGCACCGAGGTAACCGCCGGCCAGATCGTGGCCACCATCACGGACACCCCGACCCACTGCCCGGACGGCTGCCTGCACTGGGGGCTACTCAGGGGCGACATCTATCTGAACCCGCTGCTGCTCCTGCACCGGGCGACCCCGTCGCGGCTGCTACCGGTGGTGGGGGTGGTTGAGCCGGGGTGAGGGGTGGGGTGGGGGTTGGGGGGGCGGGGGTTGGGGGGGCGGGGGGCCGGGGGGGGGAGGCCCCCAGAACGTTCAGCCCTTGACGCCCCGCAGGGCCATCGCCACCGCCGCGTCCGCGATCGCGGAGGGGGGTTCCGCCGCACCCTGTTCGATGCGGCGGACCGCTGCGTCGACGATGCCCTGGAGGAGGAGGGCGGCCAGGCGGGGCTGGTCGTGGTTCAGGTCGGCCAGGGCTTCGACGATCATGGCGATGAGGCCGCCGTGGGCGGCTCGGATCTTTTCGCGGGCGCCTGCGTCGAGTTCGCTGGCCGAGATGGCGACGACGGCCCGGTGGCGCTGGTCGCCGACGAGGCCGAGCTGGTGGCGTACGTACGCCTCGACCTTGCCCTCGGGGGTTTCGGCCCGCTCCATCGCGCCTTCGATCTCGGCGGCCCAGAGCGGGAAGTCGACGGCGCAGAGTTCCTCGACTACCGCGGCGCGGGAGCGGAAGTACTCGTACACGGACGAGCGGGCGAGGCCGGTGCGCTCGGCCAGGGCGGGGAAGGTCAGGGCTTCCGTCCCGCCTTCGGACAGCAGGGAGCGTGCGGCGTTCAGCAGGGCGTCGCGCTGCATGGTGCGGTGCTCGGCCACGGAGGCCGCTCGGATCCTGGGCACTGTTCCACTTTACGGCCGAGGTGCCGGGGAGATCGGCCGGGACGATTCGCCGGGCCCCTCAACGCCCGACGTCAGCCAGTTTGGCCCTCAGCTGGAGCACCGACTTCGTGTGGATCTGGCTCACCCTGCTCTCGGTGACGCCGAGCACGTTGCCGATCTCGGCGAGGGTGAGGCCTTCGTAGTAGTAGAGCGTGACGACGGTCTTCTCGCGCTCGGGAAGCGTGTTGATGGCGCGGGCGAGGAGTCGGCGCAGTTCGCGGTCCTCGGCGACTTCGACGGGGTCGTCGGCGGAGGTGTCCTCAAGGGTGTCCATGAGGCTGAGCCGGTCGCCGCTCTCGCCGCCGACGTGCAGCAGTTCTTCGAGGGCGACGACGTTGGCGAGCGACAACTGACTGAAGACGGCGTGCAGTTCCTCGACGGCGACGCCCATCTCGGCGGCGACCTCGGCCTCCGAGGGGGTGCGTCTGAGCTGTGCTTCGAGGGTCGCGTAGGCGCGTTCGACAGCGCGTGCCTTCTGGCGCACGGAGCGCGGGATCCAGTCCAGGGCGCGCAGTTCGTCGATCATCGCGCCGCGGATCCGGGTGATCGCGTACGTCTCGAACTTGATGGCCCGTTCGATGTCGAACTTCTCGATGGCGTCGATGAGTCCGAAGACTCCGGAGGAGACGAAGTCGGCCTGTTCGACGTTGGGCGGCAGGCCCACGCTCACACGTCCCGCGACGTACTTCACCAGGGGCGAGTAGTGCAGGATCAGCTGCTCGCGCAGCCGCTCGTCGCCGGTGGCCTTGTACGACCGCCACAGCTCGTCGACGGACGAGGGCGCCGGTGGCCGCACGGTGCCGCTGCCGCGGGCAGCCGGGGGCGCTGCCGTGCGATCAGACCCGGAGGTGTGCTGGGGCATGCGTTGCCTTGAGCCGTTCTGCTGTGACGTGAGCGGGGGCTGTTTCCGGTAGGGGATCCTCGTGAGCGTAGCGTGACTGAGCTGTCGCGGTGCGCGAAGGCGGGGCGATCGGACGCGCTCGCTCCGGTCTGTCGCGGCGCAGGCGCAGGTGGGGGCGGTCGTGCGGCGCGTCGGCCCCGAAAGCGCTGTCGTGCGGACCGCGGTGGACATCGCCCCTCACCTTGTCACCCGAATGCCCCAGGTCAAGCACCGCCTCGCCGCGCACCGGCCGGGTGGCGGGCGCCGGCCGTCAACTTCCAGGCGTCGCCGACGCGTTCGACGAAGCCGAGGGAGTGCAGTTCGTAGAGTCGGCCGAGTGCTTCGTCGGTGCTGGTTCCGGCTTCGCGGGCCAGGTCGCGTGCGGCCGCGGTGCCGCGGGACGGCAGTGCTTCCAGTACGCGGGCCGCGTCGGGGGCGAGGAGGTCGCGGGGCAGTACGGGTCCGCGCCGGGCGGGTGCGAGTTCGCCCATGTCTCCGACGAGTTCGACGACTTCCGCGGCGTCGGTGACCAGGACGCCTTCGCCGCGCAGGAGTTCGTGGACGCCGGCCGAGAGCCCGCTGGTGGCGGGGCCGGGGACGCCCATCGTGAAGCGGCCGAGCTTCTGTGCGGCGCGGGCGGTGACGAGCGAGCCGCTGCGGTATTCGGCTTCGACGACGACGGTTCCTCGGGTGAGGGCGGCGATGACACGGTTGCGCAGGATGAACCGGCTGGGGGTCGGGTGGTCGCCGGGTGGCAATTCGCCCACGAGGAGGCCTTGTTCGGCAATGCGTCCGATCAACTCGGCGTGGCCGCGCGGGTAGACGACGTCGACTCCGCAGGCGAGCACGGCGATGGTGGCTCCGCCGGCGGCGAGGGTGCCGCGATGGACGGCCCCGTCGACGCCGGCGGCCGCCCCGGACACGACGACCCATCCTTTCTCGGCGAGGCCCGACCCGAGGACCGCGCCCATGTGGGCTCCGTAGGGTGTGCAGGCTCGGGCGCCGACCACGGCGACGGAGCGCAGGGCCCATATCCGCAGGTCGCTGTGGCCCCGTACCCATAGTCCGATGGGCTGGGCGTCGGCGAGGTCGTCGAGTTGGCGCGGCCATTCCTCGTCACCAGGTACGAGGAATCTGGCGCCCACGGCCGCGGCGGTCGCCAGGTCGCGTTCGGGGTCGGCCAGGGCGGCTCGGCGCCGGTGGCTGTCGAGCCGGGCGGGGCTGGCGCCGGGCAGGTCGCTGTCGGGGCCCTGGGGGTCGGTGAGGCGGCGCATGAGGTCGACGGCGCCGTAGGTGCGCAGCCAGCGGCCGCCGCGTTCGTCGCCGGGTTCGATGACGCGGGTGAGGGCGGCTCTGGCGAGGCGGTCGGTGCCGGCTGCCGTGGCGTTCACGGGGTGCTCCCGACCGGCATGGGGGCGCCTCGGGAGATGCCGGTGCGCAGTTCGAGGGCGAGGGCGACGTGGCCCGCGTCGGGGCGGTCGTCTCCGGCGAGGTCGGCGATGGTCCAGGCGACGCGCAGGACGCGATCGAGTCCGCGTGCGGTGAGCAGGCCGCGTTCCATGTCGCGTTCGGCGCCGGTGAGGGCGCCGGGGGCGGTGAGCCAGCGGGTGCGCAGTTCGTGTCCGGGGACTTCGCTGTTGTTGTTCCAGGGGGTGCCGTCCAGGCGGGCGGCGGTGCGTTCCCGGGCGGCGAGGACGCGTCCGGCGACGGCGCTGCTGGGTTCGCCGCGGCCGCCTCCGCCGAGGAGGTCTTCGCGGCGTACGGGTTCGACTTCGACGCGGAGGTCGACGCGGTCGAGGAGGGGGCCGGAGAGTCTTGCCTGGTAGCGGCGGATCATGGAGGCGGGGCATTCGCAGCCCGCTCCGTGCAGGGTGTGGCGGCCGCAGGGGCAGGGGTTGGCGGCGAGGATCATCTGGAAGCGGGCGGGGAGCCGGATGACTCCGGCGCTGCGGGCGATGACGACGCGTCCCGATTCGAGTGGCTGCCGCAGCGCGTCGAGGGCTTTGCCGGCGAATTCGGGGGCTTCGTCGAGGAAGAGCACTCCTCTGTGGGCGACGGAGACCGCGCCGGGGCGGGGGAGGCCGTTGCCGCCGCCGACGAGGGATTGCATGGTGGCGGAGTGGTGGGGGGCGCAGTAGGGGGCGCGGCGGACCAGGGGTTCGCCGGGCGGGAGGATGCCGGCGACCGAGTGGACGGCGGTGACTTCGAGGGATTCCTGGCGGGTGAGGGGCGGCAGGATGCCGGGGAGCCGTTCGGCCAGCATGGTTTTGCCGGCTCCGGGTGGGCCGGAGAGGAGAAGGTGGTGGCCGCCCGCGGCGGCGATTTCAAGGGCGGCGCGGGCTGCGTGCTGGCCTGCGACGTCGATGAGGTCGAGGTCGCCGTCGCGCGGGCCGGCGGTCAGTCCGGTGCCGGCTCCGGCGCCGGGTACGACGAGTCCGGCGAGCATCGCGTCGGGGCGTCCCTTCTCGGCGGGTTCTTCTTCGGGGACGGGTTCGTCGGTGAGGATGGCGACGAGTTGGCGCAGGCTGCGCACGCCCAGGACGGAGATGCCGGGGACGAGGGCGGCTTCGGCGGCGGTCTGTTCGGGGACGACGACCTGTTCGTAGCCCGCTTCGGCCGCGGCCAGTACGGCGGGCAGGATGCCGCGTACGGGCCGTACGCGTCCGTCGAGGCCGAGTTCGCCGATCATGACGAGGTCGGTGAGTTCCCGGGGGTCGATGCGTTCGGCGGCGCCGAGGATCGCGGTGGCGATGGCGAGGTCGAAACCGCTGCCGCTTTTGGGGACGGATGCCGGGCTGAGCCCGACGGTGAGCTTCTTCTGCGGCCAGGTGTCGCCGGAGTTGACGATGGCGGCCCGGACCCGGTCGCGGCTTTCCGCGAGGCTCTTGTCGGGGAGTCCGACGAGGGTGAAGGCGGCGACGCCGGGTTCGAGGTCGGCCTGGACCTCGACGACGACTCCTTCGACGCCGACGAGGGCGACCGAGCAGGTGCGTGCGAATCCCATGTCAGGCCACCCCCCGCACGTGTTCGGCCCGTGGGGCGCCTTTGCGGGGCAGTACGACGCCGACGAGGTCGATGCGTACGCCGCCGGGCGGTGGTCCTCCGTGGTCGGCGAGCCAGTGGCCGGCGAGGCGTTTGAGCCGGTCGGCCTTGGCCGGGGTGACGGCGGCCATGGGGTGTTCGTAGCCGCCGGTCCTGCGGGTCTTGACTTCGCAGATGACGAGCACGGTCCCGCTGGGGGACGTGTCGCTGGCGACGATGTCGATCTCGCCGGTCCTGCCGCAGCGCCAGTTGCGTTGCAGGACCGTCATTCCGGCCGCTTCGAGCAGCCGTACCGCCAGGTCTTCGCCGTATTTTCCGAGTGCTCCGCGAGCGTTCATCCGGCACCACCTCCGGCACCGACTGTCACGTATCCGGCGCCAACAAGTGGATCTTGGTGGACAACCCTTCGGTTGTGGAAAAACCCGCCACCCGAAGGTGCCCATCTGCCCTCCGCCGAAGGGGCCCTCAGCCGAAGGGGGCCCCGCCTCTCGGCGGAAGACGGCCCCCGCCCCTCGGTGGGAGGCGGCTCAGCCGCCCGGCAGTTCCAGGTCGCTCTTGTTCAGCTCCTCGATGTTCACGTCCTTGAATGTGAGGACCCGTACCTGCTTGACGAATCTGGCCGGCCGGTACATGTCCCACACCCAGGCGTCCGCCATCGACACCTCGAAGAAAACCTCGCCCTGGACCGAGTGCACCTGCATCTCGTAGTCGTTGGTGAGGTAGAAACGCCGCTCGGTCTCGATCACGTATTTGAACAGACCGACGACGTCGCGGTACTCCCGGTAGAGCTTCAGCTCCATCTCGGTCTCGTACTTTTCGAGGTCCTCGGCGCTCATGGCATGTTCCCCTTCAGCCGTGCGTCCCCCTATTGTGCGTCAGCCCCCTGGGCCCCTAAACGATTTCCGGGGCCAGGACCACCGGCGCGTGCGGAGGACCCTCGTCGAGCAGCGTGCGCAGCAGCTCGGCGAGCCTGGTCGGGTACACCGTCTCACGCGCCGCTGACAGTTCGGCGGAGGTCCACCACCTCAGCCCCGCGGTACTGCGCTGCTCCAGCTCCGTCAGGCCCGTGGGGGCCGCCTCGGTCTGGGTGGTGCGGGCCAGGTAGTACCACTCGTCCTGGTCCCAGCGGCGCCCGTCGAAGGGGAAGGAGCACATCCGCTGCCACAGGACGGGGCCGAGTTCGACGTCTGTGATTCCCGTCTCCTCCGCGAGCTCGCGCAGGGCCGCCTCGGCGCGGGTCTCGTCGCCCTCCAGGCCGCCGCCGGGGGTGAACCACCAGGTGTCGGCGGGGTCTTCGGGCTCGTACCCGTGCATGAGCAGGATGCGGTTGTCCGGGTCGAGCAGGACGACCCTGGCGACCTTGCGCGGTTCGGTCACGGGTTCACCTCCCGACGGGCGAGGTGGCGCGGGCCCTGCGGCGCCGGGCGAGGCCGGCGATCGGCCCGTGGAGGGCGCCGGCCAGGATCAGCACCGCGCCGGCCACGACGGCGCCCAGGACCAGTTTCAGCGGGCCGGGCTGTGAGATGCCACCCGGCATCGCCTCGAAGCCCGAAGGGCGCCCCAGCATGCCGTCCATGGGCCAGGCGATGGCGTCCACGCGGGCGGACACCGCGGACAGCGGGACCGAGCCGTTGGTGGCGTCGTCCAGGTGGACCCGGGAGTCCAGCGAGACGTAGCGGTCGTCGCCGAGCAGGAAGACCTGCCCTTGGGGGACCTTGGCGTCGAAGGACGAGGCGGAGGCGGGGGTCTTGCCGTGCAGATACGGTTCCTCAACCGGTTGGCCGTTGACGGTGAGCTTCCCGTCGGTGCCGCAGCACTTCACGGTGTCGCCGCCGATGCCGACGACGCGCTTGACCATGGGCATGTCGCCCCAGGTCTTGTCGGTGAACACCACGACGTCGCCGCGCCGGACGTCACCGCCGGATATGCGCTGCGCCAGTACCCGGTCGCCTGCCTTGACGGTCGGCGACATGGACTGGGTGGGCACGGTGTACGGCTTGTACTGCACGGCGCCCCAGGCGAAGCCGCCGAGGAAGAGAACACAGCCGACGGCCACGGCGAGCCCCGACAGCACGCTGCCGACACTGCGGCCGTGGCCGTCGTGGTCCAGTCCGTTACCGCTCATCGCAGCGCTCCCTTGCCGGCAGCGCCCCGGGTGCGCGCGGCAGCCCGGGACCCCGGAGATCGACATTCCGGGACCGCACCCTACCCGGCGGTACGCCGCCAGGTCAGCCCTTGGCGACCGGGCTTTCCGCCTTGACCTGCGCTTGAAGGAGCTTGCGGCGCCGCCACAGGACCATGGGCACCGCGCCGACGAGGCCGAGGGCGGCGGGCGCCGCCGTGCCCATCGCGCTCAGGCCGGGCTGGTCGAAGGTGTCCGGGACGCCGAGCCAGTCAATGCGGTTGAGCGGCCAGGCGATGGTGAAGGCGCGGCCGACGACCTCGTCGGTGGAAACCGTGCCGCCACCGGTCAGTTCCTGGTGATAGCGGGAGTCCAGCGAGTTCTGGCGGTGGTCGCCCATCACCCAGATCCGCCCCTTGGGCACCGTGATCGGCCCGAACGGCATGTCGTCGCAGGCGCTGTCGCCCGGGTAGATGTACGGCTCCTTCAGGGCCTTGCCGTTGACCGTGACGGGCCCGCCCTTCTTGCACTCGACCTTGTCGCCGCCGACCGCGATGACCCGCTTGATCAGGTCCTTCTCCTCGGCGGACGGCATCAGGCCGATGAAGCTGAGGAACTTCTGCGCGGCGTTCGGGTTCGGCGTGGGTTCGCCGTCGAGCCAGCCGCCCGGGTCGTGGAACACGACGACCTCGCCGCGCTGCGGCTCGGCGCCGAACCACGGGGTCAGTTTGTCGACGAGCACCCGGTCCCCGCGTTGCAGGGTGTCCTGCATCGAGTCCGAGGGGATGGAGAAGGCCTGCACCAGGAACGTCTTGATCAGCAGGGCCAGGACGAGCGCGATGCCGACGAGGAGCGGCAGTTCCTTCCAGAAGGAACGCGGCTTCTTGGGGGCGCGGCCCTCGCCGTCACCGGGTACTTCGCCGCCGGATCCGCCGCCCTGCCCGCTGTCCTGCGCCGGCACGGTGTGCTCGGTCGCGGGGCTGTCCGCGGGTCCCGCGGAGGCCTGCCCCGCGGCGGGTCCCGGGGAGGAATCGGCGAGCTGGTGCTCCGGCCGCTCCTCCGGCTCTTCGCGTCCGGATCGTGCGCCGACCGCCAAATCCCCCACATCCACTCCTCACTCTGTGCCACCGCCTGGCCCGTACGAGGCTCAGGCCCACCACTCCCATAACGAGCGGGAGTTCCGCAGGGGTCGGGGGCTGGGTCGCTTGGTCCGGCTCCGCCGCCGGATCCCGGGACGACACCCTATGCGACATACCGAGGGCCGAGCCGCCGGGCGCGGCGGGCACCGACTCGAATGCGGGCGGCACCTCCAGCCTGCGCCAGTGCGAGAAAGGCCAGGCCACGACCACTGCGCGGCCCACCACCCCGCTCACCGGGACGGTGCCCTGGTAGCCGTCGTCGAGGTGGTAGCGGGAGTCCGCCGAGTTGGACCGGTGGTCGCCCATGACGAAGATCCGGCCCTGGGGAACCTTTACCTCGAATTGGATGAGTGAGGGCGGATTCCCGGGGTGGACGTACGGTTCGTCGAGCGGCCGGCCGTTGACGGTGATCTTGCCGTCCTTGTCGCAGCACTTGACGGTGTCGCCGCCGACCGCGATGACGCGCTTGATCAGGTCCTGCTCGTTGTCGGACGGCAGCAGGCCGATGAAGGTCAGGCCCTGCTTGACCTGTTTGACGACGACGGGGTCCTCGCCGGTGGCCGTTTTCTGCTCGCCCTTGAGCCAGCCGCCGGGGTCCTTGAACACGACGACGTCGCCCCGCTCGGGCTTCGAGCCGAACCAGGGGGTGAGTTTGTCGACGAGAACGCGGTCGCCGATGGTGATGGTCTGCTGCATCGAGCCGGAGGGGATCACGAAGGCCTGTACGAGGAAGGTCTTCAGGACGAGCGCGATGAGCAGTGCCACGACGATCAGGAGGGGTATTTCGCGCACCGCCGACCTGCGTCTGCGCCTCTTGACCTTGCGGGCGAGCCTGCGCCGCTCGGCGCGGCCGCTCTGGCCGCGGCGGCCCGGGGCGGCCGCGGCGGACGTGGGTCGGCTGCCGGTGGGCAGCGGCTGGTCGTGGGCGGGGGCACTGGAGCGCGGCCGCCCGCGGCTACCCATGTCCCCCGCCCGGGCTCCGTACGCCCGCGAAGGCGCCGGAGCCGCCCATCGACGTCCAGCGGCCGAACGGCCAGCCGATCCAGTCGGCCCGTCCGATGACCCGCTCCACGGGCACCATGCCGCCGCCGGGGTCGCCGAGGTGGTCGCGGGAGTCGCTGGAGCGGGAGCGGTGGTCGCCGAGGACCCACAGGGTGTTGTCGGGTACGACGATGTCGAAGGGCACCTGGGAGGGGCTGTCGCCGGGGTGCAGATAGGGCTCGTCGACGGCTGTGCCGTTCACCTGGATCCTCCCCCGTTGGTCGCAGCAGACCACGTGGTCTCCGCCGACGCCCACGACGCGCTTGACGTAGTCGGTCTCGGCGGGCTCGGTCAGACCGAGGGCCGCACCTGCTGAACGCACCGCACGCCTCAGCGGGTTCCCCTCGGCCCCTTCTCGTACGAAGGAGCCCCGCCCGTCGAAGACGACGACGTCGCCGCGCTCGGGCGTGCCGCCGAAGCGGTAGGCGAGCTTGTTGACCAGGACGCGGTCGCCGACCTGCAGCGTCGGTTCCATCGAGCCGCTGGGGATGAGGAAGGGCTGCACCACGAAGTGGCTGAGCAGGAGCAGGAGAACGACGCAGAGCGCGATCAGCGCCCCGGTCTTGCGCCAGGGCCCTTCGAGGTGGCCGGCCAGGGCGGTGAAACGCGCGGAGCGCGACCGTTCCGCGGGCCCCGGATGGGGGGCGGCGGAAGGGTCGCGCTCCGTGTGTCGTGCTTCGGTGTCCATCGGGGCCAGAGCTTATCCGGCCGCCGTCAGACCCGTACGCGTGTGTGAGCCGGGGCTCAGCGGTCGCGCTTCTCCTTGATCTTCGCGGCCTTGCCGCGCAGCTCACGGAGGTAGTAGAGCTTGGCGCGACGGACGTCACCGCGGGTGACGACCTCGATCTTCTCGAAGATCGGGGAGTTCACCGGGAAGGTGCGCTCGACGCCGACGGAGAAGGAGACCTTGCGGACCGTGAAGGTCTCGGAGACGCCGGCGCCCTGGCGGCGGATGACTACGCCCTTGAACTGCTGGATACGGGAGCGGTTGCCCTCGATGACGCGGACGTGGACGTTGACGGTGTCACCCGGGCGGAAGGCCGGGACGTCGCTGCGCAGCGTGGCGGCGTTGACGGAGTCGAGCAGGCTTGCCATGACTAACTACTTCCTCACTGATGCCACAGGTCATCAGCGGAATTCGAGATGAATGGGGTGCTGGGCGCGGAAGGCGGGCGTCGTTCCCCCTGTGGCAGGGGCGCCGGCTGGGCGTACAGCAGCGGCCTATTCTTCCACGTCCTGGGGCCTGCGCCAAAATCGGCCGCCGGGTTCGGGGGCCCAGCCGAGGATGGAGAGGGTTTCGCGGTCCTTCTTGTCGAAGGAGGAGGCCTCGCAGCGCTCGATCAGGTCGGGCCGGTTGAGGGCGGTGCGCTTGAACGCCTCGTCCCGCCGCCAGCGGGCGATCTTGCCGTGGTGGCCGCTGAGCAGGACGTCCGGGATGCCGCGGCCGCGCCACTCGGGGGGCTTGGTGTAGACGGGGCCTTCGAGGAGGTTGGCCATGGCGCCGGGCGCGAAGGAGTCGTCCCGGTGCGATTCGGCGTTGCCGAGGACGCCGGGCAGCAGGCGGGCCACGGCCTCGGTGATCACCAGGACCGCTGCTTCGCCGCCGGCGAGCACGTAGTCGCCGATGGAAACCTCGTACACGGGCAGCCGGGTCGCGTACTCGTCCATGACGCGGCGGTCGATGCCCTCGTAGCGGGCCGGCGTGAAGATCAGCCAGGGTCGCTCGGAGAGCTCGACGGCGAGTTCCTGGGTGAAGGGGCGGCCGCTGGGCGTGGGCACGACCAGGACCGGGCCGTGCGCCCCGGACTCGTATCCGCTCGCGAGGGCGTCGTCGAGGCAGTCGCCCCAGGGCTCGGTCTTCATGACCATGCCGGGGCCGCCGCCGTAGGGGGTGTCGTCGACCGTGTTGTGCCGGTCGTACGTCCAGTCCCGCAGGTCGTGGACGTGGACGTCGAGTCGGCCGCGGGCCCGGGCCTTGCCGACCAGGGAGACGTTCAGCGGTTCGAGGTACTCGGGGAAGATCGTGACGACGTCGAGCCGCATCAGTTCGCGTCCTCGGCGTTCTCGGTGTCGTCACCGGACTCGTCGTCCCTGGCGGAGGCGATCTCGGCGCGGTCGTCGATCAGGCCGGGCGGCGGGTCGATGACCGCGCGCTGCGTCTCCAGGTCGATCTCGGTGACGATCTGCTCGACGAACGGGATCATGACCTCGGTTCCGTCGGGCCGCTCCACGATGAAGAGGTCCTGCGAGGGCAGGTGGGTGATCTCGGTGATGCGGCCGACCTCGGTTCCGTCGGTGAGCACCACGTCGAGGTCCATCAGCTGGTGGTCGTAGTACTCGTCGGGCTCTTCCGGCAGTTCGGCCGGGTCGACGTCGGCGATGAGGAGGGTGTTGCGCAGGGCCTCGGCGCCGGTGCGGTCGCGTACGCCCTCGAAGCGCAGCAGCAGCCTGCCGCTGTGCACCCGGCCGGTCTCGATGGTCAGCGGGCCCACTGACGCCGGGTCGGTGGTGAGTACGGCGCCGGGGCTGAGCCTCAGCTCCGGCTCGTCGGTGCGCACCTCGACGGTGACCTCGCCCTTGATGCCGTGGGCGCGGCCGATCCGCGCGACTACCAACTGCACGCTTGCTTCTCCTTCGGACAACTGCGGCCTCGGTACGGCCGCGGCCTTCGTTCTGCTATGGCCACTATCGCCCGGAATACGACTGCGGGCCGGGGAGGGCCAGAAGCCCTCCCCGGCCCGAGCCGGCGTATCTAGGTAAAGCGACCCAACTGGTCAGCGGACCTGGTCCACGTCGACGAGGTCGACACGGATGCCACGGCCGCCGATTGCGCCCACGACGGTGCGCAGGGCGCGGGCGGTACGGCCGTTGCGGCCGATCACCTTGCCGAGGTCGTCGGGGTGGACCCGGACCTCCAGCACACGCCCCCGGCGCAGGTTGCGCGAGGCGACCTGCACGTCGTCGGGGTTGTCGACGATGCCCTTCACGAGGTGCTCGAGAGCCTCCTCGAGCATGCTCAGGCCTCGGTCGACTCGGCGGCGGCTTCGGCCTCGTCCGCCTTCTTCTCGGTCTTCTTCGCCTTCTGGGTGATGGCCTCACCCTTGGCGTCGTCGCCCTCAAGGGTCTTGGCGAAGGCCTCGAAGGAAGCGCGCTTGTCTTCCTTCGTCTCCGGCTGGAGCAGCGGCGCGGGGGCCGGGAGGCCCTTGTGCGCCTGCCAGTCGCCGGTGAGCTTCAGGATGGCGAGGACGGCCTCGGTCGGCTGGGCGCCGACGGACAGCCAGTACTGCGCACGCTCGGCGTTGACCTCGATGCGCGACGGGTTGTACGTCGGGTGGTACAGACCGATTTCCTCGATCGCGCGGCCGTCACGGCGAGTGCGGGCGTCGGCGACGACGATGCGGTAGTGCGGCTGGCGAATCTTGCCGAGGCGCTTGAGCTTGATCTTGACTGCCACTGGAGTGGTGTCTCCTGGTCTTGACGTGGTTGGGCACATGAGATGCCACGTGGGGTTGCGGTACTCGGGTGCCCGATGGACGCGTCAGCCGGAGGCGAGAGGGTTCCTGTGCGGCTGTCGAGTACAGCTAGCCATTGTGCCACACGTCTGGCGGGTGCACGCCGGGGGTCCGTGGGGCACCCCCGGTGGCCCGCTCCCCCGGACCTGCCGCCCCTGCCGGCGGCCGGGCCCGGGGTCAGCCGACCGCGGCGACCACTTCGGCCCCTTCCGGGATGCGGAACGGCTTGCCGCAGCCGCCGCAGACGATGGGCGCCTGGGCGAGCACGGAGGGGACGACGCGTACGTTGCGCCCGCAGTCGCAGACGGCCTTGACCCGCACGCCGCCTCCGGAGGAGCCGTGCCGGGCTGCGGGCCCGCGGAAGGAGCGCTTGGTGTCGGCGGCCGTGGCGACGGTGTGCGCCTTGAGCGCGCGCTGCAGCCGTTCGATGGTGGGCCGGTAGCGGCGCCTGGCCTCGGCGTTCAGCGTGACCAGGGAGAAGCCGCTGCTGGGGTGCGGTTCCTCCGGGTGATCGAGGCCGAGCTCCTCGGCGATCGCCAGGAATCTCCGGTTGTGGTAGCGGCCGGCGCGGGAGGTGTCGCGGACACCGCGGGCGGCGGCAATGCCGTGGACTGCCTCATGGAGCAGTCGCTCGAAGGAGAGCTCGGCGCCACAGGCGGACGACGACTCTCCGATCAGGGACTCGGGCGCGGCTAGGTCCGGCAGCTCGGAGTGGTACCGCTGAATGTCGGCCCACGCCTGTGCCAGCTCTGCGGCGAGAACAGGTGGTGTCGTGCTCACGTCGTGACAACGAGCCGCAAGGCCGCTGTGTTCCTATTCCGGGGCATCCCAAATAATTTGCTCGTACCCGTCAGTTGGCATTGATGCGTGCGGACGAGGGCGGGTGCGCTGATCTGCGGAGAAGGCTCACAGCTCACACCAAGGTATGACGTAGCGGCGCGTACGCCCCAGCGCGTAGATGAAGTCCTCACGCCGGGGCGGCCGTTGTCGGCTGGTGCGCAAGGGGTGTTTCGGCCGACTCTCCGTGGTGTGTGCGCCACGTGTGCCGGGCCGGGTCCCCTCAGTAGGCGCGGGCCACGATCGCGACCGTACCGGGTGCGTCGTCGGCCTCGGGCACCGACCCGTCCTCGGCGACCAGACACCGTACGGACACGGCCTGTTCGGCGAGCTTGGCCTCGCCCTCGGGGCCGAGGTCCGCCCACGGGATGCGCGCCCAGCCGCCGGCGATCGCGGCCTCGGCCGCCTCGTCGAGGGTGGCGACGTCGCTCGTACGGGACTCGCGGCGCTCGCGGGACTGCCGCAGGAGCAGCGCCTGGTCCTCTTCGAGGACGGTGGGCAGCAGCTCGGCGAGCGCGTCGATGGAGACGGGCTCCTTGCCGCCGGGGATGCGGCGGGCCAGCATCGCGGTGCCGGCCTCCAGGTCGCGCGGGCCGATCTCGATGCGTACGGGTACGCCCTTGAGCTCCCAGTCCACGGCGCGGCGGCCGAAGGGGGTGTCGACGCGGTCGTCGACCTGGACGCGCAGGCCCGCGGCCTTGAGGCGGTCGCCGAGTTCGCGGACCTTGGTGACGGCCTCGTCGCCCTTGATCGCCATGACGACGACCTGGACGGCGGCCAGCCGCGGCGGCACCCGCAGGCCGTTGTCGTCGCCGTGCGACATGATCAGCCCGCCGACCATGCGGGTGGAGACGCCCCAGGAGGTCTGCCAGACGAGCTCCTGCTTGCCGTCCTTGGACAGGTACTGGGTGTTGAAGGCCTTGGCGAAGTTGGTGCCGAGCTCGTGGCTGGTGCCCATCTGGAGGGCCTTGCCGTCGCCCATCATCCCTTCGAGGGTGAGGGTGTTGATGGCTCCGGCGAAGCGCTCCTTGGCGGTCTTGCGGCCGAGGACCACGTCGATGCCCAGGACGTTGATCATGAAGTCGGCGTAGACGTCGCGGTGGATGCGCGCGGCGTAGTCGCGGGCGTCCTCGTACGTGGCGTGGGCGGTGTGCCCCTCCTGCCACAGGAATTCGCTCGTACGGAGGAAGACGCGCGGACGCATCTCCCAACGGACCACGTTCGCCCACTGGTTGATGAGCAGGGGCAGGTCGCGGTAGCTCTGGACCCACTTCGAGAAGTAGTCGTTGATGATCGTCTCGGAGGTGGGGCGGACCACGACGGGCTCTTCGAGCTCCTTGCCGCCACCGTGCGTGACCACCGCGAGCTCGGGTGCGAAGCCCTCGACGTGCTCAGCCTCGCGAGTCAGGTAAGACTGGGGGATGAAGAGCGGGAAGTAGGCGTTCTGGGCGCCCGCCTCCTTGATGCGTGCGTCCATCTCCTGCTGCATCCGCTCCCACAGGCCGTAGCCGTACGGTCGGATCACCATGGTGCCGCGCACGGGCCCGTTGTCCGCGAGCTCGGCCTTGTTGATCAGGTCCTGGTACCAGCGGGGAAAGTCTTCCGCCTGGGGCGTGAGAACGGGTGCCTTTGCCATGGCGCGAATGGTACGGCGCAAGGGTCGCGGAGCGTGAATCGCCTTCCGGCCCCACTCGGTCCGCGCTTCATGGCTCCGCCCTCTGGACGTGGGCCGGGATGCGGAGTTCCCTGGCATACGGGGGAAGTGCGTACGGACATTCACGGGGGGCTGTCAAACAGGGCACAGCTGACCTCTCGGCGGATTGGGGCGCTTTCCATGACACCAACGCTCGTCCGGCATCAGTCCCGCACGGCCTCCGCCCCCTCGGCGGGTACGACCGGGCGCGCGCGGGACTGGGCGGAGATCCAGGAACGGATGCTGGTCCCCCTCATCGAGGCGGCGTACGAACGGCTCGACGTGGGGCCGGCGACCCGGCTGCTCGGGCTCGGCTGCGGCTCGGGGCTCGCCCTGCTCATCGCGGCCTCGCGCGGGGCCGCGGTGACCGGCGTGGACGGCCCGGAGCGGGCCGCGCGCCTGGCGCTGGCGCGCGAGCGTCTCGGGCCGGAGTCCGGGCGGTCCGGCGCCCCGGGGGCGGGCGCGAGCCGCCTGGTGACGGGCGGGCCCGCCGACACCGCGGAGCCCGGCCGTCCCCCGTACAACTTGATCACCGCTTTCGAGCCCATCGGCTGTGCGGCCGGCGATACGGAAGGCCTGGTGTCCACGCTGGAGGCGGCCGTCGCGCTCGCGGAGCACGGCAGCGCCGTGGTCCTGGCCGGCTGGGGGCCGCCGGAGCGGTGTGCCACCTCGGCGGTGCTGCGGGTCGCGACCCGGCTGACCACCCGGCTGAGCGATGCCCCGCGCTGGCGGCCGAGTGCGCGCGACGACCTGGAGGACGTGGCCGCGCGCGCCGGGCTCAAGCCGGACGGCTCGGGCCGGGTGGCGTGCCCGTTCGGCTATGCGGATCTGGACAGCGCGGTACGGGGTCTGATGTCGACGGGCGCCTTCGACGCGGCGGCCCGCGCCACCGACCAGGCCCAGGTGGAGAAGGAGCTCATCGAGGCGCTGCACGGGCACGTCCGGCGCGACGGCACGGTGTGGATGCCCAATGTCTTCCGTTATCTGATCGCCCGCACGCCATGAGAGCCTGCCTCACGCCGTAAAGGTCCGTAACAGAGGCCTTTTACAAGGCAGTTGAGAGGGCCTGCGCCGTTGGTCTGCGCCGTTGAGAGGGTCTGCGCCGTTGAGAGGGCCTACGCCCCTGCCTTCGACAGGCGGGGGATGCCGGCGGCGCGGTAGGCCGCCTCCTCCTCCAAGGTCTCGTTGGCGAGCAGGGCCTCGGCCAGGGCGTCCAGCTTGTCGCGGTTCTCGCGAAGGAGCCGGCCCGCCTTCTCGTAGCACTCGTCCACGATGCGGCGCATCTCCACGGCGATGGCGTCCAGGGTGCCGGGCGCCGCCGAGAGCCCGTAGGCCTGCTGGGCGTCGCTCGGCAGCGCGGACAGCGGGCCGATCTTCTCGCTCATGCCCCAGCGGCCGACCATGCCGCGCACGATGTTGGTGACCTGCTCCAGGTCGTTCTCGGCACCGGTGGTGACCACGTCGAAGACGAGCTGCTCCGCCGCCATGCCGCCGAGCGCCCCGATGATCCGGCCGCGCAGGTACTCCTCGGTGTACGCGTACTTGTCGGAGTCCGGGGTGGACAGGGTCACGCCGAGGGCCCGGCCGCGCGGCACGATGGTGACCTTGCGGACCGGGTCGGCGCCGGGCTGGAGCATGCCGAGCAGCGCGTGCCCGCTCTCGTGGTAGGCGGTGCGGCGGCGCTCCTCGTACGGCATCACCAGGGGCCGCTCGGCGCCGAGTTGGACCTTTTCTAGGGCGTCGGAGAGGTCGGACTGGGTGACTTCGCGCTGCTGGCGTTTGACAGCGAGCAGGGCCGCCTCGTTGGCGAGGTTGGCGAGTTCGGCGCCGGTCATGCCCGGGGTGGTGCGGGCGACCTGCTCCAGGTCGACGCTGGGGTCCATCGGGATCTCGCGCGTGTGGATCTTCAGGATGGCCTCGCGGCCGCCCCGGTCGGGCGGGCTGACGTGGACGATGCGGTCGAAGCGGCCGGGGCGGGTGAGCGCCGGGTCCAGGACGTCGGACCGGTTGGTGGCGGCGAGGACGATGACGCCCTCGGAGCCGGAGAAGCCGTCCATCTCGGTGAGGATCTGGTTCAGGGTCTGTTCGCGCTCGTCGTGGCCGCCCATGCCGGAGCCGCCGCCGCGGGCCCGCCCGATGGTGTCGATCTCGTCGATGAAGACGATGGCGGGGGCCACCTTGCGCGCCTCGGCGAAGAGCTCGCGTACGCGCGAGGCGCCCACGCCCACGATCATCTCGATGAACTCCGAGGCCGACGCCGAGAAGAACGGCACCCCGGCCTCCCCCGCGACAGCCCGCGCGAGCAGCGTCTTGCCCGTCCCGGGCGGGCCCGCGAGCAGCACGCCGCCGGGCATCTTGGCGCCCATCGCGCGATAGGCATCCGGGTTCTTGAGGAAGTCGACGACATCGTTGAGCTCGCCCTCGACCTCGTCGATGCCGGCCACGTCCTCGAAGGTGGTGCGCTTGCCGTCGGGCCCCATCTCGACCGGTTTGGGCGGGGTCTTGCGGCCGAGCATGCCGCCGGCGCCGCCGAGCCCCGCGCTCATGCGGCGGGCGATGAACACCCACAGGACGACGAGCAGGAGCATCGGGGCCAGCGAGATCAGCAGGTTGGCGAGGAAGCTGCGGTGCTCGACGACGGGTTCGGCGGTGACGGTGACCTTCTGCTTGGTCAGCTGCGTCCAGAGGTCGTCGTCGGCGAAGGTCGGGCGCTGGGTGGTGAATTTGGTGTAATCGCCGCTGCCCTCGCCGGAGGGGACGGGCGCCTTGTTCTTGAGCTGGCCCTGGATGGCGTCGCCCTTGGCGTAGATCTTCGAGACGTTGCCGGCCGTGACCTGTTTGCTGAACTCGGTGTACGAGACGGTCGGCTCGTCGCCGTCGTTGAAGAACGACAGGATCAGGTTGGTGATCAGGTACACGACCAGCGCGGTGAGGATCAGCCGGCCCCAGCCGCCGGGCATCTTCTTCTTCGGCGCGGGCGGCGGTGGCGCCCCTTCCGAGCGCCACGGCTGGTCGGGGCGGTCGCGCGGGGGTACGGAAGTGGGCACGGGCTCTCCTCATGGCCGGTACGCGCCATTATTGGAGACCCGTATAAATACGGCATTCCGGGTGAGCCTGAGGGGTCTCCCGGAAACGAATGGGGCGCCCCCGGACCGGCCGGAAGGCGCCCCTCGCGTACGACTGCGGGCGGTCAGCCCATGAACTTCTTGAACTCGTCGGGCAGCTCGAAGTTCTTCTGCTCCTCGGCGGCCGGCAGGCCGAGCGCGCCGCCCTGCGCCTTGCGCTCGGCGGCCGCGGCCTCCTCCGCCTTGCGCTTCATCGGGTTGCCGCTCTTGCGCTTGCCCTTGGCCTGCTTGATCTGCTTCTTCTGCCGGCCGGCGCCGCCGCCCATGCCCGGCATCCCCGGCATGCCCGGCATTCCGCCGCCCTGGGCCATCCGGGACATCATCTTGCGGGCGTCGAAGAACCGCTCGACGAGGTTCTTCACCGCGCTGACCTCGACACCGGAGCCCTTGGCGATACGGGCGCGGCGCGAGCCGTTGATGATGGTCGGGTCGTGGCGCTCGCCGGGGGTCATCGACTTGATGATGGCCGCGGTGCGGTCCACGTCCCGCTCGTCGATGTTGTTGATCTGGTCCTTGATCTGCCCCATGCCGGGCAGCATGCCGAGCAGCTTGGAGATGGAGCCCATCTTGCGGACCTGCTCCATCTGGGCCAGGAAGTCGTCGAGCGTGAAGTCCTTGCCCTTGCTGGACGCCAGCTTGGAGGCCATCTTCTCGGCCTCGGCCTGGCTGAACGTCTTCTCCGCCTGCTCGATCAGGGTGAGCAGGTCACCCATGTCGAGGATGCGGGACGCCATCCGGTCCGGGTGGAAGGCGTCGAAGTCCTCCAGCTTCTCGCCGTTGGAGGCGAACATGATCTGCTTGCCCGTGACGTGGGCGATCGAGAGCGCCGCGCCACCGCGGGCGTCGCCGTCGAGCTTGGAGAGGACCACGCCGTCGAAGCCGACGCCGTCGCGGAAGGCCTCGGCGGTGTTGACCGCGTCCTGGCCGATCATCGCGTCGACGACGAAGAGGACCTCGTCGGGGCTTACGGCGTCGCGGATGTCCGCGGCCTGCTGCATCAGCTCCTGGTCGATGCCGAGGCGTCCGGCGGTGTCGACCACGACCACGTCGTACTGCTTGGACCGGGCGAACTCGATGGAGTCCTGGGCGACCTTGACCGGGTCGCCGACACCGTTGCCGGGCTCCGGCGCGTAGACGGCGACACCGGCGCGCTCGGCGACGACGCTCAGCTGGTTGACGGCGTTGGGGCGCTGGAGGTCGCAGGCCACCAGGAGCGGGGAGTGGCCCTGCCCCTTGAGCCACTTGCCGAGCTTTCCGGCGAGGGTGGTCTTACCGGCACCCTGGAGGCCCGCGAGCATGATCACGGTCGGCGCGGTCTTGGCGAACCGCAGGCGCCGCGTCTCGCCGCCGAGGATGCCGATGAGCTCCTCGTTGACGATCTTGATGACCTGCTGGGCGGGGTTGAGGGCCTGGGAGACCTCGATGCCGGACGCGCGCTCCTTGACCTGCTTGATGAAGGCGCGGACCACGGGCAGCGCGACGTCGGCTTCCAGGAGCGCGATGCGGATCTCGCGCGCCGTGGCGTCGATGTCCGCCTCGCTCAAGCGGCCTTTGCCCCGGAGGTTCTTGAACGTCGCACTCAGGCGGTCGGAAAGGGTATCGAACACGGTGGTCGCGGGTCCTCGGCTCGTGGGGCGGTCGGGTGAACGGTCCCCAGGGTATCCCGGCGGATGGGGGTGCGCGGGGGTGCCTGCGGCGGGCCTCCCTCATAGGGCCGCCCTACCCGGGGCCGGGTGCGGCTCCCAGCGCCGACTCCAGCTGCCTCGCCACCTCGGCCGCCTCCCCGGTGGCCAGCGCCGCGCCCTCCGTGTCCGTCACATAGAAGGCGTCCACGGCGTTCGACCCCAGCGTCGACACGTGCGCGGAGCGCACCCGTACGCGCGCCGTCTCCAGGGCGTGACCGATGCGGTGCAGGAGGCCGGGTACGTCCTGGGCGCGCACCTCGATGACGGTGGCGTGCCGGGAGGCCGAGGGTGCCACCCTGACGCGGGGCGGCGGTGCCTGCACACCCCGGCGGCGCGGGTAGGCGGCCTCGCGTTCGGCGAGACGGCCTTCGATGTCGAGGGACCCGTCGAGTGCCCGCACCAGGTCGGCCCGCAGCCGGGCCGCCTGCGGCAGCGAGCCGTACTCGGCGGCGACCCGCCAGTTCAGCAGGAGTACGGAGCCGCCGACGGGGTCGGGGAGTTCGACGGCCCGCAGTTCGGCGGCGCGGACGGTGAGGCGGTGCAGGGCCAGGACGCCGGCCGTCACGGGCAGCACGCCCGGCTGGTCGGGGACGGCGACGAGGAGTTCCACGCCGAGGGGTTCCTGCTCGTCCGATCCGTCCGTCCGGGCCCGCAGGGCGAGGACGGGCCCGCCGGTGCGGTGGGCTTCGACGGCGAGGCGTTCCTGTTCGGCCGTGATCGCCGCGGGTTCGGGGTCGACGGTCTTTCCGGCGAGGACCGCCGAGGCCCGCTTGACCAGGTCCGCGACGAGCGAGCCGCGCCAGGAGGACCAGGCGGCGGGCCCGGTGGCCAGCGCGTCGGCCTCGGTGAGGGCGTGAAGCAGCTCCAGGGTCCCGGTCGAGCCGACGCCTTCGGCGACCGAGCGGACGGTCGCCGGGTCGTCCAGGTCGCGCCGGGTCGCGGTCTCGATGAGGAGGAGGTGATGGCGTACGAGGGTGGCGATCACGGCCACGTCGGCGGCGCCGAAGCCGATCCGTACGGCGACGTCGCGGGCGATGGTCTCGCCCACCACCGAGTGGTCGCCGGGCCAGCCCTTGCCGATGTCGTGCAGGAGGGCGGCGACCAGGAGCAGGTCGGGCCGGTGCACCCGGCGGGTCAGGTGCGAGGCGCGGACGGCGGTCTCGACGAGGTGGCGGTCGACGGTCCAGGTGTGGACGGCGTTGCGCTGGGGCCGGCAGCGTACGCGCTCCCAGTCGGGCAGCAGGCTCGTGATGAGGCCTTCCGCTTCGAGGGCCTCCCAGACGGGGACGGTGGACTCCCCCGCGCCGAGCAGCGTGACGAGCTGTTCGCGGGCCTCGGCGGGCCAGGGCGTGGGCAGCGGCCGGGCCGTGGCCGCCAGGCGGCGTACCGCGTGCAGGGAGATGGGCAGGCCCGCCTGGGCGGCCGCGGCGGCGGCGCGCAGCGCGAGGACCGGGTCCTTCTCGGGGCGGGCGGTCAGCGCGAGCACGACCTCGCCGTCCTGTTCGACGACGCCCTCGGCGAGCGGGGTGCGGTCGGGGGCGCCGGTGCGGCCGCCGCCGAACAGCCGGGTCAGCCGGGGCCGGGCGGAGCGGGCGCGCAGTACCCGGCCGACCTCGCGCCAGGTGACGTCGCCGGCGTAGGAGATGACGCGGGCCGACTCCGAGACCTGACGCAGCATCACATCGGCGTCCAGGAGCTCCAGTTCGGCCGCGACGGCGTCCTGTTCCTGAAGGGCGAGGCGGTCGGTGGCGCGGCCCGTGCACAGGTGCAGCGCGTCGCGCACGTCCAGGAGGCGGCGCCTGGCCTCGGCGAGGCCTTCCCTGGGGGCGTCCGCGAGCCAGGACGCGGCGACCGCGCGCAGGGCGGTGGCGTCCCGCAGTCCGCCCCTGGCCTCCTTGAGGTCGCCTTCGAGGAGGTACTGCAACTCGCCCTGGCGCTGGGCCCGTTCGCGGCACAGCTCGTCGAGTTCGGGCAGCCGTTTGGGGGCGAGGTTGCGCCAGTCGGCGAGGACCGCGGTGCGCAGCGCCGACGTCATGGCGAGGTCGCCCGCGACATGGCGGGCGTCCAGGAGGCCGAGCTGCACCTTGAGGTCCTCGCCCGCTGTCTTGCGGGCCTGGGCGGGGGTGCGTACGGAGTGGTCGAGGGCGAGGCCGAGGTCCCACACCGGGTACCAGATCCGGTCGGCGAGCAGGGCGAGGGCTCCGGCGTCGGCCCGCCCGTCGTGCAGGAGCAGCAGGTCAAGGTCGCTGCGCGGGGAGAGTTCGCCGCGCCCGTAGCCGCCGACCGCGACCAGGGACGCGCCCGCCACCCCGGCCTCCTCGGCCGCGGCGGTGAACAGCGTGGCCAGCCAGTCGTCGGTCAGCTCGGCGAGCGCCGCACGGCGCGGCGGCCCGGACCGCCCCTTCTCGGTGAGAAGGCGCAGCCGGGCCGCCGCGTAACCGCCGGGCTCCGAGTCGTCGTCACGGGATTCGGTACTCACTTCAACGCTCGTCACCCAGCAGCTCCTTGCCTGTGCCTACAGTGCGTCGGGCCCGCGCTCGCCCGTACGGACCCTGACCGCCGTCTCGACCGGCACGCTCCACACCTTGCCGTCGCCGATCTTTCCGGTGCGGGCCGCCTTGACCACGACGTCGATCAGTTCCTCGGCGTCGTCGTCCTCGACCAGGACCTCTATGCGGATCTTGGGTACGAGGTCGACGGTGTACTCGGCGCCGCGGTAGACCTCGGTGTGGCCGCGCTGGCGCCCGTATCCGCTGGCCTCGGTGACGGTCAGGCCGTGGACGCCGAAGGCCTGGAGGGCCTGCTTGATCTCGTCGAGCCGGTGCGGCTTGACGACCGCGGTGATGAGCTTCATGCGTCCACCTTCTTGTTCGCTGCCGCGTCGCCCGGGACCGGCACGGTCTTGCGGGGGGCGGTGCCGCCGCCCGCGCCACTGAAGTCGTACGCGGTCTCGGCGTGCTCGACCTGGTCGATGCCGGAGATCTCGTCGTCCTCGGGGACCCGCATCCCGATCGTCTTGTCGAGCAGGAGGGCGAGGACCGCCGAAACCACCAGCGAGTAGCCGAGGACCGCGCCGACGCCGATGGCCTGCTTGCCGAGCTGGTCCAGGCCGCCTCCGTAGAAGAGGCCCTTGGCGGTGGACTGTACGCCGCCGGTGGCGAAGAGGCCGACGAGCAGCGAGCCGGTGATGCCGCCGACCATGTGGACGCCGACGACGTCGAGCGAGTCGTCGAATCCGAAGCGGTACTTGAGGCCGACGGCCATGGCGCACAGGACACCCGCGATGGCGCCGATCGCGATCGCGCCGAGGGGGCTGACGCAGCCGCCGGACGGGGTGATGGCGACGAGGCCCGCGACCGCGCCGGAGGCGGCGCCGAGCGTGGTGAACGAGCCGTGGCGGAGCTTCTCGTACAGCAGCCAGGCGAGCATGGCGGCGGCCGTGGCGACCTGGGTGTTGACGAACATCACGGCGCCCACGCCGTCGTCGTTGCCGAGCCAGGAGCCCGCGTTGAAGCCGAACCAGCCGAACCACAGCAGGCCCGCGCCGAGCATGACGAGCGGCAGGCTGTGCGGCCGCATCGGGTCCTTCTTGAAGCCGACCCGCTTGCCGATCACCAGGATCACGCCGAGGGCGGCCGCACCCGCGTTGATGTGCACGGCCGTGCCACCGGCGAAGTCGATGACGCCCTTCTTGAAGAGCCAGCCGTCCGAGGCCCACACCCAGTGCGCGACGGGGAAGTAGACGACGGTGACCCACAGGGCGGTGAACAGCGACCAGGCGGTGAACTTGACACGGTCGGCGAGGGCTCCGCTTATGAGCGCGGGCGTGATGACCGCGAACATCAGCTGGAAGACGGCGAAGACGTAGATCGGGATCGAGTATCCGGGCCAGAGCTGGACCAGTCCGATGCCGCTGAGTCCGAAGTAGTCCTTGGACCAGCCGATGAAGCCGTTGCTCTCGCCGAAGGCCAGGCTGAATCCGTAGAGCACCCACAGAATCGTGACGATGCCGAGGCTGATGAAGCTCATCATCAGCATGTTCAGGGTGCTCTTGACGCGGACCATGCCTCCGTAGAAGAAGGCGAGGCCGGGCGTCATGATCATCACCAGCGCTGAGCAGATCAGCATGAATCCGGTGTTGGCGCTGGACAGCTGCGGAGCGTCAGCTGCGAGCGTGATGCCTGGAGGCATCGGCGTCTCCTCGTCGTCGGTACGGCCCGTGCGGGGGCGTTACTCGGGCGGGAACTGGCTGGGGGCCGGTTATGCGCCATGAGGTTGTCCCAGCGCGGTTTCCGTCGATGCCGCTCGATGTTTCGACGCAGTGACGAAGGGGGCGGGCGTGTTACACGCCAGTGAACTGCCGGATCAGAAGGGGGCCGGCGACTACCATCCGCGTACGTCCGCGTACAGCGGACCGGCCGCGACGTCACCCGCTTGACCTGGCGCGGGGGAGCCGAGTCGGGCTGAACGGGATGAGTGTCGCGGCCGGGGTCTTGTATGCCGTCGCCCGCCGAGAGGGCGGGCGGGGCTCAGACGGCTTCGACGGTCTCGGGCAGTTCCCTGCTGAGCAGGTCCGTCATCTGGACCACTTCGGCGACGTCCGAGAAGTCGCGCGCGGCGGTGTCGACGGTTTTGCGCAGCCGGGTGTTGACCCGCTCGGAACGGACCCGCTTGGCGACCCGCAGGGCCTGCTCGGCCAGCACCGTCGACTGCTCGGGTTCCCGCTTGAGCAGGTGCACGGTGGCCATGCCGATCAGGTTCAGGGCGTAGCTGCGCTGGTGCTCCTCGTCCTTGCCGAACAGGGCCACGGCCTGCTCCATCACGGGCTCGGCGAGCGAGGCGTACGTGGGGCTGCGGCCGGCCACGTAGGCGAGGTCGCGGTAGGAGTGGGCGTTCTCCCCGTTGAGCTCGGCCTCGGAGAAGAAGCGGATCCAGTCGGGCTCCGGCTCGCCGTCGAGCCCGGCGTCGCCGAAGGTGTCCTCGGCCATGCGGACGGCCCGCTTGGTCTTGCTGGGCTGGCCCATGTTGGCGTACGCGCGGGCCTCCATCGCATACAGCATGGCCTGGGTGCGGGCGGTGGCGCAGTCGCGGCTGCCGTACTGGGCGAGATGGATGAGTTCCAGGGCGTCGTCGGGCCGGCCGAGGTGGATCATCTGGCGGCTCATCGAGGACAGGATGTACGAGCCGAGCGGCTTGTCGCCCGCCTCCTTCGAGGCGTGCAGGGCGAGCACGAAGTACTTCTGGGCGGTGGGCTGGAGGCCGACGTCGTAGCTCATCCAGCCCGCCAGCTCGGCGAGTTCGGCCGCGCACCGGAAGAGGCGTTTGGAGGTGGCCGCGGGCTGGGGCTCCTGGAGCAGGTCAGTGACCTCGTGGAGCTGGCCGACGACGGCCTTGCGGCGCAGCCCGCCGCCGCACTGGGCGTCCCACTGGCGGAACATCGCGGTGGTGGATTCGAGCAGTTCCAGTTCGGGCCGGGACAGCCGGGAGGGGCGCCGGGCGCTCGCGGCCGTCTCCTTGGGGCCGGACTCGCCGGAGAGCGAGGGCACGAGCCAGCGCTGCATGGGCTCGATCAGGGAGGGGCCCGCGGCCAGCATCAGGGACGTGCCGAGGAAGCCGCGCCGGGCGAGCATCAGGTCGCTGCGCGAGAACTCGCTGAGCAGGGACACCGTTTGGGGTCCGGCCCAGGGCAGGTCGACGCCGGACACGGACGGCGACTGGTGGGCCTGGCGCAGGCCGAGGTCCTCGATGGCGACGACGCTGCCGAAGCGCTCGGAGAACAGCTCCGAGAGGATCCGGGGAATGGGCTCGCGGGGCATTTCGCCGTCGAGCCAGCGCCGCACCCGGGAGGTGTCGGTGCTGATGTGGTGCGCGCCCATCTGGCGCGCCCGTCGGTTCACCTGGCGTGCCAGTTCGCCCTTCGACCAGCCGCTGCGGACGAACCACGAACCCAGCTGCTCGTTGGGGCGCTTGCCGGCGCTCGTACCGCTAGCCCCACTGCCGCCCACTGGAACGCCCCCAATCCGCTGAAGCCTCGGTTGTGCATCGATTGCGCGAACCTCTATCAGAATGCCGCTAGTTGGGCCTCCTGTCCTGCGGTTGCACCCGCCCGGACGGGAAGTCGGCTTGCCTCCGGCATACCCGCGGGTGCGTATACCCCCGAGGTCCGTGTACCGACAGTAATCCTACGATCACCCGTCCGGCCACGGCGATTCCAGAAACGCCACCATTCGCCACCCCTTCGAATGAACTCCCCTGCCGCCAGGCGCGATTCACTTGACACATGACGATCAGCGTCGGGTGGAGCGGAGCGAGCCGGGGCGCGCGGCGCGCTTCGCACCACCCCCTTCACGACCGTGTCCGACCTGGCGGAGACGGATTGTGACGGGAAAACTCCGGATCGTCACGACTATGTCACTGGCGTCGTAACCACCGACGCGGCAGACCCGTTGGAGGGGGCATGGGCTTCACGATCGGCGGCAGCCGGGGGATCAGGGAGACCGGGCCCGGTTCCTGGCGCCGCGGCCGCTCCGCGCGCACCACCCGAACGAGCGAGGTCACGGCGGTGGCCGAGTACACCGGCCTGTGGGGCTGGGACGTCGCGGCCGGCGCCCGCGCCCTGAACGGCGACTGCTCTTGCGGGAGTTCGTCCTGTACGGCGCCGGGCGCGCACCCGCTCGCGTTCGCGCCCGAGGTCCCGGCGGGCGCCACGCTCGACGAGGTGACCAAGGCGTGGTCGCAGTGCCCGGGGGCCGCGGTGATGCTGCCGGTCGGACGGACCTTCGACGTACTGGACGTGGCGGCCCCGGCCGGGCGGCGGGCCCTGGTGCGGCTCGAACGGATGGGCCTTCCGCTGGGCCCGGTCTCGACGACGCCGGCCGGCCGCACCCATTTCTACGTGGCCCCGGGCGCTTCGGCCGAACTCCCGCGGCTGCTCTACCGGATGGGCTGGGACGACGCCGTCCTGGACCTGTGCTGCCCGCCGCGCGGCAGCTACGTACCGGCGCCGCCGTCGGGCGAGGTGCGCTGGCTGCGCCCGCCGTCCCTGGACACGGCGACCCGCCCGCCCGAGGCCCGGCTGCTGTTGGGCACGCTCGCGTACATCTGCCACCGTTCGGCCGCGTAAACCCCGGGACAGGGGAACGCCCCGCCGCATCGTCGTTGATGCGGCGGGGCGTTCATGCGTAACCGCTGTGGCTACTCTCCGATGAGGGCGTCCACGAACGCCTCCGGTTCGAACGGGGCCAGGTCGTCCGCGCCCTCGCCGAGGCCGACGAGCTTGACGGGGACGCCCAGTTCGCGCTGGAC
The DNA here is from genome assembly GCF_053597395.1 of Streptomyces sp. NPDC001415. NCBI lineage: Bacteria > Bacillati > Actinomycetota > Actinomycetes > Kitasatosporales > Streptomycetaceae > Streptomyces > Streptomyces sp. NPDC001415. Next base: position 134,585 of record NZ_JBSFIE010000008.1, read on the forward strand.
GGCGATGACGATGCCGCCCTTGGCGGTGCCGTCGAGCTTGGTGAGGACGATGCCGGTGATGTCGACGACCTCGGCGAACACCCGGGCCTGGACCAGGCCGTTCTGGCCGGTCGTGGCGTCGAGGACGAGCAGGATCTCGTCCAGCGGGCCGTGCTTCTCCACGACGCGCTTGACCTTGCCGAGCTCGTCCATGAGCCCGGTCTTGGTGTGCAGTCGGCCGGCCGTGTCGATCAGTACGACGTCGGCGCCCTCGGCGATGCCTTCCTTCACGGCGTCGAAGGCGATCGAGGCGGGGTCGCCGCCCTCGGGGCCGCGCACCGTGCGGGCGCCGACGCGCTCGCCCCAGGTCTGCAGCTGGTCGGCGGCGGCCGCCCGGAAGGTGTCGGCGGCGCCGAGGACGACGGACTTGCCGTCGGCGACCAGGACCCGGGCGAGCTTGCCGGTGGTGGTGGTCTTGCCGGTGCCGTTGACGCCGACGACCATCACGACGCCGGGGACGGTCTCCCCGCCCTCGGTCTTGACCTCGCGGTCGAAGTCGGTGCCGAGCAGGGTGAGGAGCTCCTCGCGCAGCAGGGTGCGCAGGTCCTCGGGGGTGCGGGTGCCGAGCACCTTGACGCGCTCGCGGAGCCGGTCGACCAGCTCCTGGGTCGGCGCGACGCCGACGTCGGCGGTCAGCAGGGTGTCCTCGATCTCCTCCCAGGTGTCCTCGTCGAGGTGCTCGCGGGAGAGCAGGGTGAGCAGCCCCTTGCCGAGCGAGTTCTGCGAGCGGGCGAGGCGGGCCCGCAGCCGGACGAGCCGGCCGGCGGTCGGTTCGGGGACCTCGATGGCCGGGACCTCGGGGGCCACCGGCCCTTCGACGACGACCGGGGCGGCGGACGCCTCGGGAAGGCCGACCTCCTCGATGGTGCGGCGCGGTTCCTGCGCCGTCTCCGCGGCGTCCTCACCGACCTGAGGTTCGGCGGGCGGGGCTGTGATGGTCGGCGTGCTCGACGGCGCGGTGGGCGGCAGCTGCTTCTTCTTGCGGCTGCTGACCACGAGCCCGCTGATCGCGCCGACCGCGACCAGGGCGATGACTACAGCAAGGATGACGAATTCCATAACTCTCCCAGTATCGGGTACGGGCCCACGAGCACCCAGTTTGTGGCTTCATCCGAGAACGGAAGGGAATTATGGGACGGGTGTCAGATTAAAGTACGATAGAAGTGGGCGCATCAACGCGCGTAGAGTCCCCTTCGACCACCCCCCACCGGCTCAGCGTCGAGCCGAGCGAGAGGCATGGAACTCCACCCCCATGAACACTGGCACCACCGACGAACCGCAGAGCGCCCTGGAGACACGCGGCCTTGAGCCCGTGCCGGACGAGGAGCGCACCGCGAGAACCCGCGAGCTCTTCCCCACCTGGGTCGCCGCGAACATCAGCGTGCTGCTGCTCACGATGGGCGCCAGCCTCGTCGTCGCGTACAAGCTCAACTTCTGGCAGGCGATCGTGGTCGCCGTGGCCGCGCCCGTCCTCTCGTACGGCCTGGTCGGGCTCATCGGGATCGCGGGCAAGCGCGGTGGCGCCCCCGGCATGGCGCTCTCCCGTGCGGTGTTCGGCCAGCGCGGCAATCTGCTGCCCGGTTCACTGATCTGGGTGGCGCGCTGGGGCTGGGAGACCATCAACGCGGTGACCGGCGCCTATGCGGTGCTGACCGTGCTCGACATCCTCTTCGGGATCAAGAGCAACACGTTCCTGATCATCGTCACGCTCGCCGTGTTCGTGGTCATCACGTTCGCGATCTCGGGTCTCGGCATCCATGTCGTGCAGAAGTGCAACAAGTACGCGACGTTCCTGTTCGGCGCCTTCTCGATCCTGGTGCTCGTCTACCTCGCGCTGAACACCGACTGGTCCGCGGTCGTCCACCAGCCGGCCGGCAAGACCTCGCTGATGGTCGCGGGCACCGGCATGATCGCCGCCGGTGGTGTCAGCTGGATCCCGTCCGCCCCCGACTTCGCCCGCTACCTGCCGCGCAACGCGTCCGCCAAGGCGATCGTGGGCAACTCCATCGGCGGCGCCGGCATCGTGGTGCTGCCGATGGTCCTGATGGGTGCGGTCATGGCGGTCTCCACGCCGGACCTGGCGTCGGCCGCCGACCCGGTGTCCTTCCTCGGCGAGATCCTGCCGATGTGGATCGCGGTGCCCTACCTGCTGATCGCCCTGGTCGGCATGCTGCTGATCAACTCGATGTCGATGTACTCGGCGGGCTTCACCGCGCAGACCCTCGGCTTCAAGATCCCGCGGCACTGGGCGGTCTCCGTCAACGCGGTGATCTCGCTGGTCTTCGGCGGCATCCTGATGCTGGTCGCCACCAGCTTCATGGGCTCGTTCATCGCCTTCCTCTCGCTGCTCGCCGTCGCGTTCTCGGCCTGGGTCGGCGTGTTCGGCGCGGACATGCTGCGGCGGACGGAGTACGACGCGAAGGCGCTGCTCGACACGGGGCGCACCAGCGCCTACTGGTACAAGGGCGGCTTCTCCCCCGCCGCGGTCATCGCCTGGGCGGTGGGCCTGGTCGGCGGCCTCATGTTCACCAAGTCCGACTGGTTCACCGGCCCGCTGTCCTCGAACAACCCGGTCGGCGAGTACGGCCTGGGATGGGTCGCCACCATCGTGGTGTCCGGCCTCCTTTACGTCGCGCTGCCCAAGCCGCCCGTCGTGGCCGCGGAGCCGTCCGAGGCCCCGGAGGCCCGCGAGGACGCCAAGTCCCCTGAGACTCTGGCTGTCTGACGCGGCATCAGCTACCGTCCCCCTTCGCCCGGGGTTCTCAGGAACCCGCCCGGTGGAGGGGGACTTTCCATGCCGTTCACGGTCGTACGCATGAATCTGGTGGACCCGCACGCCACCGCGCTGTCGCTGTCCGCGCGCTACCGGGCGGCCCTGGAGATGGCGGCGTACGCGGACGACCGGGGCGTCGACACCGTCCAGACCGAGGAGCACCACGGCACGGACAACAATTGGCTGCCCTCCCCCTTCGCCTTCGCGGGGGCGGTCTTCGGGGCCACCCGCCGCATCGCGGTGACGATCTCCGCGATCATCGGGCCGCTGTACGACCCGCTGCGCCTCGCCGAAGACGTCGCGGTGCTCGACCTGGTGAGCGGGGGCCGTCTGGTGACAGTGTCGGGGATCGGCTACCGGCCGGCCGAGTACGAGCGGCAGGGCGTCGAGTGGGGCCGGCGCGGCAGGCTCCAGGACGAGCTGCTCGAAACCCTCCTGAAGGCGTGGACGGGTGAGGAGTTCACCTTCCGGGGCCGTCAAGTACGGGTCACACCAAGGCCGTTCACCGAGCCGCACCCGATGCTCCTGGTCGGCGGCTCCTCCCGGGCGGCCGCCAACCGCGCCGCCCGGCTCGGCCTGCCGTTCTTCCCAAGCGCCCACCTGCCCGAACTTGAGGCGTACTACAACGAGAAGCTCGCCGAGTACGGCACCGAGGGCTTCTGCATGATGCCGGCGGCGCACACGCCCCTGCTGCACATCAGCGAGGACCCGGACCGCACATGGGCCGAGTACGGCGAGCACTTCCTGCACGAGGCGCGGATGTACGCGTCCTGGCAGTCCAAGGACATCCGCTCGGCGGTGAAGTCCGGGGCCACGTCGGTGGCGGAACTGCGCGCGGAGGGCGTCTACCGCGTCGTGACCCCCGAGGAGTGCGCGGCCCTGGAAGGCGACAGCCTGGTCCTGCACCCGCTGTGCGGCGGGATGCCGGTGGACGAGGGGTGGCGCAGCCTGCACCTGTTCTGCGAGCGGGTGCTGCCCGCACTCTGAGTACCACGGGCTTGCACGCGAACCGCCCCGGCTCGATCTGCGAGCCGGGGCGGTTGGGTGAGAGGAGAGGGGCAGCGGGGATTAGCCCATCTCCTCCAACGCCTTGCCCTTGGTCTCCTTGACGTACTTGAGCACGAAGGGGATCGAGAGCACGGCGAAGACCGTGTAGATGACGTACGTGCCCGACAGGTTCCAGTCCGACAGGCTCGGGAAACTCGCGGTGATGGCCCAGTTGGCGATCCACTGGGCGGCCGCGGCGACGCCGAGGGCGGCCGCGCGGATCCGGTTCGGGAACATCTCGCCGAGGAAGACCCACACCACCACGCCCCAGGACAGGGCGAAGAAGAGCACGAAGACGTGGGCGGCGATCAGGGCCACGACGCCCTGGGTGCTGGGGAGCTTGCCGTCGACGAGGTCGGCGGAGAAGGCCCAGGCCTCGAAGGCGAGGGCGATCGCCATGCCGATGGAGCCGACGAGCGCGAGCGGCTTGCGGCCGACCCGGTCGACCAGGACCATCGCGATCACGGTGCCGATGATGTTGATGATCGACGTGGTGAACGAGTAGAAGAACGAGCTCGACGGGTCGATGCCGACGGACTGCCACAGCGTCGAGGAGTAGTAGAACGCGACGTTGATGCCGACGAGCTGCTGGAAGACCGAGAGGCCGATGCCGACCCAGACGATGGGCAGGAAGCCCCACTTGGAGCCGAGCAGGTCCTTGAAGGTCGACTTGTGCTCGGACTTCATGGCGTGCTCGATCTCGGTGACGCGGGCGTCGAGGTCGACGTGCTTGCCCTCGACGTCGGCGAGCACCTTCTTGGCGTCGGCGTCGCGGCCGACCGAGATCAGGAAGCGCGGCGACTCGGGGATGGCGAAGGAGAGCAGGCCGTACAGGATGGCCGGGATGACCATCACGCCGAGCATGACCTGCCAGGCCTCAAGGCCGATGATCTTGCCGCGCTGCTCGCCGCCGGCGGCGTTGAGGATGCCCCAGTTGACGAGCTGGGAGATCGCGATGCCGATGACGATGGCGGCCTGCTGGAAGGAGCCGAGCCGGCCTCGGTAGGCGGGCGGGGCGACCTCGGCGATGTAGGCCGGGCCGATGACCGAGGCCATGCCGATGGCGAAGCCGCCGATGATCCGCCAGAACGCGAGGTCCCACAGCGCGAACGGCAGCGCGGAGCCGATGGCGCTGATGGTGAACAGGGTCGCCGCGATCTGCATGCAGCGGATGCGGCCGATGCGGTCGGCGATCCGGCCCGCGGTGGCGGCGCCGATCGCGCAGCCGATCAGGGCGACGGCGATCACCTGGGCGAGCGTCCCGGATCCGATGGAGTACCGCTCACGGATCGCCTCTACGGCGCCGTTGATCACGGAACTGTCGTAGCCGAAGAGGAAGCCGCCCATGGCGGCCGCCGCCGTGATGAAGATGACATGGCCGAGGTGGTCGGGCGCGGTCTGGCCGCCTCCGGACGCCTGCGCCTGCTCGGTTGTGGTCACGTGCACTCCTGGGGCCGCCCGGCTGCGTCGCAGGGCGTGGGGGGACTCCTCCAAGTGGCGCACAACTTCCCGTCACCCACCACTTGAAGGTAAAAGCAACGTTGCAGAGACTATGCCTTCAAGTTTCGAAGTCAATACCTGTTCGGTTGTGAATTTATCGGCACGACTCGCCGCCGATTGTTCAAGACTTGAAGAAGTCGAGGTCAGCCCAGTGATCGGTCGCCCTTGGCGGGCCGACGCGGTGGCCGGCTTCAGCGCAGCCGCTGGCTGATCACCTTGGACACGCCGTCGCCCTGCATCGAGACGCCGTACAGCGCGTCGGCGACCTCCATGGTCCGCTTCTGGTGCGTGATCACGATCAGCTGCGAGGACTCCTGGAGCTCCTGCATGATCCGGATCAGCCGCTGGAGGTTGGTGTCGTCGAGGGCCGCCTCGACCTCGTCCATCACGTAGAACGGACTGGGCCTGGCCTTGAAGATGGAGACCAGCAGCGCCACCGCCGTCAGCGAGCGCTCGCCGCCGGAGAGCAGCGAGAGCCGCTTGACCTTCTTGCCCGGCGGGCGCGCCTCGACGTCGATCCCGGTGGTCAGCATGTTGCCCGGATCGGTCAGGATCAGCCGGCCCTCGCCTCCGGGGAAGAGCCGCGAGAAGACGCCCTCGAACTCCCTGGCCGTGTCGCGGTAGGCCTCGGTGAAGACCTGCTCCACCCGCTCATCCACCTCCTTCACGACTTGAAGGAGGTCGGTCCGGGTCTTCTTGAGGTCCTCCAGCTGCTCGGAGAGGAACTTGTGGCGCTCCTCAAGCGCGGCGAACTCCTCAAGGGCGAGCGGGTTGACCTTGCCGAGCTGCTGATACGCCCGTTCGGCGGCCCGGAGCCGCTTCTCCTGCTCGGCGCGCACATAGGGAACCGGCTGGTTGCGCGGATGTTCCGGGTCGTCCGGCAGCTCCTCCCCCTCGGCGGGCGGCGACGGGGCCACCGGCTGGTCGGGGCCGTACTCCGCGACGAGCCCGGCCGGCTCGACCCCCAGCTCCTCCAGCGCCCTGGTCTCCAGCTGCTCGATCCGCAGCCGCTTCTCGGCACCGAGTACCTCGCCGCGGTGAACCGAATCCGTCAGCTTGTCGAGTTGCGCCTTGAGGTCCCGGCCGGCGCCGCGCGCCCCGGTCAGCTCCTGCTCGCGCTCGGCCTTGGCGGCCTCGGCGCCGGCCCTCTCCCGCTCGGCCCGCACCAGGGACACCTCGACGTGGGCGAGCAGGGTGCGGGCGCCGGAGGCGACGGCCTCGGCGACGGCCGCCTCGTGGCGCAGCCGGGCGCGGCGCTGCTCGGCGCGGGCCCGCGCCTCGCGTTCGGCCCGGGCCGCGCGGTCGAGCCCGTCGGCCCGCCCGGCGAGCGCCTTGACGCGCTCCTCGTGGGTACGGGCCTGGAGGCGGGCCTCCATCTCGGTCTGGCGGGCGTTGGCCCCGTCGGCGGCGAGCCGGTCCCGCACGGAGGTGTCGGGCTCCTCCTCGACCGGCATCTCCTCGGCGACGAGCAGCCGTTCGGCCAGCTCCTCGGCCTCCTCGGTGGCTTTCTCCAGCGCCTCCTGGGCGCGGGCGGCCGCGGCGGCGGTCCGCTCGGCCTCGCCGGCCGCGCCGCGCGCCTGGCCGGCGAGCCGTCCGAGCTGCTGGGCGACGGAGGACCGCGCCTTCTCGGCGGCTCGTCGCCGCTCCCCCAACTCCTCGACGCGCAGGGCGAGTTCAGCGCGCCGCTCGTTGGCCTGCTGGTGTGCGCGAGCCAGCTCTTCGCACCGTACGGCCAGGTCGGCGAGCTCGGCGGCGGCCTCGTCGACGGAGGCCTGGACCTCCAGGAGGCTGGGCGCGCCGGCCGATCCGCCGTGCGCGAAGTGAGCGCCGAGCACGTCGCCCTCGGCCGTGACGGCGGTCAGCGCCGGGCGCGCGTAGACGAGGTCCTCGGCGTCCTCCAGGGTGGCGACCACGACGACGTGGCGCAGCAGGCGCCGTACGGCGGGCATCAGTTCGGCGGGCCCGCGGACCAGGTCGGCGGCGCGGGGCGGGCCTTCGCCGTGCGCCGGCCGCTCGTCCTCGTCCTCCGGGGCGCCGTTCAGGAGCAGGGCGGCGCGGCCGGCGTCCTGCTTGCGCAGCGTGCGGATGGCTTCGGCGGCCGCCGAGGGCCCGCTCACCGCGATCGCGTCGGCGGCGGCGCCGAGGGCGGCCGCGACCGGCACTTCGTACCCGGGGGTGACGGTGAGCAGTTCGGCGGCGGGGCCGAGCAGTCCGGTCAGCGCGTCGCGGGCGCCGAGCAGCGCGCCCGTGCCGTCCTTGCGGCGCAGGCCGAGCGCGAGCGCGTCGTGCCGGGCGGAGACGGCGGCACGTTTCCGCTCGGCGGCGGTGGCCTCCTCGCGGGCGGCGCCGAGCGCGGCCTCGGCCCCGGCGAGCTCTCGCTTGGCCGCGTCATGGGCCTCGGCGAGCTCGGTGTCGTCCGCTTCGAGGCCGTCCACCTCGGCCTTGAGCTGCTCGTACTCCTCCTGCGCGTGGGCTGCCCGCTCGCCCGCCTCGTCGCGCGCGGCGGCGAGCCGGTCGATCTCGGCCTGCGCGGAACCCGCCCTGCTCCGCGCCGCGTTGACCTGGCCGTGCAGCCGCGCGAGGCCCTCGCGCCGGTCCGCGATGGCCCGGGCCACATCCTTCAAACGGCGTTCCTCGACGGCGAGTTCCCGTTCGAGGTCGGCGCGGTGGGCGGCGGTGTCCTCCAGGGCGTGCTCGGCGGCTTCGAGCGCGGCCTCCAGCTCCGCCTCCTGCTCGCGGATCCGGGCGGCCTCGCGCTCCATGTCCTCCGGGTCGCGTCCGCGCCGCTCCTCGGGCGGCTGCGCGCTCGCGCTCTTGACCCGGGCGTCGGCGAGCGAGATCGTGCCGCGCACCCGCTCGGCCAGCTGGGACAGCTCGTACCAGGTCTGCTGGGCTCGCTGGAGCCGGGGCGCCAACTGCCGTACCTGGTCCTCCAGTTGGGCCTCGCGGGTCAGCGCCGCCTTGAGGTCGGCCTCCGCGCTCTCCTTGCGGCGAAGCAGCTCGGCCTCGTCGGCGATCTCGGCGCTGAGCGCCTCCCGCATCCGTACGAGGTCGTCGGCGAGGAGGCGCAGCCGGGCGTCGCGCAGGTCGGCCTGGATGACGGCGGCGCGGCGCGCGACGGCGGCCTGCCGGCCGAGCGGCTTGAGCTGGCGGCGCAGTTCGTCGGTGAGGTCCTGGACGCGAGCGAGGTTGGCCTTCATCGCGTCCAGCTTCCGCAGCGCCTTCTCCTTGCGCTTGCGGTGCTTGAGGACGCCCGCGGCCTCCTCGATGAAGGCGCGCCGCCCCATGGGGTCGGCGTGCAGGACGGAGTCGAGCTGGCCCTGTCCGACGATGACGTGCATCTCGCGGCCGATGCCGGAGTCGGAGAGGAGTTCCTGGATGTCGAGCAGCCGGCAGGTGTCGCCGTTGATCTGGTATTCGCTGCCGCCGTTGCGGAACATGATCCGCGTGATGGTGACTTCGGCGTATTCGATGGGCAGCGCGCCGTCGGAATTGTCGATGGTGAGGGAGACTTCGGCGCGGCCGAGCGGCGGGCGGCCGGTCGTCCCGGCGAAGATGACGTCCTCCATCTTTCCGCCGCGCAGCGACTTGGCACCCTGCTCGCCCATGACCCAGCTCAGCGCGTCCACGACATTGGACTTGCCGGATCCGTTGGGGCCCACCACACAGGTGATGCCCGGCTCGAACTTCAGCGTGGTCGCGGACGCGAAGGATTTGAATCCGCGCAGAGTGAGGGCCTTGAGGTGCACGCCGCCGGACTCTACCTTTCGCTCTCGGTTTCGCCCAGGAAGGTGCAGGGCACATCAGACCGTGAGGAAAGGCTGACCGGCCTCTCGTGCGCCGGAAGAAAGAAAGAAGGGACGCCGGAGCGTCCCTTGCAATACATTGCAGGTCTTGCGGATCTCTCGATCTCGACGAGAGGGACGGAAGCCTCTCTCACCCCGGGGTCAGGTGAGTGCGGGCTCCGCCTGCGGGACGTCGATGTCGATGCCTTCGAGCAGCGAATCTCCGCGGTGCGAAGCGGCGGCAGCGGACAGCACGTCGTTCTCGGACTGAATCCGGTTGAGCTCGGATTCGAGGTCCTGGACGCGCTGCTGGAGCCGTCGCATCTCGGCGAGGAGTCGCGGGTCGGAACCGCCGACGTAACCGAGAAGCGCCTTTGCCATGATGGATGGTCCTCCACACTGAGTGACCGACCGAAGCGGTGTGGGTCGTGAGGGAATCGCACCCGCGGTGCTTGGACTTGACTGCGGTTCTTCATGCCAAACAGCTAAGGTGCGCGGGGCTTCCAGAGTCTCACCAAAAAGTTTGACGGTCAACACGATCACGCCCCGTATCCATCGGCAATCCGGGGGCCCGCGACCGCTGAACGAGCGGTGCTGCCTCTGCTCGGAGCCCTGGGGGCGTGGAGATCATCCGTACTTCTCGCAGCCTTGCACGCTCGGCGCGAGATGGCAACAGGCAGATCGTTCGAGGTCAGCGCATGGTTGCGAGCCGGACGCGGGGCGTCACCGCGACCGGCCGCCCGTCGATTGCCGAATGATGATCAGCGGATGGCGAAGGTGTCGTAGCCGCCCCGCGCTGTGTCCCAGATCTCCGTAACTCCGTCGACGCGGCCCGGTGTGTCGTCGGAGCGAAGCCACTCCAGCAAACGGTGGCAATTCTCACGTGGCCCCTCGGCGACGACCTGGACGCGTCCGTCGTCCAGATTCAGGGCGAACCCGCTGAGGCCGCCGATCTCCAAAGCGTTTGCCCTGGTGAACCAGCGGAAGCCGACTTGCTGTACTCGCCCGCGCACCCAGGCCGTGAGTCGAACATCTCCGTGCGCACCTTCGTTCATACCTGCACGCTAACCGGCCAATTGCTCACGCAGCACTTCGCCCCCATGCGTCATGGCGTACAGTCGCGACGAAATGAGCCTCACCCGTATGGGTTAGTGCCCATTTGATCATTTAAGGCCGTCCACGGCCCCCACGGCAATGCGACCAGACATTGCCCACGGCATTGAGGAAGGCACAGCAGATGGGACGCCATCGTCGCTCCGCCGCCGAACCCGCGCCCGCCGTACCCGCGGCGGGTCAGGACGGCCGGTCCCCGGGTGGGTCACGCCGCAAGAAGCGGGCGATCGTGCCCGTGCGCACCGGGCTGCTCGGCGCCTCCGCCGCGGTGGCCGTGGGCGCGGTGGCCGTCGCCTCGGGCCTGCTGCCCGGCGGCGGCATATACAAGGTGAGCGGCGACACCATGGCGGGCGGCCAGGTGCAGGCGAGCCGGACCCCGGACGTTCAGGCACAGGGCGGCGAGTCGGAGAAGCCCAGCAGCGCGGCGCCCACGCCCGCCGAGTCGGCCAAGGCCGCGCACGCGCCGTCGACCGCCCCCTCCCCCAGTGCTTCGGCCACGCCGTCGGCGCCCGCCTCCCCGCCCGCCCCTCAGAAGAAGTCCGAGGCTCCGGCCCCGCCGAAGCCGGCCTCCCCGTCGAGCGCACCGGCGAGCACACCCGCGAAGCTCGTCCCCTCGCAGCGCGCCCAGGTGCCGACCGCCGAGGCCTCGGCCGCCGCCACCGTGATGTCGCTGGTCAACCTGGAGCGGGCGCAGGTCGGCTGCAGCCCCGTGTCGGCGGACCCGGCGCTGGCCTCGCTCGCCACCGCGTTCAGCGACGACATGGCGGCCCGCGGGTTCTTCGACCACACCGACCCGGACGGCAGGACTCCGTGGGACCGGGCCGCGAAGGCGGGCCTCCAGGGCCTCGGCGGCGAGAACATAGCCCGCGGCCAGGCGGACGCCAAGGCCGTGATGGACGCCTGGATGAACAGCCCCGGCCACCGGGCGAACATCCTGAACTGCCAGTACAAGTCTCTGGGCGTCGGCGTGCACTTCGGCCCCGGCGGCCCCTGGTGGACCCAAGACTTCGGCTTCTGATCATTTGCCCGGACGCACATCCCGTCCGCGCAATCGCTCATACGTAATCGCATGTACGGAATGCGCTCGTACGCGCATGAAGCTTCGTACGCGCAGGAAAGAGCCCCCTCCGTTGTGAACGGCGGGGGCCCTTTCGTATGCGATCCAATTGCTCGTACCAGGAGCCGAATGCGCGTTCCGTACGGAGCGGGTGATCAGGCGCTCACGGCCGCCTTGCCCGTGATGAAGACGCGGGTGGTCTCGGTGATGCGGCGGCCGAGGTGTTCGGCGGTCGCGATGTCGGCCTTGTGGACGGCCTCGGGGCCCTCGTCGGAGTTGGTCTGGGCGCCGGCGCCGGAGGAGAAGCCGAGCCGGTTGAGGTCGTGCTCGGAACCGGTGGAGGAGTTCCAGCCGGGCTTCAGGCCGAGGTTCACCCAGTGCATGCCGTGCTGGGCGGCCAGCGTCTGGAAGTACTGCAGGGTGTGGCTCTTGTCGCCGCTCTTGGAGCCGGAGTTGGTGAAGCCGGCGGCGATCTTGTCCAGCCAGGCGCCGGTGAACCAGCGCTTCGAGGTGGCCTCGGCGAACTGGTGGAAGGCGCCGGACGCGGTGCCCATGTAGGTGGGCGAGCCGAAGACGATGGCGTCGGAGGCGTCGAGGAGGTCCCAGTCGGCCTCGGTGATGGCGTCGACCTTGATGAAGTGGACGGTCGCCCCGGCCTCGGCGGCGCCGTCGCGGACGGCCTCGGCGAGGACGGCGGTGTGGCCGTAGCCGGAGTGGTAGGCGATCGAGACAACAGGAGTGGTCATGGCAGGAATCCCCTCAGAGGCGTGGAAAAGCGGCAGGGTGCAGCGCGTCGGCCGGGGCCGGATCCGCGGCGGCTGCCCGCTGCGGCGCTATCCATAGGTAAGCACTAACCTTTCGTTAGCGCAACCTGTGCGTGGGCGCTGTGGAGGAGTAGCCTGAGGCCATGAACGAGACCTCCATCAGCACGGCGCGCACCGCGGAGCCCTCCTGCGACGAGGACCTGGCGTTCAACGTGTTCTCCAAGGCCTGCCCGTCGCGGCGCACGCTGGAGGACGTGACGGGGCGCTGGGGCAGCCTGACGCTGGGCGCGCTGCATGAGGGGAGCCTGCGCTTCAACGAGCTGCGGCGCCGGGTCGACGGCGTGAGCGAGAAGATGCTCTCCCAGACGCTGCACTCACTGGAGCGCGACGGCCTCGTACACCGCGAGGCGCAGCCGACGAACCCGCCCCGGGTCGACTACGAACTGACCCCTCTGGGCCGGGAGGTGACCGAACGGCTGCTCTCGCTCATCCACTTCGTGGAGGACCGGATGCCGTCGGTTCTTGAGGCGCAGCAGAGCTACGACGCGGAGCGCGGGGCCCTCTGACACTTCGGGCAGAAGTAGCTGGACCGGTTCATCCAGGCGCTCCTGCGCATCGCCGTTCCGCAGCGCCGGCACGGCTCGCCCTCGCGGCCGTAGGCGTCCAGCGAGCGCTCGAAGTACCCGGATTCGCCGTTCACGTTGACGTAGAGGCTGTCGAAGCTGGTGCCGCCGACGGCGAGCGCCTCGTTCATCACCTCCCGTGCGTGGCCCAGGAGTTCGGCCGCCTTGGGGCGGTTCAGCGTCGCGGTCGGGCGGTCGTAGTGCAGCCGGGCGCGCCAGAGCGCCTCGTCGGCGTAGATGTTGCCGACCCCGCTGATGAGCGATTGATCGAGCAGTGCTCGTTTGACCGTGGTGCGCCGCAGTCGCAGCGCCGCGAAGAATGCCTCGTCGTCGAACGCGGGGTCCAGCGGGTCCCGGGCGATGTGCGCGATGACGTCGGGCAGCCCGTCGGGCGTGTTGTCGTGGAGCGAGAGCCCGCCGAAGGTCCGCTGGTCGACGAAGCGCAGCTCGGTGCCGGCCTCGTCCTGGAACCTGACCCGGATCCGCAGGTGCTTCTCGTCCGGGGCGTCCTGCGGCTGCACGAGCAGCTGTCCGCTCATGCCGAGGTGCCCGAGCACGGAGGCGTCCGTGTCCGCGAGCGGCAGCCACAGATACTTCCCGCGCCGCTGGGCGACGCCGATCCGGTGCCCCTTGAGCCGCGCCGCGAAGTCGTCGCCCCCGGCGAGGTGGCGGCGTACGGCGCGCGGATGCAGCACCTCGACGTCCGCCACCGTGCGCCCGGCCACCCAGCGCTCAAGTCCGCGCCGGACCACTTCGACTTCAGGCAGCTCAGGCATGCGCGCAGATTACCGCGCGCCCGGCGGACGGTCGCGGCGGGCCCGGAAAGAGGGGCCGGGCCCATGCCGGGACAAGCGAAAACCCCCGCCCCGCACCGGAGTGCGCTGGGCGGGGGCTCGAAGGAAGGCGCTGGTCAGGCCGCCGAACCGCCGGCGGCGGGGGTCGGCGACCCGCCATCGGCCGCGGCGGCGACGGGAGCTTCCGCCGCGGCCTTGGCCCGCTCGTCGGCGGCGGCGCGAATGGCCCGCCATGCCGACTCCGCGGCCTGCTGCTCCGCTTCCTTCTTGCTGCGGCCGGTGCCGGTGCCGTACGAGACACCACCGACGCGGGCGGCAGCAGTAAAGGTCTTCTCGTGGTCGGGTCCGGTTTCGGAGACCAGGTACTCGGGAACTCCGAGCCCTTCGGCCGCCGTCAGCTCCTGGAGACTGGTCTTCCAGTCCAGGCCGGCCCCGAGGTTCGAGGACTTCTCGATCAGGGGGTCGAACAGCTTGTGGACGAGCGCGGACGCCGCCTCAAGACCCTGGTCGAGATAGACAGCGCCGATCACCGCTTCAAGGGTGTCGGCGAGGATGGATGCCTTGTCCCGGCCGCCCGTGCCCTCTTCACCCCGGCCGAGCCGGATGAAGGAGCCGAGTTCGAGCCCGCGGCCCACCTCCGCGAGCGCACGAGAATTGACCACCGCGGCCCGGAGCTTGGCCAGTTGGCCTTCCGGGAGGTCGGGGTGGGTGCGGTACAGCGTGTCGGTGACGACCAGACCGAGCACCGAGTCCCCAAGGAACTCAAGCCGCTCGTTGGTCGGCAGACCGCCGTTCTCGTACGCGTACGAACGGTGGGTGAGCGCACGCACCAGAAGGGCGGACTCGAGCTGATACCCGAGCCGCCCTTCCAGAAGCGTGTGGGACGAGGCCGTGTTGTTGTCCGCCTTTTTGGCGTTGGACTCAGACATCGGGCCTCTCACCAGCCGCTCAGACCTCGAGGACCTGGCGCTTGTTGTAGGTGCCGCAGCTCGGGCACGCGATGTGCTGGAGCTTCGGCTCATGGCAGCGCTCGCACGCAACCAGGGTGGGGACCGCAGCCTTCCACTGCGACCGGCGGTGGCGCGTGTTGCTGCGCGACATCTTCCGCTTCGGAACAGCCACGGCTACTTCTCCTGCTTCTCGGCGGCATCCTGCACGTCAGACGCAGTGCCGCTCATGTTGTCCTTCTCGCCGTCCTGGATGGTCCCGGCGAGTCCCTGCAATGCCGCCCAACGAATGTCGACGGCGTCGTGGTGGTGGTCCGGGTCGTCCGCCAGGCTCGCTCCGCATTCGGAACAGAGCCCAGGGCAGTCCTCCCGGCACACCGGCTGCATCGGCAGTGCGAGCACCACCGCATCACGCAGCAAAGGCTCAAGGTCGAACATGCCGTCCTCAAGCGGAATCATGTCCTCGTCGTCCTCGGCATCGTCGTCCGCGGCTGCCTTGCGGCGGCCCCGGTCGTCGGTGTCGGGGTACGAGAACATTTCCTGGAAGTCCACTTCAACGTCCTGCTGAAGCGGCTCCAGACACCTTACGCACTCACCCTCGGCCGATGCACGGGCGGTGCCTGTGACAAGCACCCCTTCCATGACCGACTCCAGGCGGAGCTCGATTTCCACGGGCCTGCCCTCGGGCACGTGGATGACCTCGGGAATGCCGAGTTCCTTCGGGGCCTCCACGGTGCGGGAGAGCCGCTGGAGCGCACCGGGACGCCGTCCCAGCTCGTGTGTGTCGAACACGAGGGGATTGCGGTGGTCGAGGCGCGTGCTCAGGGCTCTTCCTGCTTTCGAGGTCGTGGAGTGGCTGCCACCGGCTTCGCGGAGCGAATCGGGCAGCGTGGATCGCGGACGTACGCGCGACCGAAGAGCCAGGATACTGGACGGGCAGCGATAGGCCCAATCCGGCCCTACCCCTCCTCTACGGCGGCGTACGGCGGCACAGAGCTAGGGGCGGTTCTGCCCGTGGCCCTGCTCGTAGGCGCGCAGCTGGTCCAGGTTGATCATGCTGGTGTCGAAGAGGCTGGTCTCGTCGAGCGCGGCCTGCTGCGGCTGGTGCTGGGGCTGCGGCGGCACGCCGTACTGCCCGGCGTCGGGGACGGCGTACTGCTGGTTCGGGTCGTAGGCATAGGGGTCCTGCTGGGCGTACCCGTACTGCGCGTAGTGCTCCGGCTGCTGGGGCTGCTGCTGGTAGGAGTACGGATCCTGCTGGGGCTGCTGGTAGCCGTACGGGTCGTACGCCTGGGGCTGCTGCTGCGCCGGGATGTGCGGCTCGGCGGCGGCGTGGGCGGCGGCCGGGTCCGGCTCGGCGAGCTCCGCGAGGCCGGCCAGGTAGTCGGCGTCGCTGGTGTGCTGGTGCAGGTCGCCCGCCGCGTCCTGGGCGGCCATGTGGGCGCCCAGTTCGTCGGAGGCGGTCCGGCCGTGCAGCTTCTGGCGGCCGCGGCCGACGGCTTCGAGGGTCTTGGCGAGCACCGCCTCGAAGGCGCCCAGCTTGGCGTCGACGTACTCGTCGGCCCGGTGGATCAAGGTCTTGGGGTCCGCGCTGTACTCGGGGGCGTCCTCGTCCGTGCGGCCCTGGTCGTCCAGGCCCGGGCCGCGGCCGAGGAGCTTCTCGCGGCCGCGGTCGACCGAGCCGATGGTCTTGGTGAGGACGACCTCGAAGTTGGCGAGCTTGGAGTCGACGTAGTCGTCGGCCTCGGCGCGGATCTCCTCGGCCTCCCGGCGGGCGTCGCCCAGGATCCGGTCCGCCTCGTCCTGGGACTGGCGGGCCACGGCGGTGTCGGAGATCAGCGTGCCGCGCTGGGCGTGCGCGGACTCGATGATCCGCTCGGCCTCCTGACGGGCCTGCTCGACCATCTGCTCACGGCCGCCGATCAGCTCCTGGGCCTGGGCGAGCGAACCGGGCAGGGCCTGGCGCACCTCTTCCAGCATCGCGAGGAGGTCGGCGCGGTTGACCACGCACGAGGCCGACATGGGCATGGACCGGGCGCTGCCGACCACCTCGACGATCTCGTCGAGCTTCTTCTGCACGTCCACCGGTGATCGCCACTCTTCTAACGGATTGGAGACGGACGGGACGACTGTAAGGCCAGTCGGCGCCCGCCCGACACCGGGTGACGGTCTGTCAGGTGTTGCCCCTGTGGCTCACTTCTCGGCGAGCCTGGCGACCAGGGCCTCGTGGACGGTGGCGGGCAGCAGGTGGGAGACGTCTCCGCCCCAGGTCGCGACCTCCTTGACCAGCGAGGACGACAGGAAGCTGTACGTCGGATTGGTGGGCACGAACAGGGTCTCGACGCCCGAGAGCCCGTTGTTCATCTGAGCCATCTGCAACTCGTAGTCGAAGTCGCTGACGGCGCGGAGGCCCTTGACGATCGCGGGGATGTCCCGCTGCTTGCAGAAGTCGACGAGCAGGCCGTGGAAGGACTCGACCTCCACGTTGCCGAAGTCGGCCGTCACCTCGCGGATCATCTCGATCCGCTCCTCGATGGTGAACAGGCCCTGCTTCGACTGGTTGATCATCACCGCGACATGTACGACGTCGTACAGGCGGGAGGCGCGGGCGATGATGTCGAGGTGTCCGTTGGTGATGGGGTCAAAGGACCCCGGACAGACGGCGCGGCGCAACTGATGTCCCTCGCTCTCCGGTCCGGTCATGGGGTGTCTCGCGGTGCGTTTTCGCACGTGGAGGCGGCGCGACCGTACCAAAGCGTGCCCTCGCCGTAGCGACGGGCCCGCAGTGCTTCGAATCCTTCGGGCCAGCCGAATTCCCCGCCTCTGGTGCTGCGCTCCACGGTGACGAGACAGTCCTCCGCGAGCCAGCCCCCACGACGGAGTGTGAGCAGGATCTCCCGAAGATCGTCATCGGTGACGGCGTACGGCGGGTCCAGGAAAACCACGTCGTACGGGTCGGCGGGCGCCGGGCCTGTCACGATCTGCTCCGCTTTGCCGGTACGCACTTCGGCCCCGGGCAGCTTGAGCGCGGCCACGTTGTCGCGGACGGTGCGGGCGGCGCGGCCGTCGGCCTCGACGAGCAGGGCGTGGTCCGCGCCGCGGGAGAGCGCCTCCAGGCCCACGGCTCCGGAGCCCGCGTACAGATCGGCGATCCGGATGCCGTCGAGCGTGCCGAGCAGCGCCTCCCAGGTGGAGAAGAGGCCCTCGCGCGCCCGGTCGGAGGTGGGGCGGGTGCCGGTGCCCGGCGGTACGGCGAGGCGGCGTCCACCGGCCCGGCCGGCGATCACGCGGGTCATCTCAGTCCTTGTCCGTGTACATGCGTCGGATGTGCTTCCCCAGTCTCTCAGCCCTTGTCGAGGTACTGCTCGCGGTCCTTGTCCAGGAGGGCGTCCAGGGCCGTGCGCAGCCCCGGGAGGTGTGCGAGATCCGGGTCCTCGGCGACCACCGTGGCGGCCTCCTCGCGGGCGGCGGCGATGACCTCCTCGTCGTCGATGACGGTGAGCATCCGCAGCGAGGAGCGCACCCCGGACTGGGCCTGGCCGAGCACGTCGCCCTCGCGGCGCTGTTCGAGGTCGATGCGGGAGAGCTCGAAGCCGTCGAGGGTGGAGGCGACGGCGTTGAGACGGGCCCGGGCCGGGCTCGCCTCCGGCATGTCGGTGACGAGCAGGCACAGGCCCGGCGCGGAGCCACGGCCGACGCGGCCGCGCAGCTGGTGGAGCTGGGAGACGCCGAACCGGTCGGCGTCCATGATCACCATCGCGGTGGCGTTCGGCACGTTCACACCGACCTCGATGACGGTGGTGGCGACCAGGACGTCCACCTCTCCGGCGCCGAACCGGCGCATCACGTCGTCCTTGTCGTCCGGCTGCATCCGGCCGTGCAGGATCTCGGTGCGCAGCCCCTTGAGGGGGCCCTTCGACAACTGGTCGGCGATCTCGATCACGGCGAGCGGGGGCCGCTTGTCGGCGGTCTCGGCCTCCTCGGCCTTCTTCTTCCCCTTGGCGGACTTGGCCTCGTCCTCGTCGTCCCCGATGCGCGGACACACCACGTACGCCTGGTGCCCCTTGTCGACCTCCTCGCGGACCCGCTCCCAGGCGCGGGCCAGGAAGTGCGGCTTGTCCTGGGCGGGCACGACATGGCTGGCGATGGGCGAGCGCCCGGCGGGCAGTTGGTCGAGGACCGAGGTCTCCAGGTCGCCGAAGACCGTCATGGCGACCGTGCGCGGGATCGGCGTGGCCGTCATGACGAGCAGGTGCGGGGGCTGCTTGCCCTTGCCGCGCAGGGCATCGCGCTGCTCGACGCCGAAGCGGTGCTGCTCGTCGACGACGACCAGGCCGAGGTCGTGGAACTGCACCTTGTCCTCGATCAGGGCGTGCGTGCCGATGACGACGCCGGCCTCGCCGGTGACCAGGTCGAGCAGGGCCTGACGTCGGGCGGGCATGCCCATGGACCCGGTGAGCAGTACGACCTTGGTGCCGAGGTCGGAGCCCCCCAGCATCCCGCCCTCGGCGAGCTCGCCCATCATCTCGGTGATGGAGCGGTGGTGCTGCTGGGCGAGCACTTCGGTGGGCGCGAGCAGGGCGGCCTGCCCGCCGGAGTCGACGACGGCGAGCATGGCGCGCAGCGCGACCATCGTCTTCCCGCTTCCGACCTCCCCCTGGAGGAGCCGGTGCATCGGGTGCTCGGTCGCCAGGTCGTCGAAGATCTCCTTGGAGACCTTCCGCTGGCCCTCGGTGAGGGTGAAGGGCAGCTTGGCGTCGAAGGCGTCGAGCAGGCCTCCCGGGGCCGGTCGCCTTGCCACGGCGGGGAGTTGGCCGTCCGCGTGGCGGCGGCGGGCGAGGGCCACCTGGAGGACGAAGGCCTCGTCCCACTTCAGGCGCTGGCGCGCGTCCTCGATGTCGGCCTTGGTGTGCGGCCGGTGGACCTTGAGGAGGGCTTCGGGCAGCGAGACGAAGCCGCGGCCTTCGCGCAGGGCTTCGGGGAGCGGGTCGACGGCCTCCTGGGCACTGGGCAGCACCGCGTCGACCGCCTTGGCGATCTTCCAGGACTCCAGGCCCTTGCACGCCGGGTAGATCGGGATCAGCGCGCCCGCCCACGAGTCGATGTCGACCGCGTCATCGCCATCGGCGGGGTCCGCGCCCAGCTTGGCGTAGGTGGGGTGGGCGAGCTGCATGCGCCGGTTGAACATTGACACCTTGCCGGCGAACATCGCCCGGCTGCCGGGCAGCAGCTCCTTGTGCGGCTTGTGGATGCCGCGGCCGAAGAAGACCAACTGGAGCCGGCCGCTGCCGTCGGTGATGGTGATCTCCAGGCGCTGGCCGCGCCCCCCGTTGAAGGTGTGCACCCGGGCGTCGGCGACCTGGGCGACGACCGTCACGTCCTCGTCCAGGGGCAGCTCGGCCAGCTTGGTGAGCTGGCCGCGCTCCTCGTACCGCCGCGGGTAGTGGTGCAGGAGGTCGCCGACCGTGTGCAGGTCGAGGTGCTCGGCCATCACCTTCGCGGTGGGTCCGCCGAGCAGCTTCTTCAGTGGTTCTTCGAGCGCAGGCACGCGATCCATTGCACACCACCGGACTGACAGCCCGCCAAAGCCTGTGGATAACCGCTGGTCACACCGGCGCCGCTCGCCCCGGGGCGGCGCCTCCCGCGGCTTCTTCCCTCGTACGGGATCCGCCCCGCCCGCGCCGACCAGCCGGACGCCCCCGGGAGTGAGGCCGCCGGTCGCGGGACGGGCACCCCGTACAGCCTCAACATCCGTGCCCAGTACGGGAGTTGATGCCTCATGCCGGTCAGCACGGACTGGTCACCGCAGGCCGGACACCGCGGCCCGGTCACTCCACGCCGATCAGCAGCGGAACCCCTTGGCGGCCGCCCTCGTACACGACGGTGTCGACCGCCAGGTGGGCCCTGCCGACGTGCGATTCGAGCAGGGCGGCCAGCTCCGGCGGGGCGTCGGAGGCCAGGACCAGGGTGACGAGTTCGCCGCCCGCCGCGAGCATCCGGTCGAGGACGGTGCGGGCGGTGTCGGCCAGGTCGTGGCCGATGACCACGACGTCGCCGTCGATGAGGCCGAGGACGTCCCCGGCCTGGCAGACGCCGGCCATCGTCCACGACTGCCGTTCGGCGACGGCCAGTTCGGCGTGCCGGGTGGCGCCGGCCGCGGAGGTCATGGCGACGACGTCCTCGTCGAAGCGCCGCTCGGGGGCGTGGACGGCGAGTGCCGCGATGCCCTGGACGGCGGCCCGGGTCGGGATGAGCGCGACCCGGATGCCTTCGGACCGCGCCTGTTCGACGGCGGCCGCGGCGGTGTGGCGCAGCTCGGCGTCGTTCGGCAGCAGCACGACCTCGCGGGCGTGCGCGCGCCGGATCGCCTCGACGAGCTCGCCGCTGGCCGGGGCCTCGCCGGGCCGGGCGAGGACGGTCGTCGCCCCCGCCTCGGCGCAGAGCCCGGCCAGTCCCTCGCCGGGCACGACGGCGACCACGGCCCGCTGGACCTGCTCCCGGGGCGGCTCGACGACGGCGGGCTGCTCGAAGTGCGTGATCCGGATCCGGTACGGCCGGCCCGCCTCGACCCCGGCCTCGACGGCGGCGCCCGCGTCGTCGACGTGCACGTGGACGTTCCAGAGCCCGTCACCGCCGACGACCACCAGGGAGTCGCCGAGCCCGTCGAGCCTGGCCCGCAGCCGGTCCACGGCCGCGTCGTCGGCCTCCAGGAGGTAGATCACCTCGAAGGCGGGCCCCACCCCGCCATCCTCCGCCGGGCAGTCCTCGACGGGCACGGGCACCCGCGCCTCGTGACGTACGACGGGGGCCTCGCCGGAGAGGGCCTGGACCAGGGCGCCGAGGACGGTCACCAGACCCCGCCCGCCCGCGTCCACGACTCCCGCGCGCCCCAGGGCGGCGAGCTGCGAGGGTGTCCGGTCCAGGGCGTCCCTGGCCCCCGCGTAGGCGGCCTGGGCCATCGCCGCCGGGGTGCCGCCGGCATTCTCGGCGGCCTTGGCGGCGGCGGTGGCCACCGACAGGACGGTGCCCTCGACGGGGTGGGCGACCGCCAGATGGGCGGCGGACGCCGCCCTGCGCAGCGCCGCGGCGAGGTCGCCCTCGTCCTGCGCGACGACCTCCGCCATGCCCCGCAGGAGCTGGGCGAGGATCGTGCCGGAGTTCCCGCGGGCGCCGATCAGCGCGCCGTGCGCCATGGCCCGTACGACATCGGCGGTGGGCGGGATGCCGTCGTACACGGGCGGCTCGGGGTAGGCGGCGAAGACCGCCTCGACGGCCTGAGCGGCGGACTCCATCGTCAGGTAGAGGTTGGTGCCGGTGTCCCCGTCCGCGACCGGGTAGACGTTGATGGCGTCGATCGCCTCGCGGTCCCGGCCCAGCGCGTCCAGCGCCAGCGCGCACCAGCCGCGTACCGCGACGGCATCGAGGGTCTGCGGCACCTGGTGGTCCTCCTTGCGGGCGGGAAGCGGCTGAGAGCCTGTGGCCGCACTCCGCCCGGATCAGCCCGGCGGGGTGCGGACACAGGCTCTGAGCCGCAGGGTAGACCCGGTGCGGGCCGGGGGCCGGGGCGGGGGCGGCCGGGGCCGTGGTAGTTTCGTATCTCGCAAGCAGCCGTTGTATGCTGCTTCGGTTGCCCGGCGAGAGTCGGGCCAATTCCTCCGGCAAGCCACTTCAGATCTCTGATTCCGGTGCGCCGGATTTCACTGTAAGTGCATTTAATGCATCTGAAGTCTTTGGAGTGACCCGTGGCTGCCAACTGCGACGTCTGCGGCAAGGGGCCGGGCTTCGGCAACAACATTTCGCACTCGCACCGCCGTACGTCTCGTCGCTGGAACCCGAACATCCAGCGTGTGCGTGCCGTGGTCGGTCGGACGCCGAAGCGGCTCAACGTCTGCACCTCGTGCATCAAGGCCGGCAAGGTCTCGCGCTAATTGCGACGTCTGTCGTAGCGCAGCCCCTGCGGTTGCCTTGAAAAGCCGGTCCACCTCGGTGGACCGGCTTTTTGCCGTACCCGCTGCCCGGGCCGTGCCCGCTAGCGGAACCGCCAGCCGTGGTCGACGGGGCCGATGCCCGCGCCGAGCGCGAATCCCGCGGCGATGGCGCCCGTGACGTACTCCTTGGCCGTCCGGACCGCCTCCGGGACCGCCAGCCCCTTGGCCAGGCCCGAGGCGATGGCGGAGGCGAGCGTGCAGCCCGTGCCGTGGGTGTGCCGGTTGTCCAGGCGCGGGGCCCGCAGCCAGTGCTCATCGGCGCCGTCGGTGAGCAGGTCCAGGGCGTCGCCGGGGTAGTGCCCGCCCTTGATGAGCGCCCAGCGCGGCCCGAACTCCAAGATCGCCCCCGCCGCCCGCCGCATCCCGTCCTCGTCCTCGACATGGACGCCGGTGAGCTGGGCCACCTCGTCCAGGTTGGGGGTGGCGACGGTCGCGGTCGGCAGCAGCCGGGTGCGTACGGAGTCGAGGGCTTCGGCGGCGAGCAGCGGGTCGCCGTGTTTGGAGACGCCCACCGGGTCCACGACGACCGGGGCGTCGGTACCCGCGAGCAGCTCGGCCACCGCTTCCACGAGGGCCGCCGAGGACAGCATGCCGGTCTTGACCGCCTGGACGCCGATGTCGTCGGCGACGGCCCGGTACTGGGCCCGTACCGCCTCCACCGGCAGTTCCCAGGCGCCCTGGACGCCCAGCGAGTTCTGCGCGGTGACGGCGGTGATCACGCTCATGCCGTGCACGCCGAGCGCCAGCATCGTCTTGAGGTCGGCCTGGATGCCGGCGCCGCCGCCGGAGTCGGATCCGGCGACGGTCAGCACGTTGGGGATCACGCGGGGTCGTCCCCGAAGTGGTCCCAGCCGCCCTTGCTGGTCCAGGGTGCGCCGTCCACGGTGACCGTGGGCAGCGCGGACGGGTTGAGGACCTCGCCGATGACCTTCCAGCGGGCGGGCAGCTTCACGTCCGGCGGGAACGTCGCGACGATCGCGTGGTCCTCGCCGCCGGTGAGCACCCACTGGAGCGGGTCCACGCCGACGGCCTGGCCGATGTCGCTCATCTGCGTCGGGATGTCGATGAGGCCCGAGCGCAGGTCGATGCGGACCTTGCTGGCCTCGGCGATGTGGCCGAGGTCGGCGACCAGGCCGTCGCTGACGTCGGTCATGGCGGTGGCGCCGAGGCCGGCCGCCGCGGGACCCGCGTGGTACGGGGGCTCCGGGCGGCGGTGCGCCTCGACGAAGGCGCGCGGCGAGCGGAAGCCGCGCGAGAGCACCGCGTAGCCCGCCGCCGACCAGCCGAGCCAGCCCGTCACCGCGACGACGTCGCCGGGCTGGGCGCCGGCCCGGGTCACCGGCTCGTGGTTGCGCAGATCACCGAGCGCGGTGATCGCGACGGTGATGGTGTCCCCGCGTACGACATCGCCGCCGACCACGGCCGCGCCCGCGACCTGGCACTCGTCGCGGATGCCGTCCATCAGCTCGGTGGGCCAGGTGACCGGAAGTTCGGCCGGCACGACCAGGCCGAGCAGCACCGCGGTCGGCACCGCGCCCATCGCGGCGATGTCGGCCAAGTTCTGCGCGGCGGCCTTGCGGCCCACGTCGTACGCCGTCGACCAGTCCCGGCGGAAGTGCCGTCCCTCCAGGAGGATGTCCGTGCTGGCGACCACCCTGCGGTCGGGTGCGGTCACGACCGCCGCGTCGTCGCCCGGGCCCAGCCGGACCGCGGGGGTGGAGGTGAGCCGGGAGGTCAGCTCCCTGATGAGCCCGAACTCCCCCAACTCGCCCACAGTGCCTTTCACCGTGTCCCACCTCTCATTTTCGTTCCCCGGGTGCCCCGGCCGGCTTGCGGTCGCGAGCGGTCACGGCCGTGGGTACCGTCAACACATACGTCAACTTCATGGCCGCTCTCGCCCCTCGGCGTGAGCGGCCGGTCGCGCGGGTCTCCCCGTCGCGCGTGGCGACGCGGTACCGTGGCGTCTCTTTCTCTCCCCCACATGATCCTCGTGGCCGCCCTGGAGGTTCCGTGGTACAGGCGTACATCCTCATTCAGACCGAGGTGGGCAAGGCGTCGACAGTCGCCGAGGCCATCGGAAAGCTCGCTGGGGTGATCCAGGCCGAAGACGTGACCGGACCCTACGACGTGATCGTCCGCGCCCAGGCCGAGACGGTCGACGAACTCGGTCGCATGGTGGTCGCCAAGGTCCAGCAGGTGGACGGCATCACAAGAACCCTGACCTGCCCGGTCGTCCATCTGTAGCCCCCGCATACCCTGGGCCGGTGACTCTTTCTCGCCGCCGGCCGCTTCTCGTCCTGTCCGCGGTCGCCGTCCTGGCGGCCGCGGGCTGTTCTTCGTCCGACGCCACGGCGAAGGTGGCGGTTCCCTCACCGCCTGCGCGGGAGCGGGCCGCGTGCGAGGCCCTGGACAAGCTCCTGCCCGACACCGTGGCCGGCCAGAAGCGACACGACCCCACCCCGGACTCGCCGCTGACGGCCCGGTGGGGGGACGGGGACGCGGAGATCGTACTGCGCTGCGGGATCCCGCGGGGTGAGGAGATGAACGACCCCAAGTCCAACGGTGTTCAGGTGAACGGCGTCTGGTGGGTCGTGTTCCCGCGCTCCGAGGGCCCCCGGTTCGTCACCGCGTACCGGGACCCCTACATCGAGCTCCTGACGGGGACCCGGTACACGCACGACGCGTCCGTGCTCCAGGCGTTCGGCGCCCCCGTCCTCAAGGCCACCAAGGGCCTCTAGCGAAGCCCCGTGGAGCGGCGCAGCGCCGCCTGGATCAGCTTGTCGACCAGGTCCGCGTACTCGACGCCGCTCTCCTGCCACATCCGCGGGTACATCGAGATCGGCGTGAAGCCCGGCATCGTGTTGATCTCGTTGATCACGAACTCGCCGTTGTCCTGGAGGAAGAAGTCCGCGCGGACCAGCCCCTCGCACGAGGCGGCCTCGAAGGCCTCGACGGCCAGGCGCTGCACCTCGGCGGTGGCCTCCGCGCCGATCGGCGCGGGCACGATGCCGGCCGCCGAGTCGATGTACTTGGCCTCGAAGTCGTAGAAGTCGTGGGCCGTCACCGGCGGGATCTCGGCGGGCAGGCTCGCCCGCGGCCCGTCCTCGAACTCAAGGACCCCGCACTCGATCTCGCGGCCGCGCAGCAGCGACTCGACGAGGAACTTGGGGTCGTGGCGGCGGGCCTCGGCGATGGCCTCGTCCAGGCCCTCGAAGGAGTCCACCTTGGTGATGCCGAACGAGGAGCCGGCCCGGGACGGCTTGATGAACAGCGGCCAGCCGTGCTCACCGGCGAAGTCGGCGATGCGCTGGCGGGCGGCCTTCTCGTCCTGCTCCCACTCGCGCGGACGCACCACGAGGTACGGGCCGACGGGCAGCCCGAAGGAGGTGAAGACGCGCTTCATGTACTCCTTGTCCTGGCCGACGGCCGAGGCGAGGACGCCCGAGCCGACGTACGGGATGCCGGAGAGCTCCAGGAGGCCCTGGAGGGTGCCGTCCTCGCCGTACGGGCCGTGCAGCATCGGGAAGACGACGTCGACCTCGCCGAGGACCTTGGGCACCGTTCCGGGCTCGCTGTAGACGACTTCACGGCTGCCCGGGTCCACGGGCATGACCACGCCGCCGTCGGTGGACTCGGCGAGTTCGTCGACGCTGGGGGTACGCCGGTCGCTGATCGCCATCCGCTCCGGTTCGTCGGCGGTGAGCGCCCAGCGGCCGTCCGTCGTGATGCCGATGGGCAGCACGTCGTACTTCGTACGGTCGATGGCGCGAAGCACCGCGCCGGCGGTCACGACCGAGATGCCGTGTTCCGAACTGCGGCCGCCGAACACTACGGCCACCCGCGGCTTGCGGAGCTGCTTCTCAGGGCTCTGGGGGAGGTTCTCGCTGCTCATATCGCGTTGAGAGTACCCGTTCGAGGCGTCCCATCCACGGCCGCGGGGCCCGGTCCGGTCAGCGGCGCTCGGCCTTGGCGCTGCGCGACATGAGCTCCTTGAGGGCGACGACCGGCGGCTTGCCCTCGTGGACGATGCCGACGACGGTCTCCGTGATGGGCATGTCGACGCCGTGCCGGCGGGCCAGATCCAGCACGGATTCGCAGGACTTGACGCCCTCGGCGGTCTGCTTGGTGACCGCGATGGTCTCCTGCAGGGTCATGCCCTTGCCGAGGTTGGTGCCGAAGGTGTGGTTGCGCGACAGCGGCGAGGAGCAGGTGGCGACGAGGTCGCCGAGGCCCGCGAGGCCGGAGAACGTCAGCGGGTCCGCGCCCATCGCGAGGCCCAGGCGGGTCGTTTCGGCGAGGCCGCGGGTGATGAGCGAGCCCTTGGCGTTGTCGCCGAGCCCCATGCCGTCGGCGATGCCGACGGCGAGCCCGATGACGTTCTTGACGGCGCCGCCCAGTTCGCAGCCGACCACGTCGGTGTTGGTGTACGGGCGGAAGTACGGGGTGTGGCAGGCGGCCTGGAGGCGCTGGGCGACGGCCTCGTCGCGGCAGGCGACGACGGCCGCGGCCGGCATCCGCCTGGCGATCTCCTTGGCCAGGTTGGGCCCGGTGACCACGGCGACGCGGTCCTCGGACACCTTGGCGACCTCGGCGATGACCTCGCTCATCCGCTTGGCGGTGCCGAGTTCGACGCCCTTCATCAGGGAGACCAGCACGGTGTCGGGGGCCAGCAGCGGCGCCCAGGCGGCGAGGTTGTCGCGGAGCGTCTGCGAGGGGACGGCGAGGACGGTGAAGTCGGCGCCGGCCGCGGCCTCGGCGGGGTCGGTGGTGGCCCGTACGGACGCGGGGAGTTCGATGCCGGGCAGATAGTCCGGGTTGGTGCGCGTGGAGTTGACCGCTTCGACGAGTTCGGGGCGGCGGGCCCACAGGGTCACTTCGCAGCCCGCGTCGGCGAGGACCATGGCGAACGCCGTGCCCCACGAACCGGTCCCGAACACCGCTGCCTTGGTGGTGCCGTGTGTCACTTGGTGCCCTCCCCGGCGGCCTCGCGGCGCTGCCGCGCGCGGACTTCGCGCAGATCGTACGGCTTCTCGGGGGCCTTCTCGCCCCTCAACTCCTCAAGGAGCGAGGTGATCGCGGCCATGATGACCTCGGTCACCTCCTTGAGGACCTCGGGCGTCGGCTCCTTGCCGTAGAACCGGTCGAGGTCGACCGGCGGACCGGCCTTCACCTGAAGCGTCTTGCGCGGGAAGAAGTTGACCTTCTTCTCCTTGGCGTACGGCGGCATCGCCAAGTTGGCGCCCCACTGGGCGATCGGGATGACGGGCGCGCGTGTCATCAGGGCGGCCCGTGCGACGCCGGTCTTCGCGGTCATCGGCCACTGGCCGGGGTCGCGGGTGAGGGTGCCCTCGGGGTAGAAGGCGACGCATTCACCGCGCTCCACGGCGTCCACGGCGGCCCGGAAGGCGCCCACCGCGTTGGTGGACTCGCGGTAGACGGGAATCTGTCCCGTGCCGCGCAGCAGGATCCCGACGCCGGGGGCCTTGAAAAGCGCGGCCTTCGCCAGGAATCGGGGCACTCGGCCCGTGTTGTATTGGAAATGCCCGTACGAGAACATGTCCAGATACGAGTTGTGATTGATGGCGGTGATGAATCCGCCCTCGGCCGGAATGTTCTCCATTCCCTGCCAGTCCCGCTTGAACAGAACGACCAGCGGCGGTTTTGCGATGACCGCCGCCAGGCGGTACCAGAAGCCGATTCTGCGGCGGGACACTCGGACACCTTCCTCTGTGGACCCGGCCGGGCCTGTGCGAGACCCGGGGGAACTGACCCTGCGTGGCTGCTGGGGGCAAGTGTCGCCCCAGGCCCCTGGTCTGTCGAGAACACCGTACGCCCCGGCCCACGCACCGGCCGTCCGGGCGGGTGACAATGAAGCCCGCCGCCGCCCGGCCGACTTCGGGGCGGCGCCCGGACGGAGGGGACGCCACGAACACCGCCACAGTTGCCCGCTGGTCCCTCGTCATCCCGCTGAAGCCCTTGGCGCTGGCCAAGAGCAGGCTGGCGGCCGCCGTCGGCGACGAGCTCCGGCCGCGGCTCGCCCTCGCGTTCGCGCTCGACACCGTGGCCGCCGCGCTCGACTGTGCCGCGGTGGGCAATGTGGCGGTCGTCACGGACGACCCGCTGGCGGGCGCGGAGCTGGCCGCGCTCGGCGCGCGCATCGTGCCCGACTCCCCCGGCGCGGGCCTCAACGCGGCGCTGGAACACGGGGCGTACCGGGTGCGCTCGCGGCATCCGGCGCTCCCGGTGGCCGCCCTCAACGCGGACCTGCCCGCGCTGCGCCCCGCGGAACTGGGCCGGGTGCTCGCCGCGGCCGCCGCATTTCCGCGGGCATTTCTCGCGGATGCGGCGGGAATCGGGACGACTTTCCTTTCGGCGGTTCCCGGCCGGGATTTGAACCCGGCTTTCGGCGGTCCTTCACGGGCCGCCCATTCGGCTTCGGGGGCCACGGAAATCCTGCTCGACGGCGTGGATTCGGTGCGCCGGGACGTCGACACGGGCACGGACCTGCGGGCCGCCCTGTCCCTCGGCCCGGGCCCGGCCACCGCCGCCCTGCAGGACGCCCTGGACCCCGTACGGGGGCATTAGGCTGCCGGTATGCAGGCGACCGCGTACACATACGACTCCGAGACCCGCAGCGGCAGTGTGCTGCTCGATGACGGCACCCCGGTGGAATTCGGGGCCCCGGCCTTCGACGCGGGCGGGCTGCGGCTGCTGCGGCCGGGCCAGCGGGTCCGTCTCGAGACCGAGGGGCCCGGTGCGGAGCTGCGCATCACGCTGGTGACGCTGCAGACGTTCTGAGCCGCGCGGCGCGCGGGGTCACTTGGCCGAAAACGGCCGCGGGCCGGGTCTCCCCGAGGGGAGCCCGGCCCGGCGCGTGAGCCTTGCCGCCGGCGACTACTTCTTGCGAGCGGTCGCCTTCTTGGCGGTGGTCTTGCGCGCCGTGGTCTTCTTCGCGGGCGCCTTCTTCGCGACGGCCTTCTTGGCCGGGGCGGTCTTCTTCGCGGCCGCCTTCTTGGCGGTCGCGGCCTTCTTCGCCGGGGCGGCCTTCTTGGCGGTGGCCGTCGTCTTCTTGGCGGTGGCCTTCTTCGCGGTGGTCTTCTTGGCCGCCGTGGTCTTCGCCGCGGCGGTCTTCTTCACCGCGGTGGCCTTCTTGGCGACCGTCTTCTTGGCGGTGGCCTTCTTGGCCGCGGCCTTCTTGACGGTGCTGCGGCTGGAAGTACCGCCCGAGAGGCTGCCCTTGGGGGCCTTCTTGACGGCCACGTCGTTCTTCGGGAGCTTCTTCGAGCCCGCGACGAGGTCCTTGAATCCCTGACCCGCGCGGAAGCGCGGAACCGAGGTCTTCTTGACCCGCACGCGCTCACCCGTCTGCGGGTTGCGGGCGTACCGGGCCGGGCGGTCGACCTTCTCGAACGAGCCGAAACCGGTGACCGAGACGCGGTCGCCGGCGACGACCGCACGGACGATCGCGTCCAGCACCGCGTCCACCGCGTCCGCGGCCTGCTGTCGGCCGCCGACCTTGTCGGCAATCGCTTCTACGAGCTGCGCCTTGTTCACGTCTTCCCCTTCGGAGACATTGCCTGAGCGAAAGTGTCCAGGCCTTTTCGCACGTTAGGCAGATATATACCGCAAATCAAACACGAAACGGGCTAATCACCCTAGTGCCGCAACGAAGTCGGCTCTCGCCGAGTTCCTTACGGCTCAGTCACCTTCGGGGAATCGGCCCTCGTCGAGGTCCTTCATCAACCGCTCCAGACGCGTTGCCGCATCGGCGAGATCGTGTTTGGCAGCCGCTGTTATGACCAGCAGCTTCCGGGACAGCGCCATCCGTACGCCCTCCGGGACTTGCAGTTCGCGCACCCTTGTGTGCGCTTCTTTCAGTTGGTCCGCCACCAGCCCGTAGAGCTTGAGTTGGCTGTCGGGTTCCATGCGTCGATTGTGCCATCTGAGGCGAGTTGTCACCTCCGGCGGGGGCAACTGAGCGAATCCAGCGACTCCTGGACGTCCGTACGGTCCCTCGATCGCGCAAGCGACTATCCGGCCATCTGCCCTGCACACAAGGCTAGTTGACGTCACCCCCGGAGCCCAAAACGCGACGCGCCCCCCGCCCGGAAATCAATCCGGGAAACGGGGGGCGCGATGCAGCCGAAGGGGGGTCAATACGCGGTTCAGGCCTGGATCGTGCTCGGCTTGAAGGCGGGTCGGCGGGCTTCGTAGGAGGCGATGTCGGGCTCGTTCTGGAGCGTGATCGAGATGTCGTCCAGGCCGTTCAGGAGCCGCCAGCGGGCGTTCTCGTCGAGTTCGAAGTCGGCGGTGACGCCTTCCGCGCGAACTTGGCGGTCCTGCAGGTCAACAGTGATTTCGGCGCCCGGGTCGCGCTCGGTCAGCTCCCACAGCGCGTCCACGACTTTCTGGTCGAGAACGACGGTGAGCAGCCCGTTCTTCAGCGAGTTGCCGCGGAAGATGTCGGCGAAGCGGGACGAGATCACCGTTTTGAAGCCGTAGTTCTGCAGCGCCCACACCGCGTGCTCGCGGGAGGAGCCGGTGCCGAAGTCGGGTCCTGCCACCAAAACCGTGGCGCCCTTGCGCTCGGGCTTGTTCAGGATGAACTCGGAGTCCTTGCGCCAGGCCTCGAAGAGCCCGTCCTCGAAGCCGTCGCGGGTGACCTTCTTCAGCCAGTGGGCCGGGATGATCTGGTCGGTGTCGACGTTGGAGCGGCGCAGCGGTACGGCCCGGCCGGTGTGCGTGGTGAATGCTTCCATGGCTGATCAGACTCCAGCGGGCGTACGGGCGTCGGAGAGGTCGGCGGGCGAGGCCAGATGGCCGAGAACCGCGGTCGCGGCGGCGACCTGGGGCGAAACCAGGTGGGTGCGGCCGCCCTTGCCCTGCCTGCCCTCGAAGTTGCGGTTGGAGGTGGACGCGGAGCGCTCGCCGGGGGCCAGCTGGTCCGGGTTCATGCCCAGGCACATGGAGCAGCCCGCGTGCCGCCATTCGGCCCCGGCGGCCGTGAACACCTTGTCCAGGCCCTCGTCCATGGCCTGCAGGGCCACCCGGACCGAGCCGGGGACGACCAGCATCCGTACGCCGTCGGCGACTTTGCGCCCCTCGATGACGGCCGCCGCGTTGCGCAGGTCCTCGATACGGCCGTTGGTGCACGAACCTACGAAGACGGTGTCGACGTTGATGTCGCGCAGCCGCTGCCCGGCGGTCAACCCCATGTATTCCAGGGCCTTTTCGGCGGCCAGGCGCTCCGAAGCGTCCTCGTACGAAGCCGGGTCGGGGACCTCTCCCGACAGGGGCGCGCCCTGGCCGGGGTTGGTGCCCCAGGTGACGAACGGCGAGAGCTCGTCGGCCTTGATGACGACCTCGGCGTCGAAGACCGCGTCCTCGTCCGTCTTCAGCGTCTTCCAGTACGCGAGGGCCGCGTCCCAGTCCTCGCCCTGGGGGGCGTGCACGCGCCCTTCCAGGTAATCGAACGTGGTCTGGTCGGGGGCGATCATGCCCGCGCGGGCGCCGGCCTCGATCGACATGTTGCAGATGGTCATGCGGGCTTCCATCGACAGCTTCTCGATGGCCGAGCCGCGGTACTCCAGGACGTAGCCCTGGCCGCCGCCGGTGCCGATCCTCGCGATGATGGCGAGGATCAGGTCCTTGGCGGTGACGCCGTCGGGCAGCTCGCCCTCCACGGTGATGGCCATCGTCTTGAACGGGGCCAGCGGCAGCGTCTGGGTGGCCAGGACGTGCTCGACCTGGCTGGTGCCGATACCGAACGCCAGCGCGCCGAAAGCGCCGTGGGTGGAGGTGTGCGAGTCGCCGCAGACCACGGTGGTGCCGGGCTGGGTCAGTCCCAGCTGCGGTCCCACCACGTGGACAACGCCCTGCTCGACGTCGCCCAGCGGGTGCAGGCGGACACCGAACTCGGCGCAGTTCTTGCGCAGCGTCTCCAGCTGGACCCGCGAGACCGGGTCCGCGATCGGCTTGTCGATGTCGATGGTGGGGGTGTTGTGGTCCTCGGTGGCGATGGTGAGGTCCAGGCGCCGCACCTGGCGACCGTTCTTGCGCAGCCCGTCGAAGGCCTGCGGGCTGGTCACCTCGTGCAGCAGGTGAAGATCGATGAAGAGCAGGTCCGGCTCGCCCTCGACGCGCCTGACGACATGGTCGTCCCAGACCTTCTCCGCGAGTGTCCTACCCATCGCCTTCCCTCCGGCCGGCGTCTTCGCCGGCACTACTAGAGACCGATTGCCCATGCCCGTACCGCACGCCCCGGGCGGGGCCGCGCTCCGTTGTACGGATCGCCAGTACAGCTTGACGACTTCCGGAGAAAATTGAACTTGCGTTTCACAGAGTGAGACGCGAATATCGTTGCATGGACAACTCTAGCGGCGTCGGCGTTCTGGACAAGGCTGCCCTTGTCTTGAGCGCTCTGGAGTCCGGTCCGGCCACCCTCGCAGGTCTGGTCGCGGCCACTGGGCTCGCACGACCCACGGCACATCGCCTCGCCGTGGCACTGGAACACCACCGGATGGTGGCGCGGGACATGCAGGGCCGTTTCATTCTCGGCCCGCGCCTGGCCGAGCTCGCGGCGGCAGCCGGCGAGGACCGCCTGCTGGCCACGGCCGGCCCGGTCCTGACGCATCTGCGCGACGTGACGGGCGAGAGCGCTCAGCTCTATCGCCGGCAGGGCGACATGCGGATCTGCGTGGCGGCCGCCGAGCGCCTCTCCGGACTGCGCGACACCGTCCCGGTCGGCTCCACGCTGACCATGAAGGCCGGCTCGTCCGCCCAGATCCTGATGGCCTGGGAGGAGCCGGAGCGCCTGCACCGCGGCCTCCAGGGCGCCCGCTTCACGGCGACGGCCCTTTCCGGGGTACGCCGCCGGGGCTGGGCCCAGTCGATCGGCGAGCGCGAGCCGGGCGTGGCCTCGGTGTCGGCGCCGGTGCGCGGCCCGTCGAACCGGGTGGTGGCCGCCGTCTCGGTCTCCGGTCCGATCGAGCGCCTGACCCGGCACCCGGGCCGGATGCACGCCCAGGCGGTCATCGACGCCGCCGCCCGTCTGTCCGAGGCCTTGCGCCGCAACGGCTGACGTCTTTCCTTCTGCCACTTTCCGGCCCACCGCTTCAACGCCGCAGCGGTGGGCCGGAGGTGCGTCCGGGGCCGTTCAACGGGCGGTGCGGAAGGGATGGTTCGGGCCGGGTGTGCCGAACTTCTCTGTGCGATACGGGAGTTGAGCCCGCAGGGATGCGTGCGCGGGGTGCGTCCGCATCCGTGCCGGGATACATGCCCGGGCAAACGAAAAGGCCCTCCGCAAGATGCGAAGGGCCCATTCTCTGTGCGTACCCCCGACCGGATTCGAACCGGCGCTACCGCCTTGAGAGGGCGGCGTGCTAGGCCGCTACACAACGGGGGCCTACCTGCGTTTTCGGACCTTCAAGGAAGATCCAGGATCTTGAAATGACCCGCTGGGCTACCAGGACTCGAACCTAGAATGACGGTACCAGAAACCGTAGTGTTGCCAATTACACCATAGCCCATGGTGGTTTAGACCAGTACCCCCGACCGGATTCGAACCGGCGCTACCGCCTTGAGAGGGCGGCGTGCTAGGCCGCTACACAACGGGGGCCCTAGCGATCCTGCATCGAGTTCACCGGGTGCGACCCTGGTGATCCCGCGGGAAGGATCTGTACCCCCGACCGGATTCGAACCGGCGCTACCGCCTTGAGAGGGCGGCGTGCTAGGCCGCTACACAACGGGGGCCTTGCAGATAAAGCTCTGCGAGCTGGGCTACCAGGACTCGAACCTAGACTAACGGAACCAGAAACCGTCGTGCTGCCAATTACACCATAGCCCACCAAAACGCAACTCCCGTGGGGAGTTTTGCTCGGCTTGCGCTTTCGGTTCGGGGCTTTTCTTCCCGCTTCCCTCGGCGCAGGAAGAACATTACCCGAAGGTGTCCGGCGCTCCAAAACGGGTATCGAGGCGCAGGAGGTCAGGGAGCTGGTCGAGTCCCGTGATGCGTATGAGCTCGGGTCGTCCGCCGGTCCCCGAGCGATCCAGCCAGACTCCCTTGAGCCCCGCCTCGTCCGCCCCGCGTGCGTCGATGTCCGGCTGGTCGCCGACGTAGACGACTTCCTCCGGTGGCAGTCCGAGCGCCTCGCAGCCGGCGTGGAAGGCGGCCGCCTCCGGCTTGGCGATGCCGAGTTCGGCGGCGCAGAGCAGCGCCTCGAACCGGTCCCGTACACCGAGGATCTGGAGCTTGCGCTCCTGGTTGGGGAGAGAGGAGTTGGACAGGATGGCGTGCCGGTAGCTCTCGGCGAGTACGTCGAGGACGGGCAGGGCGTCCGGGAAGAGGCTCCAGGCGGCTTCGTAGTGCGCGACGTGCCGGTCGAACCAGGCGTCGGCGTCCTCGTCGTCCATGGCCTCGCCCACGAAGGCCCGCACGCGGTCGCGGCGCTGCCCGTACCAGTCGGTCTCCCCCGACGCGAACCGCGCCCAGTGGTAGGCGGTGACCTCTTCCCAGCGGTCCAGGGCACGCTCCACGGATTCGTACGCGCCGGGCAGTCCTTCGAGGCCGAGGTGCGTACGCATGCCGGAGCGGGAGGCCGTGGAGTAGTCGAAGATCGTGTCGTCGATGTCCCACAGGACCGCGCGAATGGGCATGCTTCGAGCTTAGAGCCTGCGTCCGGAGTACGGACAGTGTTCTGGCATATGCCGTCGGGGGCTCGGCGGGTCAGGACGCGAGCGGCGCGAGCGCTTCGATGGGGACGACGAAGAAATCGGTGACGAAGCAGGTGATCGCGCCCGCTTCGTCGCGGCCTATCCAGGTGGGATACGCGCCGTCGCCCCAGCCCGAGGTGAAGGCGATCAGGTTGTGGCCGGTCGCTGCGTCGGTGACGGTGTGCGGGCCCGGGGACGGCGGAACGGTGTCGAAGGCGTCCCACAGCGGGCCCTCGTCGCCCTCGCAGTCGGGGAAGGAGCCGTCGGAGCCTGCGTCGTAGAAGCAGCCGGTGCCCGCGTCGACCCCGTATCCGAAGAACTCCTCGTCATCGAGCTCGGCGAGGTCCTGGCCCGGCTGCAGCGCGAGCTCCCAGGAGACGGTGGGGACGTCCTTGATGACCAGGCGCGCGGCGGCCACCCTCAGATGCGGGGTGTCCGCCTCCGGCTCCCCTTCGCGCACCAGCGTCGCCACGGCCGCGTCCACCCGGTACCGCCCCGGCTCCACCTGTGCCGTGAACGGCTCGGCCTCGCCGGCCCCGAGCGAGACGAACGGGTCGCAGGCGATGACCCGCCCGGTGTGCAGCCACAACTCCCCGCCCCGCACCACGCTCATCGTGCCGGTGCTGCCCGACTCCTCGGCGAACACGTTGCCCGGAGTGAAGTGCCAGGAGAAGTCGGGGGCGGGCATGGGCATGGGGGTCTCCCGGTGAGGCGTGGCGGCAGCGGTTCGCAGCGGTTGTGCACTGTCAGAGAACATAACTCGGGGCACTGACAACGGGGTCGGGGGCGACGACCTCCACGCCGCTCCTCCCGTCCCATAAGCAACTTCCGTTCCCTTGGGGCGCGTTGTTAGGCTCTTCGAACAAGGCCGAACGCACAGGGTTACGAGCCATCGGGGGCGGCATGCGAGGCAATCCGGACCTCAAGGAGCCCGACGACGACGGCCTGAGGAAGCTGGCCGATGACCTCGAAGAAATGCGGCGCCATATGGACGATCAGGTCCGCCGCATGGACGGAATCGTCGACCGGATCCAGGCCGGCTGGCAGGGCGCGACGGGCTCCGCCTACCGCGACCTGCACAGGGGCGCCGCCAAGGACGCCGTGCGCATCCGCGAAACCCTCCGCGTCGTGCAGGAAGCGGTCCTCATGAGCCGGGACGGTTTCACGGAGCGGGAGCTCGATGTCCTCGCGGCGATGCGCAACGTCCAGTCCCACGTCGACGTGGAGCACGAGGCCGATGCCCTCCAGGCGCCGCCGGCCACGCGCAGCAGCCTCGACGACCTGTAGCGCCTCACTCGGGGGGAACCGAAGACCATGCCCGACGACCACATAGCCGTCGACTTCGCGGCTCTGCGCCACCTGGCCGGCGAACTTGAGGACATTCTCAAGCAGCTCAACACACATCTGGGCACGCTGTACGACCGCACCGAGAAAGTCGTCCTCACGTGGCACGGCGAGGCCCGCGAGGCGTTCATCGACGAACTCGACCGCTGGGACCGTGACATGAGGGACCTCCAGGCCCGCCAGGCCTGGCTCCACGAGGTGGTGACCACGGGCCACGCGAACTACGCGGCCGCCCATCGGGCTGTGCTGAGGGGCTGGGGCGCGCTCTGATGTCCACGCCGTCCCCGTCCCCTTCGGGTTCCGCTTCTCCCTCGCCCTCTGCCACTCCACCCGCCCCTACCGGCACGGGCCCGACTTCCCCGAGCGGTCCGGCCCCGACCCCCTCGCCCTCCCCCGGTTCCCTCAAGGATCCGCAGGGCAACGACATCTCCCGCGACGACACGGCATCGGCACGCCGTCGGCGGAACGACGAGGTGGCAGCCCTCAAGCCCGCCGCGCCACCGGACCCGGGCAGCGGCTTCGACGTCAGTCCGCCGCACCTCTACTACACGTCCTACATCCTGCGGAACCAGCAGTACGACTTCTCCGACGGCGCCGTACGACTCCTGGCCGCCCTGGACACCCACGCCCACGCGGGCGGTCGCGGCAGTGGCCCCGAGGCTTTCGCGGCCGCCTACGCGAAGGTCGCGAAACGCTTCATAGAGGTGTGGGCCAAGGCGGTCGTGGGAGTCGGCGGCGCGGCGGTCGGGCTGACGGTCACCGCCAACAACTACGTACGGGCCGAGTACCTGTCCGATCCCAAACAGGCTCCGGCTCTCCGGCTCAAGCCCGAGCCCGACGTGATCCACAGCCCGCCCTCCTACTGGCCTGCGGCCGAACTCGGCTGGGGGAACGGCTCCGGGGACGCCTTCGGCGACCGCGTCATCAGCGATGTGCTGGAAGTCGCGGGCTCATTCGGAGAGTCTGTCCTGCTGCCCGTCCTCAGGGATGTCCTGCGGCACGGCAAGGTCGCGGACATCACTCCCGGTGGCGACGATCTCGTACTCCCGGAGATCGCGGCGGCGTGGACAGCCGGCGCCAAGGACGCCAAGGCGGCCGGCGACGGTTTCGACGGCGCCATCGCGTACATCACCAACCCCGCGTCCGGCCACAGCGAATGGCAGAACGCCATGAAGCAGTTCTGCAGCAGCATCTGGGGGACGACGGCCTGGGGCCAGGACCGGGCGGGCCAGAAATGGAACCACTCCGCCGGCCAGAAGCCCGCGCTGGGGGTGCTGGAAGACA
Organism: Streptomyces sp. NPDC001415; assembly: GCF_053597395.1. Taxonomy (NCBI): domain Bacteria; kingdom Bacillati; phylum Actinomycetota; class Actinomycetes; order Kitasatosporales; family Streptomycetaceae; genus Streptomyces; species Streptomyces sp. NPDC001415. Next base: position 172,354 of record NZ_JBSFIE010000008.1, read on the forward strand.
CCGCCCGCTCGCTGGCCGACGCGTGCACGCATTTCGGGACGGCGGTGGCGAAGGTGCGCTCGGAGATCACCGATGTCTATCGCGAATCCGCCTACAAGACTCTGAAGGTCAAGGACTTCGGGGACGTACTCGAAACGCTGCTCGGCGGCGCGTTCGAGCTCGCCGTCGAGTTCATCAACAACCTGGATACGGGGCGGCTGGATTCGGCGGTCGACACGTACAACGGGACGGTCAAGACGCTGGCCGACGGGCTGTCCAAGCTCATGGGTCCGCTGGACGAGGCCTACCTGAGTGTCCCAGCCTATGCCGCCGAAGAGGGGCAGGCGGAGGCTGTCGGGGCCCGCGCATTGAACGAATTCAAGAGGGAGCACAACTACACGGTTCCTCAAGGAGACAAGGACAATCATTTCTTCGCGATCGACTTGGCAAACCAAGAGTCACTGGATGGCAGCCATCCGATCGACAAGCATGTCGGAAAGAGCGATGAGCAGCTCGCCCAGCGCCTACGTGATCAGCAGGTCTCGCGCAACGGGCAGACATTTCCCAGTGCCGCTTCGACATTCAAAGACCTGAGTTCTGCGCAGAGCCTCACACAGCGGGTCCTTGACGATTACGACAAGGCTGACGAGATCGAGAGATGGGTGAAGAGGCAGGAAGCTCTCGCGACCCCCAGAACCAACTCGGTCAGGACCGTGACTCTCCCCTTCGGAAGCGAGGTGACGGGACGCACCGTAACCCGAAGCAGTTACGACGCACAGGGCTTGGCCGCTCAGGCACAGGACACCCACAGTGTGAGTGTGACCCTGAGATACGTGCGCGGCCTCGATCCGCCTTTCATCGTGCTGACCTCCGTACCGACGACGCCATAGGATTTGCGAACAATGACCACCTACACGGGGGCTGCCTTCAGTGATGGCCCGATCGCGCGCCTCCTCGATCTTTGCATCTCCAGCCAGGAACGCGGAGGGGCGCCGCTTGAGGATGAGCTGGTCCGCTTCTGTCGGTCGATCGACAACTCCGACGCCGCTCGTTGGGCGCTGCCGGTCGCCACCGTGGCCGCGCTGCTCGACCTGGCGTCCGAGGAACTCGAACGGTCTGGGGCCTCCAAGCCTCCCGTTGACTTCATGGAGCGGTTGGCCAAGGCCGCCGGACGTACGAGCGGGCCCGAGCATCTGCGCATGCTCGCCGGCCTCATTCGGGTGATCGACCGCCAAGGACTGCCAGATTTTCAGGAGCTTCCCATGTCGGCGTGGGAAGCGAGGATGAAGTTCCCCCGGATACAGCAGTTCGAGTGGTGGGCAGGCTCCGGGGAGTTCGAAGACTTTGACCACGGACTACGGGAGGGCATCGAAAGCGAGCATCCTTCCGGATGCCATCAAGAACTACCGCCCCTCGCCGCCGAACTGCAGCAGGCCCTGCTCATCTTCTCGAACAAAGAGGAAATGGAAAAAGCTTTGCGGCCAGTTATCCCATGGGCGTCGATGTCGATTTTTCGTGACATTCTGCACCTCATTCAAATCCATTTCACCGAGCAGCATTGAGGGAACGCATTCGACTCCACCATTCGAAGACATATCCGTCGGCGGCCTACGGGAAATCCTTGTTCCCTCCGCATCGCGGCGCCGAAGACCTCCTCAAATTCATCGCATGCGGATCACTGTTCGACGGGCCGGGTGTGCTGCGCATCGAGTCGGACCTCATGTTGGGCCGCTCCAGTGCCGAAGTCCTGGAATCCTTCGAGCCGGGGGCCGAATATTTCACCAACCACGGCCACGCCGAAGACACGGAGAGCAGCATGCCGACGCGGAACCGCGCCGCCACCTACCCCGATCACGAAACCGCCCAATGGGCGACCCAACAGGTGGTGACTCTCAATGAGCAGGTCATTCATCGGTGGCTGGCTCAGTCGACGCGGGCGCGGCTCACCATCGAGGCAGCCTGGCCTTCGCGCGACGAGCCCGTCGGGCGGGTGCTGATCCAGGCCATGGCGTACGCCGGGCGGGGGGCGATGGACGTGCGGGCCGCGCGCGTCGTGTTGCGGCGCAGTGCGTCCAGCCCGCAGGGATTCACCGTGCACGCCACCTTCCCCGTCTACCTCTGAAGGCGCCGCCCCATGCCTCTGACACCTCTGCAACACGACCGCCGCTACGGCGAGTTGGACCAAGTCATGCGGGCCTACGTCGGGCAAGTCGCCGACGACACCCCCGAGCGGCGCAGCACCGCGCTCGACGCGTACCTCCGGCACACCTGGCACACCCGGCCCTGGGCTCTGGCCGTCGCCGAACAGCAGCTGCGGGAGTACGCCCAGCACCCGCCCGGGAAGCTGCGACAGCGGCTCGGGGAGTTCTATCCGGTTCCGGACGTGGGGCTCGGGGACGCCGAGATCCAGGGCTGGCTCACCGTCCTCGCGGATCACCTGCGGCACAGCATCGAGGAGGGGGAAGTGCCGGCGCCCTCCGCTCCCGTCACCCACTGGGAGTGGCATTCCCGCTTCCCCGAGCTCGGGCAATTGCTCGGCGGCTGGTTCTCGCAGGACATGCCGGACGAGTTCGACGATCACGACGCCGCGATCGAGGACTATCGCGGGACGACGGACCTCTCGCTCGTCGCCAAGGTTGTCGGGGAACTGCACGAGCTGGTCGCCCTTGACCTCGACGAGTCCCAATACGCCCTTGCCGTCGCCGAGTTGGGCATGGAGGTCGACCCGCCAGCCCCGTACTCCCCCGGCGCCTGGCTCGCTGTGCTCGCCCAGCGGCTGGGATAGAAACGCCCGAGGGGCGGCAGCCCGTCGGCTGCCGCCCCTCGTCCACGTACCGACTACACCTACGCCACCAGCTTCGCCAGCGCCGCGTCGATCCTCGCCAGGGTCTTCTCCTTGCCCAGGATCTCCAGGGACTCGAAGAGGGGGAGGCCCACCGTGCGGCCGGTTACCGCTACGCGGACCGGGGCCTGGGCCTTGCCCAACTTCAGGCCGTGCTCCTCGCCCGCCGCCAGGACCGCGTTCTTGAGGGACTCGGGGGACGTCCAGTCCGCCGACTCCAGCTTCGCCCGGGCCGTACGAAGCAGCGCGTCCGAGCCCTCCTTCATCGCCTTCGCCCAGGACGCCTCGTCCTCGACCGGGGCATCGAGGAAGAGGAAGTCCACGTTGGCCGTGATGTCCGAGAGGACCGTCACGCGCGTCTGGGCGTGGGGGGCGATCGCCTGCCAGGCCTTCTCGTCGAAGGACTCCGGGGCCCAGTTCGCGTGCGGGGCGCGCAGCCACGGCTCGCAGGCCGTGGCGAACGCCTTCTCGTCCAGCATGCGGATGTGGTCCGCGTTGATGGACTCGGCCTTCTTCAGGTCGAAGCGGGCCGGGTTCGCGTTCACGTCCGCGATGTCGAACTTCGCGACCATGTCCTGGATCGAGAAGACGTCCTGGTCCGCCGAGAACGACCAGCCCAGGAGGGAGAGGTAGTTCAGAAGGCCCTCCGGCAGGAAGCCCCGCTCCCGGTAGATGTTCAGGGAGGCCTGCGGGTCCCGCTTCGAGAGCTTCTTGTTGCCCTCGCCCATCACGTACGGCAGGTGTCCGAAGGACGGGATCTCCTTCGCGATGCCCAGCTCGATCAGCGCCTTGTAGAGCGCGATCTGGCGCGGCGTCGAGGAGAGCAGGTCCTCGCCGCGCAGGACGTGGGTGATCTCCATCAGGGCGTCGTCGACCGGGTTCACCAGCGTGTAGAGCGGCGCCCCGTTCGCGCGGACGATGCCGTAGTCCGGCACGTTGTCCGGCGTGAAGGTCAGCTCGCCGCGGACCAGGTCCGTGAAGGTGATCGGCTCGTCGGGCATCTTGAAGCGGACGATCGCCTCGCGGCCCTCGGCACGGTACCGCTCGATGCGCTCGGCGCTCAGGTTGCGGCAGGTGCCGTCGTAACCCGACGGCTTGCCGGCCAGGCGGGCGGCGTCGCGACGGGCCTCCAGCTCCACGGCCGTGCAGAAGCAGTGGTACGCGTAGCCACCCGCGAGCAGCTTCTCGGCGACGTCCTTGTAGAGGTCCATCCGCTGCGACTGGCGGTACGGCTCGTGCGGGCCGCCCACCTCCGGGCCCTCGTCCCAGTCGAAGCCCAGCCAGCGCAGGGAGTCCAGGAGCTGGTTGTAGGAGTCCTCGGAGTCGCGCGCCGCGTCGGTGTCCTCGATGCGGAACACGAAGGTGCCGCCGTGGTGCCGGGCGAACGCCCAGTTGAACAGGGCGGTGCGGACCAGGCCCACGTGGGGGTTGCCGGTCGGGGAGGGACAGAAACGTACGCGGACGTTCGCGTTAGCCACGCTTGATCACCTTGTTGGTGAGAGTGCCGATGCCTTCGATGGTGACGGCGACTTCGTCGCCGACGTTGAGGGGGCCGACCCCGGCCGGGGTGCCGGTGAGGATGACGTCGCCCGGGAGCAGCGTCATGGCCTCGGTGATGTGGACGACCAGGTCCTCGATGGAGCGGATCATGTCGGCCGTGCGGCCGAGCTGGCGCTGTTCGCCGTTGACCGTGGCCTGGATGGTGAGGTCCGCGGGGTCGAGGTCGGTCTCCACCCAGGGGCCCAGCGGGCACGAGGTGTCGAAGCCCTTGGCGCGGGCCCACTGCTTCTCGCGCTGCTGGGCGTCGCGGGCGGTGACGTCGTTGGCGCAGGTGTAGCCGAAGATGACGTCCTTGACGCGCTCGCGCGGGACCTCGCGGCACATGCGGCCGATGACGACGGCGAGCTCGGCCTCGTGGTGCAGCTCGTTGGAGAAGGAGGGGTACTCGATGTTGTCGCCGGGGCCGATCACCGAGGTGGTCGGCTTGAAGAAGGCGACCGGCACCTCCGGGACCTCGTTGCCGAGCTCCTTCGCGTGCTCCGCGTAGTTGCGGCCGATGGCCACGACCTTGTTGGGGAGCACGGGCGGCAGGAGGCGGACCTTGCTCAGCGGCACCTTGGTGCCGCTGAGTTCGAAGTCGCCGTACGGGATGCCCTTGATGATGTCGAGTACGAGACCGTCGGGGCCTTCGCCCTCGACGGCTCCGAAGGCGACATTGCCGTCGATGGAGAACCTGGCGATGCGCACGAGTGCTGTCGCCCCTCATTTCGCTTGGCTGTTACTGGCTGGAGTCTGACGCTCCAGGCTAACGCGGGCGGGGGCACCGGCCGTGCGATTGCTTCGCGGCGCGACCGGCGGCGGAGCCTCTCACCGGCCGCCGGGCCGGTCCGCGGCGGGGGCCGTCGGGTCAGACGGCGGCGTCTGCCTGGGCCGGGGCCTTCATCAAAATGGTGCGGCGCGGGTTGGCCGTCTGGGTGGGCAGCTCGACGGTGTGCTCCGGCTGGGCCGGCCGCTGCAGCTCCTCGGCGTCCGCGAGGTGCGCGAGGGTGGTGCGGCGCGGGTTGGCTATGTTCCGGATGATCATCGTCGTCTTCATCTCTGCTACGAACCCTGTCGGTACGGGCGCCGCGGGGGCGCCGGTTGTCGGATTGGCCATCCCTGTAAAGCGTCAGGCTAAACATTCGAATTCCCGGCAAAGGGTCGTAGAGACGACGATCAACATGTGAGTTTGCTCACGAATCAAGCCACAAAAGGGATATAAGGGGCTGTCAACTGACCGCCCAGGAACGGACATTCCGGTATTGAACCCTTCATTCCGCTCCTGATCATCGCGACTGGGACACCCCCCACCCGTAAGCGACTCGTAAGCATTCGTCCGTTTTCTCCGTGATCACTTTCTACATTTTGTGACGCGTTACTCACAATGTGTCACTCAGGTCACGGCCCGGTACGCGGGCCTTGTTGGAGATCCGGCACTGTGCTGGAATTCCACGCACCGCCGCGGGTCACTGACCGGCGCGCAGGGGCGCAACGCAGCGCCGGGTGAGCGGCGGGAGGGGGAGCAGGACAAGCGCCGGTCACTCAGACCACACAGGGGGCGCGCAGTGCCCCCCATGACGCCGACACCGTCCTATCCGTTTTTACGGAGGGACGCCTGGTCCAGAGGTTGCGACGCTAGTGCAGGGACGTTTCAAGAGGGATGGCAGCGCTGCGGCGGAGCAGGAGCCGCAGGGCGGGACTGGCCCCAAGACGGCCAGTTCCTCGCCCCAGCACGCCCAGAACCCCCGGGGCCCCGAAAACCCCTCCGCCTCGCCGGCCGGCGAGGCGAGCGGCCAGACGGCGCGCACCAGCGGGCCCTCGGGTCCCTCCGGCGGCGACCAGAACGGCGCCGAGCGGAAGCCGACGGGACCCGTCGACACGGGTTCCCGAATAGCCCTGCGCAACTGGCGCATCTCGACCCGACTGGTCGCCCTGCTCGCCCTCCCCGTGGTCGCCGCGACCACCCTGGGCGGGCTGCGCATCAACCAGTCGATGAACGACATGCAGCAGCTCGACCACATGCAGCTGCTCACCGACATGACCAAGCAGGCGACCGAGCTCGCCGCCGCGCTCCAGACCGAGCGCGACGACTCGGCGGGCCCGCTCGCCACGAAGACCTCCGACGCCCGCGTCCAGACCGACCGCGGGGCCACCGACCTGGTCAAGAAGTCGTTCATCAACGCGACCCAGGACGTCAGCGGCACGGAGAACGACGACGCCCTGGAATCGATCCGGCGAAACGTCACCAACATCGCGATCCAGCTCCAGGACCTGGAGAACATCCGCCGCAGCGCGTACAAGGACGGCTCCACCGACTCCCAGACGGTCGAGTCCTACAGCCGCCTCATCCGCGGTCTGCTCAGCCTCTCCCAGGACATGGCGCAGGCCACCTCCAACCCGGAGATGATCAAGCGGACCCGTGCGCTGGCGGCCTTCTCCTCCGCGAAGGAGTACGCCTCGGTCCAGCGCGCGATCATCGCCGCCGCGCTGCCCGCCACCAAGACGGACAAGGCCGACCTCAAGGAACCGGACCGCCTCTACGCGAAGGCCGCTCAGGACGGCGAGCGCCAGGCCCTGGCCTCGTTCCAGAACGTGTACGAGGCCAACGGCGGCAACTCCACCGAGCTGATGGCCCCGCTGGACAAGGGCAACTCGGAGATCACCGCCGCCAACGCGTACTCGCAGCGCGTGCTCAAGAACCCCGGCGGCATCGACCAGGAGCAGAAGCGCTCGTACCTCGACTGGTACGACCAGGACTCCAACAAGATCAACCAAATGAAGACCATCGAGCAGACCCTGCTCGGTGAGATGGAGCAGAAGGCCCGCGAGCTGCGCGACACCTCGCAGCGCGACGCGATCCTCAACGGTGTGCTGATCCTCGTCGTCCTCGGCGTCTCGCTGGTCGGCGCGTTCGTGGTGGCCCGCTCCATGATCCGCTCGCTGCGGCGGCTGCAGGACACCGCGACCCGGGTCGCCCAGGACCGTCTGCCCGAGCTCGTCAAGCAGCTCTCGGAGTCGGACCCGCAGGACGTCGACACCTCCGTGGAATCGGTCGGCGTGCACTCGCGCGACGAGATCGGCAAGGTGGCCGCGGCCTTCGACGACGTGCACCGCGAGGCCGTACGACTCGCCGCCGAGCAGGCCCTCCTGCGAGGCAACGTCAACGCGATGTTCACCAACCTCTCGCGCCGCTCCCAGGGTCTGATCCAGCGTCAGCTCTCGCTCATCTCCGAGCTGGAGTCCCGCGAGGCCGACCCGGACCAGCTGTCCTCGCTGTTCAAGCTCGACCACCTCGCGACCCGCATGCGCCGTAACGGCGAAAACCTCCTCGTCCTCGCCGGTGAAGAGCCCGGCCGCCGCTGGACCCGCCCGGTCCCGCTGGTCGACGTGCTCCGCGCCGCCGCCTCCGAGGTGGAGCAGTACGAGCGCATCGAACTGGCCGCCGTGCCCGCGACCGAGGTCGCCGGACGCGTGGTCAACGACCTCGTGCACCTCCTCGCCGAGCTTCTTGAGAACGCGACCTCGTTCTCCTCGCCGCAGACCAAGGTCCGCGTCACCGGTCACGCGCTGCCCGACGGCCGCGTCCTGGTCGAGATCCACGACACCGGCATCGGCCTCTCCCCCGAGGACCTCGCCGCGATCAACGAGCGGCTGGCGTCGCCGCCCACCGTGGACGTCTCGGTCTCGCGCCGCATGGGCCTGTTCGTGGTCGGCCGCCTGTCCCTGCGACACGGCATCCGCATCCAGCTGCGCCCGTCCGACTCCGGCGGTACGACCGCGCTCGTCATGCTGCCCGTCGATGTCGCCCAGGGCGGCAAGAAGGTGCCCGGCAAGCCGGGTGCCGGTCAGCCGCAGGCTCCGGCCGGCCAGGGCGGCCGTCCCGGTCTCGCGGGCGGTCCGCCCTCGCGTGCCGGGCTCGCCGCGGGCCCGCTCAGCGGCGGCCCGGGTGCTCCCGGCGGCCGGCTCGCCGCGGGCGCCCCGCGCGGCCAGGTCACCGGTGGTCCGGGTCCGCGCGCGGCCCTGCCGCCCCGCAACGGCGGCCCTCAGCAGGGTCAGCCCCCGCAGCAGGGCCAGCAGTCCGCGTTCGGCAACGGCCCGGCGGCAGCCCCCGCGCCGCGCCGTGGCGACCGTCCGATCACCCCGCCGCCCGGCGCCCCGCGCGCCGAGCTGCCCGGCGGCAACCCGCAGGCGCAGCAGCAGGCCCGGCCGCAGGCCGCGAGCTGGGGCACCGACCAGTCCTCGGCCCTGGACGCGCCGCGCGGCCACGAGGAGCCGGAGCAGCACACCGGCCAGTACCCGCGTCCCGCCGTCGACGACCGCCAGGGTCCTGGCGCGACCGCCGAGTTCGCCCGCCCCGACTTCGACGGCCCCCCGCCGGGCACCCAGCAGGACCAGAACTCGGGCACCGGCCAGTTCGTACGCCCCGACGTGTTCGGCGCGCCGGCCTCGCAGGACCCGTCGGCGACCGGGCAGTTCGAGCGCCCGGGTGCCTACAACGGGTACGGCGACCAGTCCTCCAACACCGGCTCGTTCGCGCGCCCGAACCAGGACGCGTCCAACACCGGCCAGTTCGCCCGGCCCGGCCAGGACACCGGCTCGTACCCGCGTCCCTCGGCCGACGAGCGGCAGAACCCGGCGGCGACCTCCGAGTTCGCCCGCCCGGACTTCAACGCGCCGCGTCCCCCCGCGCCGCAGCCGGTCCAGCCGCAGCAGTACCAGCAGCAGGCGCCCCAGCAGGGCCAGGACTTCGGTCAGGGCGCCCCGCGTCAGCGCCGGGACGGCAACGACTTCGGCGGCCCGCGCCAGCCGGCCGGCAGCCTGCCCGGGCAGCCGGAGCAGGAAGCCCTGCCGCCGGCCGGTGCCGGTGACGGGCGGACCCCGCTGTTCGACACGCTGGAGACCAACTGGTTCCAGCAGCAGGCCCAGCAGGGCGGCCAGCCGCAGCAGCCCGCGTCGCAGGCACCCCAGGCCCCGCAGCCGCAGGCTCCGCAGGGCCGCAAGGCCGCGCCGCAGCGGCCGGCCCCCGAGCGCCGCCCGGTCCGCGAGAGCGGCGACGCGAGCGGCAACGTGAACGGCAGCGCCAACGGCTCGGACGCCTCGGGCGGCACCGGCGCCTGGCGCAGCTCCCCCAACGACGATCTGGTCCGCCAGGCCGAGCGGGCCCGCAAGCCCGCCGCCGGCGGCGTGACCACGTCCGGTCTTCCCAAGCGGGTCCCGCGCGCCAACCTGGTGCCGGGCACCGCACAGCAGCAGAACCACCAGGCAGGACCCCAGGTCTCCCGAGCGCCCGATGACGTGCGCGGCCGGCTGACCAATCTCCGCCGGGGCATCCAGCAGGGCCGGCAGGCCGGCAACGGCTCCACCGGCAGCTTCCACGTGGACCCCACTCACCAGCAGGAGCGTTAGTTGAGTCCGATGAGCCAGGCGGCACAGAACCTGAACTGGTTGATCACCAACTTTGTGGACAACACCCCCGGGGTGTCCCACACGGTCGTGGTCTCCGCCGACGGCCTGCTCCTCGCCATGTCCGAAGGCTTCCCGCGCGACCGCGCCGACCAGCTGGCCGCCGTGGCGTCCGGGCTGACCTCGCTGACCGCCGGGGCCTCCCGGATCTTCGAGGGGGGCAGCGTCGCCCAGACCGTGGTGGAGATGGAGCGCGGCTTCCTCTTCCTGATGTCCGTGTCCGACGGTTCCTCGCTGGCCGTACTGGCGCACCCGGAGTGCGACATCGGCCTGGTGGGCTACGAGATGGCCCTCCTGGTCGACCGCGCGGGCACGGTGCTGACACCGGACCTGCGGGCCGAGCTCCAGGGCAGCCTGCTCCACTGACCGCAAACCCCCCGGCCGAGCCGCTCGCGAGGCCGGGGGTCGGAAGCCACCGGCGCCGCCCCCTCCGGCCCGGACCGGCTCCCGCACGATGCAGATATCCGTCCCGGCCGCACCTCGCCCCCCACCGGCCCTGTCAGACGGCTCGCAGATGCCTTGCTGTCGCTCCGCCCGGAGGAACCAATGACCCCGCCACCCGCCTCACACGATTCGTACGGCGCGCTGCACGACGCGGCGTACGACAGTGAGGGCGACCAGCCGCTGGTCCGTCCGTACGCCATGACCGGCGGCCGGACCAGGCCGCGCTACCAGCTCGCCATCGAGGCGCTGGTCAGCACCACAGCAGACCCGGCGCACCTTGCCACGCTTCTTCCCGAGCACCAGCGGATATGCCACCTGTGCCGTGAGGTCAAGTCGGTGGCCGAGGTCTCCGCGCTGCTCCAGATGCCGCTCGGTGTCGCCCGCATCCTCGTGGCCGACCTGGCGGAGGCCGGCATGGTGGCGATCCACCAGCCGGGCAATGGAGAGACCGGCGGCACGCCGGACGTGACACTGCTCGAAAGGGTGCTCAGTGGACTTCGCAAGCTCTAGCGGCGGTGCCGCCCGTTCCACCACGTCGGCGAAGATCGTGGTGGCGGGCGGTTTCGGCGTGGGCAAGACCACGTTCGTCGGCGCGGTCTCGGAGATCAACCCGCTGCGCACCGAAGCCGTCATGACCTCCGCCAGCGCGGGCATCGACGACCTCACACACACCGGCGACAAGACCACGACCACCGTGGCCATGGACTTCGGCCGCATCACACTCGACCAGGACCTGATCCTCTACCTGTTCGGCACACCCGGACAGGACCGCTTCTGGTTCATGTGGGACGACCTCGTACGCGGCGCCATCGGCGCCGTCGTCCTCGTCGACACCCGCCGCCTCGCCGACTGCTTCCCCGCCGTCGACTACTTCGAAAACAGCGGCCTCCCCTTCGTCATCGCCCTCAACGGCTTCGACGGACACCAGCCCTACACCCCCGACGAAGTACGCGAAGCCCTCCAGATCGGCCCCGACACCCCCATCATCGTCACCGACGCCCGCCACCGCGCAGACGCCAAAAGCGCCCTCATCACCCTCGTCGAACACGCCCTCATGGCACGACTCAAGTAGGCATTCGTATACGGCAGTTGTCGTAGGCGAAACGGGGGCGGACTGTGTCCTTTGACACGATCCGCCCCTGTGTTCATAACGTTTCGACAGAGAATTCGCGCGTTACCGCAACCCGCCGCGTTCATCTGGTGTCGCTGCGCTCACAACAGCCCCGTCATTTGCCGGGGCTCGCTCTTTATGCCCGTTTTATCTGAGGCTTTGGCCACTCGGAACCGGAGATTCCAGACGTTTGGATGGCAGCCGTCCCACGTGCTGGAATTCGACGAACTCCCGAGTAGTACGGCCCCGAGAAGTACGGCTCTGAAACACACTGCGGCACGCCCCACGGGTGCCGGCTCCGAGAGGTTGTTGGTCGAGTGAAGCGAAGCAGGACGAGCTCCGCGACGCAGCAGGCGCGGGGCAACTTCACCCCGCCGCAGCGCACGGCGGTGTCACCGCCCGCGCCCCAGACCTCTGCCCCGGCTCCCGGCAAGGACGCCCCGGGCAGCAGCAGCCGCTTCTCGCCGCGCAACTGGCGCGTGGCGACCAGGCTGAACGCGATCCTCCTCATCCCCGTGCTGGTCGGCCTCATCATGGGCGGCTTCGAGGTGAAGGGGTCCATAGCCACCTGGCGCGACGCCCGCAACGCCGAGAAGGTCGCGAACATCGTGCGCGCCGCCTCCGACTACGGCCAGGCGCTGCTCAACGAGCGTGACCTCACCGCTCAGCCCCTGCTTGAGAACAAGCGCGACAGCGACATCGTCAGCAAGGCGTACGCCACCTCCGACGCCGCCCGCGCCAAGTTCGACGACGCCGTCAAGGGCATGCCGGACACGCCGAGCCTCAAGCGCCGCCTGGCCAAGGTCCGCGAAGCCGAGAAGACCCTCGAAGACCTGCGCAAGACCGCGTACGCCAAGGGCGTCGAGGCCAAGAACCCGGTGCTGACCGAAGAGGGCTACACCGCGATCCCGCACTACCTGAGCACGTTCTCCAACGAGCTCGGCCTGGGCACCGGCAACATCACCAGCTACGGCCGCATGGTGTACGCGGTCGACCTCGCCAAGTCCGCCGAGTCGCTGCAGCGCTCCATCGGCCTGCACCTCATCCTGCGGCCGAGCGACGACGCCAAGACCTTCCAGCTGCAGGTCAAGGCGTTCAACTCGTACAACTACCTGGAGTTCATCGCCCTCGGCGAGTTCGACGCGGGTGGTACGGACGCTGACAGCCAGCACCTCAAGGAGGTCATGGCAGCCAAGGCCGCCAAGGTCGCCCAGGAGTTCCCCGGGGCCAAGCAGCAGGCCGACGACGGCCCGCGCATCGGCGCGTCCCCGGCGGCCGACGGCTCGATCTACAACGGGATGGCCGCCGCGATCGGCGGGGGCGCGACCACCAAGCAGCTCAAGGCCCAGGGCATCACGCCCGAGTCCTGGCTGGCCGCCTCCACCTCGAAGTTCGACGGCTACAGCGAGATCGAGGACGACCTGGTCGGCAGGGCCGTGACCGAGGCCGGCCAGATCGCCGACGACGCCAAGACCAGCGCGTACGTCAACGGTGCGATCGTCGTGGTCTCGCTGCTCGCCGCGTTCGTCCTGGCAGGCATGGTGGCCCGCCAGATGAGCCGCTCGATGCGCCGGCTGCGCAACGCCGCCTTCGACGTGGCCGAGCAGCGCCTGCCGATGCTCGTCGACCAGCTCTCGCGCACCGAACCCGGCCGGGTCGACACCCGGGTCGAGGCGATCCCGATCGACTCCACGGACGAGATCGGCGAGGTCGCCCGCGCCTTCGACCAGGTGCACCGCGAGGCCGTCCGGCTCGCCGCCGAGCAGGCTCTGCTCCGGGGCAACGTCAACGCGATCTTCACCAATCTCTCGCGCCGCAACCAGTCCCTGATCGAGGGCCAGCTGACCCTCATCACCGACCTGGAGAACAACGAGGCCGACCCGGACCAGCTGGAGAGCCTGTTCAAGCTGGACCACCTGGCGACCCGTATGCGCCGCAACGGCGAGAACCTCCTGGTCCTCGCCGGCGAGGAGCCGGGCCGCCGCTGGGACCAGCCGGTCCCGCTGGTCGACGTGCTGCGCGCCGCCTCCTCCGAGGTGGAGTCGTACGAGCGCATCGAGCTGTCCGGCGTGCCGGAGGCCGAGATCCACGGCCGGGCCGTGACCGACCTCGTGCACCTGCTCGCCGAGCTCCTGGAGAACGCGACCACGTTCTCCTCGCCCCAGACCAAGGTCCGCGTCACCGCGACCCGCCTTCCCGACGGCCGTGTGATGGTCGAGATCCACGACAAGGGAATCGGCCTGACCGCCGAGGACTTCGCGGACATCAACCACCGCCTGGCCAACCCGCCGACCGTCGACGCTGCGGTCTCCCAGCGCATGGGCCTGTTCGTGGTCGGCCGGCTCGCCGACCGGCACGGCATCCGCGTCCAGCTGCGCCCCTCGGGCGAGCAGGCCGGCACCACGTCCCTGGTCATGCTCCCGGACCCGATCACCCATGGTGGCGGCGGCGAGAGCAACCCGCTGGGCGACGACTTCACGGTCTCCTCGATCATCCCCGAGCAGCACAAGGAGCAGCCGTACGCGTCCGCCCCCGCGCCGATGCGCACGGCGGCCGAGCTCGGCTTCGACGACTCGCGGTACGAGAACGCCGATGAGTCCGACCCCCGCGAACTCGACCCGGTCAACCGGTCGTTGATGCGCGAGGAGCGCCGCGCGGCCCTGGAGGCCCAGGCGCAGGGCGGTGAACGCCCGTTGTTCCGGGACGAGTTGGAGGCACAGCAGTCCCCGGCGTACGACGGCTCGTACGAGGGTCAGCAGCAGTACGCCACGCAGCACCAGTCCTACGAAGGCTCCTACGAGCCTCAGCAGGCGGGCGGCTACGACGGCTCGTACCAGAACCAGCAGTACGCCCCCGAGCACACCGGCGCCTACGCGCAGGACTCCTACGCGCCCCGGAACGGCTACCCGGAGTCCGGCTATGCGGAAGGCTCCTACGGGGACTCCACAGCCGACCAGGGCTCTTACGAGGCTCCGTACGCCGCCCAGGCGCCGCAAGCCGATTGGCAGCAGGAGAACGCCTACCAGGACCCGTACGCGGCTCCCTTCCAGCCGGAAGCGGAATCCACCGAGGAGTCCCGGGGCGTTCCCGAGGCCCCCGCGGACCGCGTAGGCTTCGAACGTCCGGGCCCCACCCCGACCACCGCCCACGCGCTGACCGACGCCGGTCTGCCCCGGCGCGGCGGCCAGCAGAGCTGGCCGGCCGAGCCCGAGCAGGAGCAGGCCGAGACGCCGGAACCGGCAGACGACTGGCGCTCGACCAACGACGAGCGCTGGACGCGGGCCGAGAAGCTCCGTGAGCCCAAGGCCGGCGGGGTCACTCCCTCCGGTCTCCCCCGGCGGGTGCCCAAGGCCAATCTGGTCGAGGGCGCGGCCGAGCAGACCCCGCAGGGCGGCCCTCAGGTCTCCCGCGCTCCGGAGGACGTGCGCGGCAGGTTGAGCAACCTGCGCCGCGGCGTCCAGCAGGGCCGTAACGCGGGGTCGGACACAAGTAACACCTACAACCAGGAGCGTTAGTGTGAGCCCGATGAGCCAGGCGGCGCAGAATCTGAACTGGTTGATCACCAACTTCGTGGACAACACCCCCGGGGTGTCCCACACCGTGGTGGTCTCCGCCGACGGACTCCTGCTGGCGATGTCCGAAGGCTTCCCCCGGGACCGGGCCGATCAGCTGGCGGCCGTGGCCTCCGGTCTGACGTCCCTCACCGCGGGCGCCTCCCGGATCTTCGAAGGCGGCGCCGTCAACCAGACTGTGGTGGAGATGGAGCGCGGCTTCCTCTTCATCATGTCGGTCTCCGACGGTTCCTCCCTCGCCGTTCTCGCGCACCCCGAGGCCGACATCGGCCTGGTGGGATACGAGATGGCCCTGCTCGTGGACCGGGCCGGGAGTGTGCTGACTCCCGACCTGCGCGCGGAACTTCAGGGAAGCCTTCTTAACTAGTTACCGATCAGTTCTCAATTAGCAGACAGGCCGTGCGTTTCTCGCCACCGCCCCATAAGGTGCGGTGGCGCGGCCCCAATGGGACGGGCACCGGTAGTCGGAGGAGGAAACGTGACAACACCCCCAGGCGGGCACCCTTATAGCGGTGGACAGCAGTCTCCGGGTGAGCACGGCCAGAACCGCTTCAACTTCCCCTCCACGCCGAGCAGACACGGTCAGGGACAGGGCGGCCAGTACCCGGGGCCCTACCAGCAGCCGAACCGTCAGCCGAGCCCGTACGACCAGCCGCCGCAGCCCCGGATCGAACCGGTGCAGCCGAGGCAGACCCCCCAGCCTTCACCGGCGGGCGGCGCGCACAATCCTCTCGTGCGCCCGTACGCCATGACCGGCGGCCGCACCCGGCCGCGCTACCAGCTCGCCATCGAGGCGCTGGTGCACACCACGGCGGAACCGGCAAGGCTGCAAGGGCAGTTGCCCGAGCACCAGCGGATCTGCCACCTGTGCCGCGAGATCAAGTCGGTCGCCGAGATCTCGGCACTCCTCACCATCCCCCTCGGCGTTGCCCGGATCCTCGTAGCCGACCTGGCGGAGGCCGGACTTGTCGCCATCCACCAGCCCGGCGGCGACGAGTCCGCCGGCGGACAGCCAGACGTGACACTGCTCGAAAGGGTGCTCAGTGGACTTCGCAAGCTCTAGCGGCGGTGCCGCCCGTTCCACCACGTCGGCGAAGATCGTGGTGGCGGGCGGCTTCGGCGTGGGCAAGACCACGTTCGTCGGCGCGGTCTCGGAGATCAACCCGCTGCGCACCGAAGCCGTCATGACCTCCGCCAGCGCGGGCATCGACGACCTCACACACACCGGCGACAAGACCACGACCACCGTGGCCATGGACTTCGGCCGCATCACACTCGACCAGGACCTGATCCTCTACCTGTTCGGCACACCCGGACAGGACCGCTTCTGGTTCATGTGGGACGACCTCGTACGCGGCGCCATCGGCGCCGTCGTCCTCGTCGACACCCGCCGCCTCGCCGACTGCTTCCCCGCCGTCGACTACTTCGAAAACAGCGGCCTCCCCTTCGTCATCGCCCTCAACGGCTTCGACGGACACCAGCCCTACACCCCCGACGAAGTACGCGAAGCCCTCCAGATCGGCCCCGACACCCCCATCATCGTCACCGACGCCCGCCACCGCGCAGACGCCAAAAGCGCCCTCATCACCCTCGTCGAACACGCCCTCATGGCACGACTGCGGTAGCGAGAAGTACGTACGACGAAGGCCCCGCACCCCGAACAACGGAGTGTGGGGCCTTCGTCATGCGCCCAGGGTTCAGTCGTCGTCCTTGTCCCCGCTCGCGGGCCAGTGTTCAAGGAGGACATGCAGCGCCTCGACCCCCCGCTCCCACGACTTCCGCACATCGCGGGGGTGGCCGAATCCTCCCTCTGCTTCGAGCGTGATGTAGCCGTGGAAGGTGCTGCGCAGCAGGCGTACGGCGTCGGTGAGGTCGGGCTCGGCGAGGCCGTAGGCGCGGAGCATCCCGTACGTCGTGTCCGCCGTGCGGGCCAGGACGGTCGAGCCCGCGAGGAGTTCCGGGTCCACCCGGTGCTGGGTGGCGGCGTACCGGCCGGGGTGGGCCAGCGCGTAGGCGCGGTAGGCGTCGGCGAAGGCGACCAGGGCGTCCTTGCCGGCCCGGCCCGCGACGGCCGCGGCGATGGAGTCGATGAACTCGCCCGCCGTGTGGAGCGCGACCCGTTGGCGCAGCTCGCGGAGGTTCTTGACGTGCGAGTACAGGCTCGCGTCCTTGACGCCGAAGCGCCGCGCGAGCGCGGATACGGTGATGCCCTCGAACCCGACCTCGTCTGCCAGCTCGGCCGCCGCCACGGTGAGCCGCTCGGCCGTCAGCCCCGCTCGGGCCATCCGTACACCTCCGCAATCCAGAACCTAGCGCCTCTAGGTTCCGGCCTAATATACATAGCCCAGCCCACACGTTTCCGACCAGCGCAAAAGCCCCCGCCGATGAGGGCGGGGGCTTTTGCGAGGTGGTCCTGGGCGGGGTCAGCCCTGCCAGGAGTGCGGGGCGCGGAAGCCGGGGGTGCGCTCCAGGCGGCGCCAGCCCGCGGTGGAGCGGCCGCGCTTGGGGGCGGCGGTGGGCTGGGCGGCGGCACGCGCCAGGAGCACCGCGGTGATGGCGGCCAGCTCTTCGGGAGCGGCGTCGCCCTTCTCCACGCGGAGCAGCGACTCGGACGAGTTCGACTTCGGAGTGTTCAAGTTCGTCTCCTCTTATTGAGGTTACTGCGGCGGGTTGCCGTGTTTGCGGGACGGCAGGTCGGCGTGCTTGGACTTGAGCATCGCGAGTGAGGCGATGAGGACGGCCCGGGTCTCGGCCGGATCGATCACGTCATCCACCAGACCCCGCTCGGCCGCGTAGTACGGATGCATCAGCTCGGCCTTGTACTCCTTGACCATCCGCGCCCGCATCGCCTCCGAATCCTCAGCCTCCGCGATCTGACGCCGGAAGATCACATTCGCCGCGCCCTCCGCACCCATCACCGCGATCTCATTGGTGGGCCAGGCATACGTCAGGTCCGCGCCGATGGACTGGGAGTCCATCACGATGTACGCCCCGCCGTACGCCTTGCGCAGGATCAGCGAGATCCGCGGCACCGTCGCGTTGCAGTACGCGTACAGCAGCTTCGCGCCGTGCCGGATGATCCCGCCGTGCTCCTGCGAGACACCCGGCAGGAACCCCGGAACATCCAGCAGCGTCACGATCGGAATGTTGAACGCGTCGCACATCTGCACAAACCGCGCCGCCTTCTCCGACGCCTCGATGTCCAGGACACCCGCCAAAGACTGCGGCTGGTTCGCCACGATCCCCACGACCTGCCCGTCCAGGCGGGCCAGCGCACAGATGATGTTGCGCGCCCACCGCTCATGGACCTCCAGGAAGTCCCCGTCATCGACGAGCTCCTCGATCACCTTGTGCATGTCATACGGCCGGTTACCGTCCGCCGGCACCAGGTCGAGGAGGACCTCGGAACGCCGGTCCGCCGGATCGTCGGACACATGGACGGGCGGGTTCTCCCGGTTGTTCGACGGCAGCATCGAGATCAGATACCGGACCTCGGCCAGGCACGTCTCCTCGTCGTCGTAGGCGAAGTGCGCCACCCCCGACGTCTCAGCATGCACATCCGCACCACCCAGACCGTTCTGGGTGATCTCCTCACCCGTCACCGCCCGCACCACATCCGGACCCGTGATGAACATCTGCGACGTCTCTCGGACCATGAAGACGAAGTCGGTCAGGGCCGGCGAGTAGGCGGCGCCGCCGGCGCACGGGCCCAGCATCACCGAGATTTGCGGGATCACCCCCGACGCCTTCGTGTTCCGCTGGAAGATCCCGCCGTACCCGGCCAGGGCGGAGACGCCCTCCTGGATGCGGGCTCCCGCGCCGTCGTTCAGCGAGACCAGCGGAGCACCCGCCGCGATCGCCATATCCATGATCTTGTGGATCTTCGTGGCATGCGCCTCACCCAGCGCACCACCGAAGATCCGGAAGTCATGGGCATACACGAACACCGTGCGGCCCTCCACCGTCCCCCACCCGGTGACCACACCGTCGGTGTACGGCTTCTTCGCCTCCAGCCCGAAACCCACCGCACGATGCCGACGCAACTGCTCGACCTCATGAAACGAATCGGCATCCAGCAGCAGATCGATGCGCTCACGCGCCGTCAGCTTGCCCTTGGCGTGCTGCGCCTCGGTCGCGCGCTCGCTCGGCCCACGACGGGCCTCCTCGCGCAGGGCAAGGAGTTCTGCCACGCGTCCACGCGTATCGCTCGGCTCACCCGGGGTCTGGTCCACAACGGTCATGTATCGACCCTACGAAAGCGGTCAAGGATTTCCTCCGTCGACTCCGCACAGTCTCGGGGCCGCTTTCCTAGTGGGGGCTGACAGTAGACCTGCGCCAAACGCCCGACTCGACAGCTCTGGGGCCCGGTCCTCTGTAGGGTCCCGACAATGGCGCGTCGGCATGGGCGCCGCGTCGCGTCAGCGCGTCGTCAGGCCCGTGTCAGCCCTGTCGGTGTCGTGTCAGCGCCGTGTCAGCCGAGGACGACGTCCGTACGCACGGTGCCGCACGCGGTGTCCGGTGTGATGCGCAGCCGCAGTGAGCGGCCGGTGGCGAGGACCTCCACCCTCGGGTCCCGCGAGGTCACCGAGCGTACCGGCCTGTCCCAGATCAGCTCGACCGGAGCTCCGGTGCGCTCGGGTGCGGCGAGCGACAGCGTCGCCGTACGGCGGGCGGTGTGGACCAGGACGCTCGCCGGGCCGTCCACGGCCAGGCTCCCGGCCGCGCCCGCCGTCCAGAAGTTCGCGGCGAGCAGGCCGAGCCGATGGGCCGAAATGGCTTGCGCGGAGGGCGAGTTGGCGAGGATGCGCACCCTGTCGCGATCGGCGGCGCGGACCGCCGTCTCCAGTTGGCGAGCCCCGGGCAGCAGGACATAGGCGTATGAGGCGTCGGCGGGGTCGGTGCCGTGGGCGAACCAGAGGGTGACGTAGCGGCGGGTGACCGGGTCGGTGGTGCCACCGGTGTTGATGGCTTTCCAGGTGCCGGTGCGCTCCTCGCGCAGCGTCTGTACGGCGGGCGCGTCGGGGAAGACGTAGCCGCCGTGTCCGGCGAGATGAGCCCAGCGGGCCCGGGGGAAGGTGTCGTGCCGGCCGAGGGTGGTGGGCAGGCGCCGGCCGTCGACGGTGAGGGCGTTGGTGCCGGTGGCTCCGAGGTTGCGGTGGTCGACGACCGACTCGACGGGCGTGCCGTCGGCGGCGGTGATCCCGGCGCCGAGGCACACGATCTCGTCGCCCACGAAGAACCACGACTTGCGGGCGGTCAGGGTGGAGGAGAGCCCCTTGAGGTGCTGGCCGACGGCCGCGTACGTACCGTCGGTGGCGCCTCCGACCCAGGTCACGGCGGGTCTGGCCGCGCCCCACGCGCCGCCTTCGCCGTCGGCGAGCGGCTTGCGCGAGACGGTGGTGCCGGGCATGCGGTACGGGTCCGCGGTGGGCCAGAACCCGTCGCTGTACTGGTCGCCCGCGAAGCCCTCGCCCCACCAGGCGAGCATGCCGGAGCCGGTGTGCCAGCCGCGCAGGTTCTCGCCGTTGCCGTTCTCGTAGTACGCGATCCGGTGGGAGGACATGCTCAGGGAGGCGGCGAAGCGGGTCCCGCGGTGGACGGCGCGGTCCATGGCGGGGAACAGGTGCGGGCCCCTCGGGGCGGCGGCCGCGGTGGGCGCGGCGTCGACGGCCACCCGCAGCAGGGCGAGGTTGGCGACGGAGAGCCGCTGGTCGGCGAGGACGGGGACGGTCTGGGCGCGGTCGGTCCAGCCCTTGATCAGCGCGCGCCAGCGGTCGCGTTCGGCGGCCGACGCACCGAGAGCCAGCATGGCGATGTGGGCCATGATCATTCGGCCCATGAGCTGGTCGTCGGTGGTCTGGCGGGAGATGGCGCGGCCGTTGACGCAGTCCATCATCAGGCCGTCGTGGATGAGGGGTGCGTAGCTGCGCTCGACCGAGTCGAGGATGATCTGCCGGTTCGGGTCGGTGACCGCCCAACTGGAGCCGGCGAGCAGCGCGAAGAGTCGGGACAGGCCGTCGATCTGGACCTCGCCGTAGGAGCCGGTGTACGCGATCCAGGTGTGCTGGATGAATGATCCGTCGGCGTACAGGCCGTCGCCGGTGGTGACGTACGGGAAGACGGGCGAGAGGGCGTCGCGGGCCAGCGCGATCTTCGCGGCGTTCCTGCCGAGCACTCCGCGGGTGGCGAGCACGCGGCACAGGTCGGTGCGGTTGGCGCCGGTGGAGGTGCCGGTGTAGACGGCGACCGCGCTGTCCGGCACGAAGTGGTCGATGGCGGCGGTGTAGTGGCCGAGCTGATCCGCGGTGAGGGTGTCGTACGCGATGACGGCGGTGTCCATGAGCAGCCGGGGGCTGCCGATCTGCCAGTCCCACCAGTTGCCGAACGGCTTGGTGTTCTCGTTGTAGATCTGGGTGTAGAGGTGGTCGAGGCCCTTGCCGACGGCGGCGATCAGCGTGGCGTCGCCGGTGGATCCGGTGCCGGGCTGGGCCCAGGCCTGCGCCATGGTGTTGAGCCGGCCGTAGCTCGCGCTCATGTTGGCGGAGCCGGTGGCGGGGTTGGTCAGCGGCTGGTCGGGCCAGAGCGAGCCGGTCGCGGGGGCCATGGTGGCGAGTGCGGTACGGGCCGAAATGCCCAGCGCGGCGAGCTTGGTGGCATACGGCTCGGCGGTCGCGTCGAACCCGGAGCCGAGCGTGAGCTCGCGCCACCTCAGGCGCAGCGTGTCGAACTCGTCGGTGGCGGGGGTGAGTTGGGACGCGGCGGCCTGCTGGGCGGGCAGCATCGGGCCGAGCGCGACGGCGGCGGCTCCGGTCCCGGAAGCGGCGAGGAAGGTACGGCGTGAACTGCCCTGGGCGGATGGCATGGCGGCGGGACCTCCGGAGCGTGGGCGAACGAGGAGGGGCACGGGGTGGGCGTGGGGCCCTGGACGAGCGAGGCGCGATTGAGCGGTTTCTCTCATGACATCGAAAGAACGCGCAATACTTCGCACATTCATCATGCGAATTGATCGTTCGCACAGAATCGTGCACGAACGATCTAACGGGGGTTACGCTCCTGGTCAGCGGTTGACGAGGGCCGGCGGGAGTCGGCGGGGAGGGGCGGAACCACGTGCACGCCGAGGACAGGCACCAGGCGATACTGCGGCGGCTGCGCGAGCGCGGCTCGCTCCGAGTGACCGACTTCGCCGAGGAGTTGAGGGTCTCCGCGGTCACCGTGCGCCGGGACGTGGAGGCGCTCGCCGAGCGCGGTCTGGTGGCCCGGGTGCACGGCGGGGCGCTGCTTCCCGAGACGGCGTCGACCCCCTCGTCTCCGCCGCCCGCCGCGCCCGGCCCGGGTCTGGTCCTCGGCCTGGTCGTGCCCGCGGCCGACTACTACTACCCCGAGGTCATCAAGGGGGCCAGGGAGGCGGCTGCCGCCCG
Source organism: Streptomyces sp. NPDC001415 (assembly GCF_053597395.1). NCBI lineage: Bacteria > Bacillati > Actinomycetota > Actinomycetes > Kitasatosporales > Streptomycetaceae > Streptomyces > Streptomyces sp. NPDC001415. The sequence continues at coordinate 194,722 of NZ_JBSFIE010000008.1, forward strand.
GGGCATCCGGCTCGTGCTCGGCATCTCGCAGTACCGGCCCGACGAAGAGCGGGCGCAGGTACGGCAGTTGCTCGGCCACGGGATCGACGGGCTGCTCATCACCCCGTGCAGCCCGGTCGGCGACCAGGACTGGCTGGCGGCGCTCGGCGTGCCGTTCGCCCTGGTCGAGCGGCGTTCCGGGGACGACGTGCCGGGCGCGGAGCGCGTGGTGACCGACCACGCCTACGGAGCCCGCCTGGCCGTACGCCATCTCGCGGGGTCCGGCCGCGAGCGGATCGGGCTGCTCCTGCGCGCGGACAGCCCGCACAGCGCGCTGGTCCGGGAGGGCTACCTCGACGGGCTCACCTCGCTGGACCTCCCGGCGCCGGAATCGCTGCGCTTCACCATCACGGCGCCGGAGACCGACCCGCTACGCCGGGACGTCCAACTCGACGATTTTGTCAGGGCAGTTGAGGACGGACTCCTCGACGCGGTCCTGGTCCACAACGACCACGACGCGATCGTGTTGCTCCCCCGGCTGCGGGCGCGCGGCCTGTCCGTGCCGGGCGACCTCGCGATCGTGGCGTACGACGACGAGGTCGCTGCGCTGGCCGACATCCCGCTGACGGCGGTGGCACCGCCGAAGCGGGCGGTGGGGGTGGCGGCGGTGGATCTGCTGGCCCTCCGCATCGGTGACCCTGCGCGGGCCAGGCACCACCTGTCGATCCTGCCGGAGCTGAAGGTACGGTCATCAAGCGGCTGACCGCCCCCTCGTGGGCTCCGCCCCCGAACCCCGGCCGCTCAAACGCCGCAGGGGCTGGATGACTTGCAGATCACCTGCGGGCCGTGGGTGGTCGCTCGCGCAGTTCCCCGCGCCCCAAGCAGCGTCAATGCTGGCCCGTACCGGGCGTTGCAGCCCGTCCGGCGTTTGAGGACGAGCGCCCTTGAGAGCCTGTGTCTAAACCCCGTCCGGATCAGGCCGGGGCGTCTGGTGCGTGCGATCGCAAGGCGCCGGAAGGTCCTCGATGGGGGTACCCCCTGGTCTTCAAGACCTTGGGGGAGGAGCTACTAGGGCGTTTCGGCAACGCGGCATGGGGGTCCCCCCTGGCCCTTAAGGCCTTGGGGGAGTGCGTGCCAGGCGCCACGGGCCCGGGCGGGGTTTAGACACAGGCTCTGAGGCGCGAACGGGGTCTGGGGCGGAGCCCCAGTCACCCCTCGCGGGTCAGCGGCGGACCGCCCACGTCACCGCGCCCCGCAGCCCCGCCGCGATCCCGGGGTCACGGACCGAGGGGGTCCGGTCAAGGACCCGCACCGTCAGGTCGTGGTCCCCCCGGCCGAGCCCCAGCCCCCGCACCGGCACAGCCGTAAGCCCCTCGTACCGCCGAAGCTCCCGCCCGTCCAAGTACCACCGCACCGTCAACTGCCGGTCGCCCGCGAGGCGCGGCACGGTCACCCGAGCCGTGTCGTACGGCCGCAACGTACGCGCCGTGGAAGTGGCGGGCGTGGCGATCGACGCGTGCCGGTAGAAGCCCGCGATCATGGCTTCCACCCCCGGCAGATTGAACGGCTTGCCCAGGATGCGCATGATCGAGCCGTCGGTGGGCCGGTTCAGGCCGGTGACGTAGTAGCCGCCGCCCTCGTAGGCGCCCACCGTCCCCCCGTCCGGCGACGTCTCGCCGAGCCAGCGGTACCACTTGGTGCGGTCCGCAGCCATCTGATCGGCCGTCAGGATCGAGATGTTGGACCGGTCGGCCTCGGGGCCCGAGTAGTGCTCGTAGCCCGGGGTGTCCGGGTAGAAGTACTCGTCGGCCAGCTTGCCGAGCGAGTGCCCGGTCTCGTGGATGGCGACCTGGCCGGACTTGGCGTTCCCGGCGGACGCGGTGGATATGCCCTCGTAACCGAGCGTCTTGGAGGGTTCGTTGTAGCCGGCCCCGCCGTACTTGGCGCTGTTGGCGAGGACGATGACCAGGTCGGTCTGCGGCGCCTTCGCCACGTACGAGTCGACCTTGTTCTGGTCGATGCAGAGCAGCCGCTCGACGCCGTCGCACCAGAAGTAGGAGCCGAGCGCGGTGTCCTTCACGTCGCCCTGCGCCGGGTCGCCGGAGACGCCGCTCTGGGCGGAGACCGCGTCGACCGTCCAGACGTTGAAGAGGTTCTGGTACGTCGTGTAGGGCTCGACGCCGGTGATCTCGCCCCACTTCTCCTTGGCGTCGGTGTGGAACTGGTCCAGTTGGCCGGCCGTGTAGCCGTCGCCCACGATGACGATGTCCAGGCGGTCCGCGGTCGAGCCGTTGTCGATCATCTTGCGGACCTCGCCGTCGGCGGCCGCCGAGGGCGCCGAGAGGTGCGGCGCGGGTCTGCCCTGCCCGCCGGCCGGTACGAGGGTGTGTCCGGAGCCCGCGGGGGTCTGCCCCGAGGCGGTCTCCGGGCCGGGTATCTCGACCTGGACCTTCGGCCGCGGCGGCGGTGGGTCGGCGGCGGCCGCGGTGCCGGGTCCGGCGGCGAGCGCGGCCATGACGGCGGTGGCGGCGAGCGCGGCCGTCACGATGCCTCTGCGCTTGGGTGGGCGCACGAAGTCCTCCCTCTGTAACGGAAGTTAAGCAGTCGGGTAAATGCGTTGAACGGCCTGCTTAAATTAGGGGGCGCACGGGGCGTGCGCAATGCCCTGGGGCCAAGGGGACGCCATGGATGAACCTGCCGTGATCGGCCGTCGAGTTCAGCGACTGCGCACTCAACTGGGCCTGACCCAGCGGCAGTTGGCGGAACCGGCCTATACGCCCGCCTATGTCTCGACCCTGGAGTCCGGCAAGGTCCGCCCCTCCGAGGCGGCCCTGCGCCACCTCGCGGGCCGGCTCGGCACGACGTACGAGGAACTCACGACGGGCCGCCCGGCCCGCCTCGTCACCGAGCTGCGGCTCGGCCTCACAGACGCCCAGCGGGCGCTCGCCACCGGCGAGGCCGACGAGGCGGCCGTCCGCTACCGCCGGCTGCTCACCGAGGCCGAGCTGCACGGCCTCGACGAGGAACGCGCCGAGGCACTGCTCGGACTCGGCGACTGCGCGCTCGAAACCGGTGAACTCGAAGACGCCGTACGCCACTTCGAGGCGTGCGAGCAGATCCTGGCCGCCGAGCCGCTGCCACGCCGGGCGCGGGCGGTCCGCGGCCGGGCGGTCGCCCACATCCTGGCGGGCGAGCTGCGCTACGCCTGCTACCTCCTGGAGTCGACCATCGACGAGCTCGGCACCAGTGGGCTCGCCGACCCCGAGGCACTGGTACTCCTGTACGCCGCGGTCATCGGCCCCTACCTGGACATGGGCGCCCAGGCCCGCGCGGCGCGCGCCGCCGAGCTGGCGCTCGCGCTCGCCCCGCGCGTCTCGGACCCGGCACTGGTCGCCGGCATGCACCGCCAGGTCGCGCGGACCTTCCTGGCGGAGGGCCGCCTGGCCGACGCGGACGCCTCGCTCGCCAAGGCCCAGTCGATCTACCGCCAGCTGCGACTGCGTACGGATCTCGCGCACTGCCATTGGATGCGTGGCTACGTGTACGCCCAGGAGGGCGAACTCGCTTCCGCCGAGCGGGAGTTGCGTACCGCGCGGGACATGCTCGCGGCCAAGCGGGCCGCGCTGTTCACCGCCCAGGTCGAGGTGGAGCTGGCGGACGTGCTGCGCCGCCTCGGCCGGCACGCGGAGGCGATGGCGCTCCTGACCCCTCTCGCCGAGCTCGGCGACCAGCACGGCGCGGTGCACGCGGGTGGCGCGCACCGCCTCCTCGGCCTGATCCGCGAGGAGCGGGGCGAGACGGAGTCGGCGGAGGAGCACTACGTCACCGCGCTCGGGCTCCTTGAGCGGAGTGGGGCGAGCGGCGACATGGCCGACCTGTGCCGGCTGCTCGGCGACCTGCTGCGCCGTACCGGACGCGTCGAAGCGGCGATGGACGCCTACCGCACCGGCCTCGGCCACCGCGCCGCCCCGGGCACGACCACCCTGGGCCCGGCCCCGCTGCCGCCCCGCATCTGAGACCACCGCCCCTCAGACGGCGCCCGCCGAGCCGCCAGAATCCGAAGTAGTTGAAAACCGAACGGAATGGTTCTACAGTGAATCTCGTTGAAACTTAAACCGCTTCGGCGCAAGGCCGCAGCGCGTCCCCAAGGAGCAGGTCATGGGTCTCTTCGGCCGTAAGAACAACAGCACCGCCACCCTCGACACCGCAGCGCCCGTCGAGGTCGACCCGGCGCTGGCCGCGCTGAGCGGCACGTACACGATCGACCCGGCGCACAGCAGCATCGGCTTCACCGTGCGGCACGCCATGGTCACCAACGTCCGCGGCGCCTTCACCGACCACGAGGGCACCCTGACCCTCGACGGTGAGAACCCGAGCGCCTCGTCCGCCTCCATCGACGTCAAGATCGCCAGCATCGACACCGGCATCGCCGACCGCGACGGGCACCTGCGCAGCGGCGACTTCTTCGACGCCGAGCAATTCCCGGTGATGAGCTTCCGCTCGACCGAGGCCAAGGAGCTGGGCGGCGACAAGTACCGGATGATCGGCGACCTGACGATCAAGGACGTCACCCGGCCGCTCACCATCGACCTGGAGTTCAACGGCTCGGCCACCGACCCCTACGGCAACCAGCGCATCGGCTTCGAGGGCGGCGCCGAGATCCTGCGCTCCGACTGGGGCCTGACCTGGAACGCGGCCCTGGAGACGGGCGGCGTCATGGTCAGCGACAAGGTGAAGCTGACCTTCGACATCTCCGCGATCAAGGCGGCCTGACAGCGGCCACTGCCTTCGCCGCAAAATACGTTGCCGGCGAAAGCCCTGGTGGGCGAGGCTGCCCCGCATGTCCGAGAACCCGGCCAACGGCCCCCGAGCAGTCACCGCCCTCTTCCCGCAGGGGCGCCTGACCGCGATTCCCCGTAAGACCGCCCGCCGCGAGCAGGTGCTCGTCCACCTCGGCGAGACGCTCTTCGAGCCCGGCCGGGACTACAGCGAGCGCGAGGTCAACGACGCGCTGCTCACCGTCCACGACGACTTCTCGGCGCTGCGCCGCTACCTGGTGATCGGCGGCCACCTCAGCCGCACCCGGGACGGCAGCACCTACCGGCGCGGCAAGTAGGCCGCGAAGGACACGAGCGCGACGGCGACCAGGCCGAGGACCACGGCCGCGGTCGCCTTCTCGCGGATCGTGTACGGAGGGACCCGCGGCAGCGCGGGAAACGCGTCGTAGGGGGACGGCACCGCGAGCGCGCCCGGAGTGCGGCCGAGCGCCCGGCGGCGGGCCGCGCGCAGCACCCCGTACAGCAGCGGGAACAGCACAGGGCCGAGCAGCGCGGCCGCCGCCGCCCCCACGGGCAGGTGCAGGGCGGCCACGGCGAGCAGGCAGCCCGCGAACCACGCCCAGCACGCGGACCCGGCGGTCAGCGGCGCCCGCACCAGGAGCCGCAGCGGGGCCCGGCCGCGCCGGGCCAGCGCGGTGAGGGTCTCGGCGACGACGGCGGCCCGGTCGTCGGCGGGGTGCGCACGGGCCTGGGCGCAGGCCTGCTGGGCGGCGCCGGCCGGGTGCCCCACGACGGCGAGCACGAGGCGCGCGTCGTGCCGCTGCACCCTGGCCGATGGCGCCGACCCGCTTGGATCCGCGGCGAGTCGGGGACCGCACGAGGCAGCGCGGGCCGCGAGCAGGACGGGGTCGGCGGGGAAGGTGGCGAGGCCCTCGCGGAAGACGGCCTCGGCCCGGGCGGCGTGTTCGGGATCACCCTCGGCGGCGTGCGCGCGGCCGAGCAGGGCGTACAGGCGGGGATCCGGCCCGTCCGTGTACAGCGCGGCCCGTGCGGCCTTGCGGACCTCGCTGGTGCGGCCCGCCCGCAGCAGCGCCTCCGCGTCGGCGCAGACCGCCATGACGTCTTCGTGCCCGGCTTGCAATGTGTCCCCAACCCTGGATGTGCGGCTCGCCACTATCGCCCGCTGGAACGGGGTGGGTCAACAGCCCAGCGGCAGGTCAGGCGGGGTCACCAGTCCCCGCCGCCGAAGCCGCCGCCGTCGCCGCCGCCTCCGTCGCCCCAGCCGCCGCCGAAGTCCGAGGAGTTGAAGTCGGCGCCCGACACGTCGCCGCCGTCGAAGCCGGAGCCCGCGTCGTAGGAACCGGCGCCGTAGTCGGCCGCGTACGCCGGGCTCGACAGCATCGAGCCGAGCATCGTGCCCATCAGGAGGCCGGGCAGCATGCCGCCGCCGAAGTAGCCGCCCGCCCAGGGTCCGTAGGCCGGGCCCGCGTCGTAGTACGGGCGGCGGCCCTGGTCGGTGTCGACCTCGCGGACCATCGGGTCCTGGCCGTCGCGCAGCCGGGTCGCGTCCGCCTGGCACACCGGGACCTGGCGCGGGGCGCCGCCGGCCGGGGTCCAGGCGGCGTCCTCGACGGAGGGGCCGTGGCGCGGGTCGAAGAAGCACGGGGCGCGGCGCTCGGGCAGCGGCTTGTGCTCGCGGCGGGCGGCGAGGGTGGCGAGCGAGAACCGGCCGTCCTCCAGGGCCTGTGTCACGCCCGTCACATCGGCGGGCCGCTCGGCCTTCGCCATCAGCGTCTTCGCGGTCTCGTACGAGTCGAGGGCGCGTTCGTAGTCGGCGCGCATCGCGTCGTCCGCGCCGGCTTCGGCCGGGTGGAAGTCGAGCCGGTCGAGTTCCTCGCCGAACGCGGTGATGTCCTCGTCGACGACGACCTGGAGGCGCTGGAGCGCGGCCCGCTCCTCCTCGGCCTTCTTCTTGCGGTTGCGGCGGACCAGCGCGTACGCGCCCGCGCCGCCCGCCACGACGACCGCGCCGACGCCGATGAGCGCACCCGTGTTGACCCCGCCGTCGGAGCCCGAGCCGCCGCCCCACGAGGCGGGGGCGTGGCCCTTCATCTGCGGGAGCGCCTTGTCGACGAAGGCGTTGAGCTGGGTGGCGGCGTCTGTGTTGGTGCCCGGTGCGCGGACGGCGTCGTTCAGGTTCTGGACGGACTGGTTGGACAGGACCTTGCGGTCGGCGCCGGAGGTGAAGGCGTCGCCGAGCCGGATCGCGTACAGGCCGGTGACGCCGGTGTCCGTGCGCAGGTTCTTCAGGATCGTGGCCTTGGGGAACGCGGCGCTGTTCGGCAGGACCGCCACGAACAGCGGCTTGTCCGCGTCCTTGATCTTCTTGGCCAGCGCGTCGGCCTGGGCGGGACTGAGCTGGTTCGCGGCTCCGGGATCCACGTAGACCGGGCTCTTCTTGAGCTGGTCGGCCACGTCGGACGCGCCGCTGGCGGCCATGGCGGGGGCCGCCGTGGCCAGTGCGGCGAGCGCTACGGCGGAGAGTGCGGTCAAAACCCTGAGCCTCATGGCCCCGACGCTACCCGAGGCCGCACGGAAACGGACATACGGGGTGGAGCGGTCGGGGGCCGGCGCGCTCCACCTGGCCACATGCCCGGGGGCGCCGGCCCCCGGATCGCGTACCTACCGCAGCGGCTTGGTCCCGGCTCGGAGCAGGCCGTAGGTGTAGGCGTCCTGGAGGGCCTCCCAGGACGCCTCGATGACGTTGGGGCCCGCGCCGACCGTCGTCCACTCGCCCGTGCCGTCCGTGGTGGTGATCAGGACGCGGGTGGTGGAGGCCGTGCCGTGCTTGCCCTCCAGGGTGCGGACCTTGTAGTCGACCAGCTCGAACTTGGCGACCTGCGGGTAGAACCGCTCAAGGCCCTGGAGCAGCGCGGAGTCCATCGCGTTGACGGGGCCGTTGCCCTCGGCGGAGACGATGATGCGCTCGTCGCCGACCCAGAACGTCACGGTGGCGCTGTTGGCGTGGGTGCCGTCCTTGAGGGTCTCGATGATCGCCCGGTAGGACTCGATACGGAAGTAGTCGCGGGGGCCGCCCTCGACCTCGTCGCGCAGCAGCAGTTCGAAGGAGGCATCGGCGGCTTCGTAGGTGTAGCCCTGGAGTTCGCGGGCCTTGACGCGTTCCACGACGCGGGCGACGACCGCGCGGTCCTGGCCGAGGTCGACGCCGAGCTCCTTGCCCTTGAGTTCGATGGAGGCGCGGCCGGCCATGTCGGAGACCAGCATCCGGATGTGGTTGCCGACAAGCGAGGGGTCGATGTGCTGGTACAGATCGGGGTCGACCTTGATCGCGGAGGCGTGCAGGCCCGCCTTGTGGGCGAAGGCGGAGACACCGACGTACGGCTGGTGCGTGGAGGGCGCGAGGTTGACCACCTCGGCGATGGCGTGCGAGATCCGGGTCATCTCCGCCAGCGCGCCCTTGGGCAGCACGGTCTTGCCGTACTTGAGCTCCAGGGCGGCGACCACGGGGAACAGGTTGGCGTTGCCGACCCGCTCGCCGTAGCCGTTGGCGGTGCACTGGACGTGGGTGGCGCCCGCGTCGACGGCGGCCAGCGTGTTGGCGACCGCGCAGCCCGTGTCGTCCTGGGCGTGGATGCCGAGCCGGGCGCCGGTGTCGGCGAGCACGGTGGCGACGACCGCGTGGATCTGTGCGGGCAGCATGCCGCCGTTGGTGTCGCACAGGATGACGACGTCGGCGCCGGACTCACTGGCGGCCCGCACCACGGCCTTGGCGTATTCCGGGTTCGCCTTGTAGCCGTCGAAGAAGTGCTCGCAGTCCACGAAGACCCGGCGGCCCTGCTCACGCAGGTAGGCGACCGTGTCGCGGACCATCTCCAGGTTCTCGTCCAAAGTGGTGCGCAGCGCCAGCTCGACGTGCCGGTCGTGCGACTTGGCGACCAGCGTGATCACCGGGGCGCCGGATTCGAGGAGCGCCCGCACCTGCGGGTCCTCGGCGGCCTTGCCGCCCGCGCGGCGGGTCGCGCCGAACGCCACGAGCTGCGCGTTGCGGAAGCTGATCTCCTGCTGCGCGCGGGCGAAGAACTCCGTGTCGCGGGGGTTGGCGCCGGGCCAGCCGCCCTCGATGAAGCCCACGCCGAACTCGTCCAGGTGCCGGGCGATCGTCAGCTTGTCCGCGACAGTGAGGTTGATGCCCTCGCGCTGCGCGCCGTCGCGCAGCGTCGTGTCGAAGACATGGAAGCTGTCGTCGACCTCGTTCGCCTCGTTGGTCGTCATGCTGATCTGACTCCTGTCGGGTGAGTGGCTCCGAACTCATGGCTCCACTTGCCCCCGTCGCCGCGCTCCTCGCCCCGGCCGTGGTGGGGCCGGTAAACGAAAAGACCCCTCGCGGGTGCGAGAGGTCTGCGCGCGGGTCTGGGGCACGATGGCCGCTGCCGCGGGTTCTGCCACGGTTCAGCGATCACTGCGGACCGGCGCGCTGCTGTCCATAATCATGTCGAAAGCGAGCACGCTGGCAGTCTGCCATATCGGTCCGGGACCCGGAGATGGGGTCTCACCATCCGGGCGCCCCGCCGACCTGCACTAATGAGAAGCAACCGGTTCCGCTTGGGTGCGCCGGGGTTCGTCCTCGACCCGGTTGAGATCGATGTCGCGGGTCTCCCGCATGCTGAGATAGACGACCAGGGACACCGCCGCGCATCCGGCGACGTACCAGTAGAAGCCGGACTCGACGCCCGCCTCCTTGAACCAGAGCGCCACGTATTCGGCGGTCCCTCCGAACAGGGCGTTCGCGATGGCGTACGGCAGGGCGACTCCGAGCGCGCGGATGCCGGTCGGGAAGAGCTCGGCCTTCACGCAGGCGTTGATCGAGGTGTAGCCGGTGACCACGACCAGGGCGAGCAGGGCCAGGCCGAAGGCCGGCCAGAAGGTCCCCGCGTGCTTGAGCATCGTCATGATCGGCACGGTCAGGAAGGTGGAGCCGACCGCGAAGGTGATCAGGAGCGGGCGGCGCCCGACCCGGTCGGAGAGCGCGCCCGCCAGCGGCTGGAGGCACATGAACACGAACAGCGCGCAGAAGCTGACGAGCGAGGCGGTCGACTTGTCCATACCCGCGCTCTTGGACAGGAACTTCGTCAGATACGTCGTGTACGTGTAGTACGCGACCGTGCCGCCCATGGTGAGCGCCATGACGAGCAGCGCCTCGCGCTTGTGCGCCCACAGTGCCTTGAGCGTGCCCCGATCCTCGTCCCGGGCGGCTCCCGACTCCTCGTACACCTCGGTCTCCAGCATGGAGCGGCGCAGGTAGAAGACGACGGCCGCGCCGAGGGCGCCGACGATGAAGGGGACGCGCCAGCCCCAGCTGTGCAGGGCCGCGTCCGAGAGGTTGCGCTGCATGACGATCTGCAGGCCGAGTCCGAGGAGCTGGCCGGCGGTCATCGACACGTACTGGAAGCTGGAGGCGAAGCCGCGTTTCTTCGGGTCGGAGGCCTCGGTGAGGTAGGTGGCGCTGGCCGCGTACTCGCCGCCGACCGAGAGGCCCTGGAGGAGGCGGGCGACCAGCAGGACCGCTACTCCCCCGTATCCGGCGACCGCGTACGTCGGTGCGACGGCGATCAGGATCGCGGAGGCGGACATGAGGGTGACGGTCAGGGTGAGCGCGGCCTTGCGGCCCTTGCGGTCACCGATCCGGCCGAGCAGCCAGCCGCCGACCGGCCGCATGAAGAAGCCGACGGCGAAGATCCCCATGGTGTTCATGAGGTTGGCTGTTTCGTTGCCCTTCGGGAAGAACGCGTCCGCGAAGTACACGGCGAACGTGGCGTACACGAACCAGTCGAACCACTCGACCATGTTGCCGGCCGAACCGACCCAGATCTTCTTCCAGTGCTCTCGTCCCATGGACGCTCACGGTGGCGCAGGCTCGCGCGGCCGACAAGGCGTGCGGCCGCAACGATCGGGCCTACTTGCGTGCGTTGCGTTCCCACCGTCAGCGCCGCATCAGTGACTCGTCCACGAACTCCCTTACGTGGTCGAGGACTTGGGGCCGTCCGGTGCCGGGCAGGCCGACGGCGACGTGCACGCTGAACCCGTCGAGCAGGGCGCGCAGGCGGGCCGCGAAACGGTCGGCGTCCACCGGGCGGAACTCGCCACGCGAGACGCCCTCGGCGACTATCGCGACCAGGTCGCGGTGCCAGGCCCCCTCGATGGCGGCCTGGCGGGCGCGGGCGGCGTGGTCGGCGTTCTGCGAGCGGTTCCAGACCTCCAGCCACAGGATCCAGTGCGGATCGCGCGGCCCGTCGGGAACGTACAGGTCGATGTAGGCGTCCAGGCGCTCGCGGGCCGTGCCGGGCCGCACGAGCAGCCCGCGGCGCTCCTCGCCGAGGCGGCCCTCGCTCCACTCCAGGGTCTGGAGCAGCAGCTCGTCCTTGCTGCGGAAGTAGTAGAGGAGATGCCCGCTGGACATGCCGACCTCACGCCCGAGCCCGGCCATGGTGAGCCCGTCGAGCCCGCGTTCGGCGATCGTGGCCATGGCGGCGACGAGCACTTCCTCGCGGGGCGGGGCGGTGTTGCGGCGGCGGGGTGCGTTCACCCGTATGTTCTACCTGATCGCGGGGGCGGGCCCGGCCATGCGGACAGCCCCTAGGGCTTGAGGGTGCCGACGAACCGGTACTGGTTGCCCTCGTCGCCGGGCGCCGTCGGCGGGCCCAGCTCGACCAGGGCCATCGACCGGTCGGACGGCTCCCCGGTGTCGGGCGCGAAGGCGATCTCACCGCTGACCCCGCGTACCTTGTACGTGCCGTTGGTCTGGCCGAGCAGGTCGAGGACCGTGCTGGAGGTGACCTTGTCCGGGCCGTAGGTGTCCACCGCCCGGCGCGCGGCGATGCCGATCGTGTACACCGCGTCGTGGCCCACCATGGCCTGCCCGTTGTTGAGTTCGCCCGCGCTTCCGCTACGGAGCTGGAGGTAGCGGCGCTGGAAGTCGGGGAACGGGCCGCGCTCCTGGCCGCCGTACATCTGCGCGGAGGCGCCGGGATGGGCGTACGCGGTGTAGGACGCCGTGAGGCCGCTGGCTTTCCAGCGCCGCCCCAGCTCTTCCATCTCGGCGGTGCCGGACGCGCGGCCGGTGTCGAAGTACAGGCCGACCGCGCTGGACCCGGAGAGCACCCGCACCGGACAGCTGCGCCGGTCCTCGCCCGCCGCCTCGATGAAGCTGCGCAACTCCCGTCCCCGGGCGGCGAAGTAGACGCCGTCGGGGGCGGCTCCGGTGACACAGACCTTCTCCGCGACCACGCGCAGCGCGTTGCCGCCGCCGGGAGCCGCGCCGGAGGTGAACGGGACCACCGTCTCGACCTTGAGGCCGGTGCGCTGGGCGGCGGCCATGAACCCGTTGTACAGCGAGGCGTTGTAGATGTCCCCGGCCTTGTTGTCCTTGACGACCTGCAACCGGTACCCGGGGTGCTTGTCCTGTTGGTCCTTGAAGTAGCGGGCCGCGGCCGAGGCCTGCTCGTCGGCGGGGAAGGACACCCGGAAGAAGCCGGGAGCCTGGGACCTCATCTCGACCCCGGCCACCGTCGCACCCACGACGGGCATCCCGGCGGCGCGGAGCCTGTCCACCGCGGCCAGCGTGCGGGCGTTGCTCTGCCCTATCCCGGCGACGGCGACCAGGTGCTCCTCGTCCTTCATCCGCAGGAGCTGGTCGACCACGTCCTGGGCGTACGCGTCGTCGCGTCCGGTGTTGGCCAGGAGCAGCCGCACCCTCGGCAGGGTGCCGCGCTCGCTGTTGATCTCCTGCTGCGCGAGGTGGGCGCCGGTGACCGCCTGGCGGGTACCTTCGGGGCCCCGGTCCTCGGTGCCGCCGGACATCGACTCCAGGTAGGCGATGGTCACCGACTTCTCACCGGACTTCTCGACCTTGCGGTTCTCGTCGCGGATCCGGCCGCTGATGTCGCCGAGGGCGGGGAAGGCGAAGGAGCCGTCGCTCACTCCGACGCACTCACCGCCGGCCCGCTCGGTGACGCCCGGGGCGCAGTCGGTGTCCGGCTCGAAGACCCTGACGAGGACGACGGCGACCAGCACCGTGCATGCGGCGACCAGCGCCACCCACAGCCACTTGTGGCCTGGAGGACGGGGAAGGTCGATCGTCGTACGGCTCGTCACCAGGGCTCCTCCTTGTACTGCTGCGCCTTGTCCTGGAGCACGTTGGCCCAGGCGACACGCTCGGTGTGGGCGGCGGCCAGGGTATGGAAGCGGGCGTAGACCTCCCCGAAGAGCGAGGCGTACGGGTCCCCGAGGGGATCGCGGTAGGGGTCCCCGACCCGGTCCGTGGCCGGGTCATCGGCGGGCTCCGGGGCCAGCCAACTGGCCGCGAGGAGACGGGTGATGGTGCGCAGCCGGGGCACGGTGTCGTCGCGCAGGTGCCGCACCAGGGCCTCGTACTGCTCCCAGGGCTCGCTGCCCGGACCGCTGAGCGCGGGCGGCAGCGGGGCGCGGCGCAGCCGGCACAGCGCGGCGCACCACTGCTCCGGGGTGTCCTGCTCGAAGATCGCGTCCAGGTGGGCCGCGGCCGCGGCGAGGTCACCGCAGGCCAGCGCGTGATAGGCGGCGAGACCCGGCTCGCCCCTGGCGGCCGCCTCCGCGCGCAGCCCGGCGTGAAGCGCGCCCGGGTCGTCCAGGGCGCTCAGCAGCAGGCGACGCAGCAGCGGGTGCGGGGTGCCCGGGGGGCCGTCGGCGAGCGGATCGCCGGTGTCGATGTGCATGGTGCGCAGCCGGTCGCGGGCGAACGCCCGGAATTCCTGGCCGAGATGGGCCGCTGTCTCGCCCTCGGCCTGAAGCCACTGGGCGACGGCGGCCTGCGCCAGGTCCGGTGCGGCCGCGGCTCTGGCCAGCGCCGGGCACAGCCCCTGCGGCGGGTCGATGGGCAGCAATCGGTCCCGGAGGTCGTGGACCAGGCCGGCCGACGGCTCCAGAGCGCGGCGCAGCCGCTCCCCCCAGGGCGCCGACGGCTCGAAGCCGTGCAGGGCGCCGAGGAGGCGGGCGGTCGCCGTGGGCTGCCCCCGGGTGATCTCGTACACCACCCAGCCGAGCCAGCGCGCCCCGGCGTTGCCCCGGGGCGGGGGCGCGACCGTCGACTGGAAGACCTCCTTGGCCTGCTGTTCCACCTCGCTCCGCGTCAGATCGCGCAGCCGCCCCACCCGCAGCCCCTCCGTGACCTCCTGCGGGTCGAAGGTCGTGCCCGCGGGCCAGGGCCCGGGGTAGCCGTCGGTGGCGTACTGCCATCCGAAGCCGGCGTCCTTCAGGGCCCGCGGGTAGCTGCCCGCCATGGCGAGGACCACCAGGGGGTCCCGGTCGGCTCCGCGGCGCTCCTGGACCAGCAGGCGCAGCACCTCGCCGCCGAGGTGGTTGTCGGCGTTGTCCAGGAGCACCAGGGTGCGCACCGCCCAGTCCTTGCGGGTGTAGCAGCGCCGTAGTTCCTGGAGGAAGACCTGGCACACGATGCGTTCGGTGACGTCGCGCTCCTCGGGGGAGGCGGAGCGGTGGGCGAGGTTGAGTTCGATCAGGATGTCCAGGGCCGAGGTGACGGCGGAGGCCCACCGGATCCTGGAGAGGCGGCGCAGCATCTGCCCGTGGCGCAGGACCGCTTCGATGGTCGGCAGCACCCTGAACGCCTCGGTGAACGGGGACGGCAGTCCGGCCAGTGATCCGGCGGTCTGGGCGACCTGGACGACGTGCGGCAGCCAATGGGAGGGCGGACCGGCCAGCGCCTCGGCCAGCCGGCGGCGCGCCGCCGCCCGGTCCCGGGAGTCGAGTTCGAGGGCGAGCGCCTCGGTCATCAGGCGGAAGGCGGGCAGCGAGATGCGCGGCACGTGCTTCTTGCGGGGCTCGATCTCGTACGCCACCGCCTTGAGGACGTCCAGCGGCCGCTGTTCGTGGCGGGCCAGTTCGGCGAGGTCGAGCCGGGCCACCGGGCCGACCGCGGCCCACTGCCCGATCGCCCGCAGCAGGGTCGTCTTGCCGCTGCCGCGCGGGCCGAGCAGCAAGGTGACGGGCCGCTGTTCGACGACCCCGCCGCCCGCTCCGGGCAGCAGCGCCGACTCGGTGTGGCTGCGCACCGACCGGTCGCGCTCGGACTCCCCCGCCCACTCCCGCAGCATCGGCCCCCCTGGTGATGAGCGCCACCACGTCGCGGCACCGGCGAGGGTCAATATCCCTGTGGGGGGCGGGGGTTGCAAGCTTTCCCGAGTTTTCCGCCACAGGGTCCGGAATTCGCCGGTGGCATACGCGACGGCGCGCTCCCCGGCCCGGGGAGTGGCCCGCGCCCCGGCGTCACACCCTCGGCTGCTGCTGGGTGATGCAGTGGATGCCGCCGCCGC
Organism: Streptomyces sp. NPDC001415; assembly: GCF_053597395.1. NCBI lineage: Bacteria > Bacillati > Actinomycetota > Actinomycetes > Kitasatosporales > Streptomycetaceae > Streptomyces > Streptomyces sp. NPDC001415. The sequence goes on from NZ_JBSFIE010000008.1 coordinate 209,864, forward strand.
CCGCGAAGATCGTCCGGGCGTCGACCAGGGTCACCGTGCGGTCGGGGAAGAGGCGGCGGAAGATGCCCGCCGCGTTCTCGTCGCGCGGGTCGTCGAAGGCGCACAGGACCACGCCGCCGTTGCAGAGGTAGTGGTTGATGTAGGAGTAGTCGACCCAGCCGTGGTCGTCCTGGACGACCGTGGGCGCGGGGATCTCCACCACCTCCAGGGCGCGGCCCCGCGCGTCGGTCTGGGCGCGGAGCAGCGCCACGTTCTCCTTGCAGAGCTCGTGGTCGGGGTGGGCCGGGTCGGGCTGGGTGTGGGCGACCACGACGCCGGGCCGGGCGAACGCGGCGACGATGTCGACGTGGCCCAGCGTGCCGTAGCCGTGCGGCGGGTAGTCGGCGGTGAGGCCGCGGCGCAGCCAGATGGCCTTGCGGGTGCCGAGCATGGCGTGGATCTCGGTCTCGACCTCCTCGCGCGTCCAGTCGGGGTTGCGCTCGGGGCCGAGCTGGACGGTCTCGGTGAGCAGCACCGTGCCCTCGCCGTCGACGTGGATCGCACCGCCCTCGTTGACCAGGCGCGAGGTGTACGTGCGTGCGCCGGCCAGGTCCGAGACGTGGGCGCCGATCTTCGCGTCGTGCTCCCAGGTCGCCCAGTCCTGGGCGCCCCAGCCGTTGAACGTCCAGTCCACGGCGGCCAGTTGGCCTTTTCCGTCGGTGAGGAAGGTGGGGCCGATGTCCCGCATCCAGGCGTCGTCGAGTTCGCGCTCGACCAGCTCGATGTCGGGTCCGAGCAGCCCGCGGGCGCCTTCGGCCTGGCCCGGGCCCACGACCATGGTGACCGGTTCGAAGCGGCGTACCGCGCGGGCGACCGAGGCCCAGGCGGCGCGGGACTCGGCCAGCTCGGCGTCGTTCGGGAAGGTCACGTTGGGGCCCGGCCATGCCATCCAGGTCCGCTCGTGCGGGGTCCACTCGGCGGGCATGCGGAAGCCGTCGGCGGCAGCAGACATCAGGGTGGTCCTTACAGGAAGTAGAGGCGGTTGAGGGAGACGGAGTCGGCCGGTTCGGAGCGCAGCGGGTCGCCGTCGAGGGTGACGAGCCCGGTGCGGCCGTCCACGCCGACGGCTCCGGTACGGGAGTTGAGCAGCAGGTCGGCGGGGCCGATGCCACGTGTGCCGCGCACCGCGACCCGGCGGCGGCGGGTGGGCAGCCGGTCGTTGCCCTGGTCGAGGGCGGCGTTCGCCACGAAGGCGACGGACAGCTCGGCGGCGGCGGAGCCATGGGCGCCGAACAGGGGGCCGAGCACGAGCGGTTCGCAGGTGTCGGTGGCCGCGTTGGGGTCGCCGGTGACGCCCCACGCGGGGAACCCGGACTTGAGGACCATCTGCGGCTTGGCACCGAAGTAGGCCGGGCGCCACAGCACGATGTCGGCCATCTTGCCGGTCTCGATGGAGCCGATCTCGTGCGAGAGGCCGTGCGCGATGGCCGGGTTGATGGTCAGCTTCGCCATGTAGCGAAGGACGCGCGCGTTGTCGTCACCGGGCCCGTCGCCCTCCAGGGGGCCGAGCTCGGCCTTCATCTTCCCGGCCATCGCGAACGTGCGCCGTACGGTCTCGCCCGCTCGGCCCATGCCCTGGGCGTCGGATGAGGTGATGCCGATCGCGCCCAGATCGTGCAGCACGTCTTCGGCACCCATCGTCCCGGCCCGGATGCGGTCGCGGGCCATCGCCGCGTCGCCCGGCAGATCGGTCTTGAGGTCGTGGACCGAGACGATCATGCCGTAGTGCTCGGCGACCGCGTCCCGGCCGAAGGGCAGGGTGGGGTTGGTGGACGACCCGATGACGTTGGGCACGCCCGCCATCTTCAGCACGTTGGGTACGTGTCCGCCGCCGCAGCCCTCGATGTGGAAGGCGTGGATGGTGCGGCCTTCGAGCACCTTCAGGGTGTCCTCGACGGTGAGGCACTCGTTCAACCCGTCGCTGTGCAGGGCGACTTGGACGTCGTGCTCCTCGGCCACGCGCAGCGCTGTGTCGAGCGCCCGGGTGTGCGCGCCCATGTCCTCGTGGACCTTGAACCCGCAGGCCCCGCCTTCGGCGAGCGCCTCCACCAGCGGAGCCCCGTTCGAGGACGAACCCCGCCCCAGGAAGCCGATGTTGACGGGCCAGGCGTCGAAGGCCGCGAAGGCGCCCCGCAGCGCCCAGGGCGAGTTGACGCCGACGCCCCAGACCGGGCCGAACTCCTGGCCGATGATCGTGGTGACTCCGGAGGCGAGCGAGGCCTCCATGATGCGCGGCGAGAGCAGGTGTACGTGGGTGTCGACGGCTCCGGCGGTGGCGATGAGCCCCTCGCCGGAGACGATCGAGGTGCCGGTGCCGACGACCACGTCCACGCCGTCGAGGGTGTCGGGGTTGCCGGCCCGCCCGATGGAGCAGATCCGTCCCTCGCGGATGCCGATGGACACCTTGCGGATGCCCTGCACCGCGTCGATCACGACGACGTTGCTGATCACCACGTCACAGGTCTCGCGGACGGCGGCGGCCTTCAGATGCAGCCCGTCGCGGGCCGTCTTGCCGAACCCGGCCAGGAACTCGTCGCCGGGCCGCTGGGCGTCGGACTCGACCCGGACGGTCAGGCCCGAGTCCCCGAGCCGGATCCGGTCACCGGTGCGGGGGCCGTGCACGGAGGCGTACTCGTACGGGTCCATCACGTGTCTCCCCCACGGGTGGTTCCGAGATATCCGCAGGCCGCGGCCCTGCGCAGGGCCTCCTGCCGGGCGCCGGGCGCGTCGAGGGGCCCGTCGACCAGGCCCGCGAAGCCGATCGCCACACGGTCGCCGCCGATCGGGACGAGGCCGACCTCCTCGCTCTCGCCCGGCCCGAACCGCACCGAGGACCCGGCGGGCACGCACAGCCGCATGCCGTAGGCCGCGGCCCGGTCGAAGTCGAGCCGCGGGTTGGCCTCGAAGAAGTGGAAGTGCGAGGTGACGCTCACCGGCACCGGAGCGGTGTTGGTCACGGTGAGCAGCACCTCGGGAGCCGCCTCCTCGTAGCCGTAGCCGGGCAGCAGCGCGCCGGGGGCCGCCGCGCCCGCCGTGCCGCCGATGGGGTCGGGCACCACCGCGAGCCGGGAGCCGTCGTCGAAGACGGCCTCCACATGGACCTCGGTGACCACGTCGGACACGCCGGGCAGCACGTCGTCGGGGCCGAGCACGGCGCGGGCCGCCTCGATGGCCTCGGCGAGCCGCCTGCCGTCGCGGGCCGCCTCGCAGACGGTGTCCGCGATCAGGGCGGTCGCCTCGGGCACGTTCAAGCGGAGCCCGCGGGCCCTGCGGGCCCGGGCCAGTTCCGCGGCGCCGAACAGCAGCAGCCGGTCACGCTCCGTCGGGGTCAGTCGCACGCCACCACACCTCCTGTTTGAACACCACTCTAACCAGAGATTCCACTGCGCGAAAGCATTGACGGCACCACTTGGCATGAGTCACATTGAGCGCCACTCAAACCCCCCGAGAGTGAGAGGTTCCGGCATGCCCATAGAACAGCGCGGAGTCGATACGGTCCCGGAAGCGGAACGCACCAGCGGGCCCCGCGATCTCGTGTCGATCCTGCTCGGCTCGAACCTGTGCCTCGGAGTGATCGTCTTCGGCTGGCTGCCGGTCTCCTTCGGCCTCGGCTGGTGGGCGTCGGTCAGCGCGATCGTGGCGGGCACGGTCGTCGGCACCCTCCTGACGGCCCCGCTCGCGCTCGTCTCCCTGCGCACCGCGACCAACCTGTCCACATCCTCCGGCGCCCAATTCGGCGTACGCGGAAGGCTGGTGGGCTCAGTGGTGGGCCTGCTGCTCTCGCTCGGCTACACCGCGCTGACCGTGTGGATCGGCGGGGACGCGATGACGGGCATCCTGCACCGCCTGTTCGGCCTGCCGACGGGCGGGATCACGTACGGCATCGTGTACGCGCTGCTCGCCGCGGCCACCGTCATCGGCGCCGTCTACGGCTACCGGGTGCTGCTCCGTCTTTCGCGCATCCTGGCCGTGGGCATGACCGCGCTGCTGATCCTCGGAGTCGTCGCCTACGCACCGCACTTCACCACCGCCGCGCTGCCCGACGCGGGCGGCTATCTGCTCGGCTCGTTCTGGCCGACCTGGCTCCTCGCACTCGTCGCGGCCGGGCTCAGTGGCCCGATCGCGTTCATCACCCTGCTCGGCGACTACACGCGCTACATCTCGCCGACCCGCCACCCCTCGCGCCGCGTCCTGCACGCCACATGGCTCGGCCTGACGGCGGGCCTTCTGGTGCCGCAGCTCTTCGGCACGTTCACGGCGTACGCGGCTCGCGCGGCCACCGACTACGCGGGCCCGCTGGTCTCGGCCGCCCCCGGCTGGTATCTGGTGCCGCTGCTGCTCGCGGCGTCGGCGGGCTCGGTGGGCAACGCGGGTCTGATGCTGTACTCGATGGGCCTCGACCTGGACGCGATCCTGCCGCGCGCCTCGCGCACCCAGGCGACGTTCGCGGTGGCGGTCGTCGCCACGGTGTGTGTCTTCGCGGGCCACTTCGCCTGGGACGCGCAGGCCGCGATGACCTCGTTCGTCCTGCTGCTCACGGCGATCGGCACACCCTGGGCGGTGATCACCCTGATCGGCTTCGTGCGCTGCCGCGGCGTGTACGACGCCGACGCCCTCCAGGTCTTCAACCGCCGCTCGCGGGGCGGCATCTACTGGTACCGGGCCGGCTGGAACCTCCGCGCGGTGGCCTCCTGGGCCCTGGGCGCGGCCACGGGCCTCCTCTCGGTCTCCCTCCCCAACTACCAGGGCCCGCTGCTCAGTTGGACGGGCGGAGTGGACTGCAGCTTCCTGCTGTCGGGGTTGGTGGGCGGCGTGGCATACGCGGCTTTGACGGCCCGCTCCCGGGCAACGGAAAGGGCCGCCAAGGACACGAGGTCCGAGACGGCCCTGGCCGAGAACTAGCCGAAGCTGTACCGCATGCCGCTATGGGGCCCGGGGCCTGACCAATCGGGCTGGGCCACCCCATGCCGCTCAGGGGCGCGGGGAACTGCGCGACCAGCCACAGCCGGCCCTCCGTCGGAAACCCGACCCCACTCTCGCCTAGCCCAGCGGGTGCATCCAGCCATGGGGATCCGGGGCCTGCCCCGTCTGAAGCTCAAGCAGAGCCTTACGCAGCTTCATCGTGACCTCGCCGGGCTCACCGTCGCCCTGCGTCCAGTTGGCCCGGGCGGACTTCACCGAGCCCACGGGGGTGATGACGGCCGCCGTGCCGCAGGCGAAGACCTCGGTCAGCGAGCCGTTCTCGTTGTCGCGCTTCCAGTCCTCCGTGGAGATCCGCCCCTCGACGGCCTCGTACCCGAGGTCGCGGGCGATCTTCAGGAGGGAGTCGCGGGTGATGCCGGGAAGCAGCGAGCCGGTCAGCTCGGGGGTGACGATCTTGGGCTTTTGATCGGACGCAGCCCCGTACACGAAGTACAGGTTCATGCCGCCCATTTCCTCGATCCAGCGGTGCTCGACCGCGTCCAGCCAGACCACCTGGTCGCAGCCGTGCTGGGCGGCCTCGGCCTGCGCGACCAGGGAGGCCGCGTAGTTGCCGCCGGTCTTGGCCGCGCCGGTGCCGCCCTTGACGGCACGGACGTACTCCTCGGACAGCCACACCGAGACGGGCTTCACGCCGCCGGGGAAGTAGGCGCCGGCCGGGGAGGCGATCACGATGAACAGGTACTCGTTGGCCGGCCGCACACCGAGGCCGACCTCGGTCGCGATCATGAAGGGCCGCAGGTAGAGCGAGGCCTCGCCGGTGGCCGGGACCCACGCCTTGTCCTGCTGGACCAGTGCGTCGCAGGCCGCGATGAAGAGGTCGACGGGCACCTCGGGCATCGCGATGCGGCGGGCCGAGGACTGGAAGCGCTCGGCGTTGGCCTCGGGCCGGAAGGTGGCGACCGTGCCGTCGGGCTGGCGGTACGCCTTGAGGCCCTCGAAGATCGTCTGCGCGTAGTGCAGCGTCATGTTCGCCGGGTCCATGGACAGCGGGGCGTACGGCACGAGCTGGGCGTCGTGCCAGCCGCGGCCCTCGGTCCAGCGGACCGTCACCATGTTGTCGGTGAAGTGGCGGCCGAAACCGGGGCTGGCCAGAATCGCCTCGCGCTCCGCGTCGGACAGCGGATGCGAGGTGGGCTTGAGCTCGATCGTGGGCGTCGTCATGAGTGCTGTGTCCTTCACCGGTGGATAGTGACGGACCGCGCTCACGCCGCCGCTACCGCGTGGACGTCCGAGCTGCTCCGCATGCCGCGGCCCACGTCCGATTATCGCTCTTGGCGGGGCGTTGGACATAACGGTGTGATGTGCGGTCCGGGGTTGATGGTGTCACCCGGTGGCCGCATGCGAAAAGCCGCCGGGTGCGAAATGCGACCCGGCGGCTGTTACGTGTGTGCCGCGGGGTCAGCCGGCTACCCGTACGGCGAGCGCGTCGCCGATCTCGTCCGTCGTACGGACCGAGTCGCCGCGGGCCGCGAGGTCCTCGGAGACGGCGGCCTCGATGCGGGCCGCCTCGGCGTCGTAGCCGAGGTGGCGCAGGAGCAGCGCGACGGAGAGGATCGTGGCCGAGGGGTCCGCCTTGCCCTGGCCCGCGATGTCCGGCGCGGAGCCGTGCACCGGCTCGAACATCGACGGGAACTCGCCGCTCGGGTTGATGTTGCCGGAGGCCGCGACGCCGATGCCGCCGGAGACGGCCGCGGCGAGGTCGGTGATGATGTCGCCGAAGAGGTTGTCGGTGACGATCACGTCGAACCGTGCGGGGTCGGTGACGAGGAAGATCGTCGCCGCGTCCACGTGCAGGTAGTCGGTGGTGACGTCGGGGAACTCCTTCGCCACCTTGTTGAAGATGTTGGTCCACAGGTGACCGGCGTAGGCCAGCACGTTGTTCTTGTGGACCAGCGTCAGCTTCTTGCGCGGGCGGGCCTGGGCGCGGGCGAAGGCGTCACGGACCACGCGCTCGACACCGAAGGCGGTGTTGACCGAGACCTCGGTGGCGACCTCGTGCGGCGTACCGGTACGGATCGAACCGCCGTTGCCGGTGTACGGGCCCTCGGTGCCCTCGCGCACGACGATGAAGTCGATCTCGGGCTGGCCGGCGAGCGGGGTGGCGACGCCGGGGAGCAGCCTGCTGGGGCGGAGGTTGACGTAGTGGTCGAAGAGGAAGCGGAGCTTCAGCAGGAAGCCGCGCTCCAGGACGCCGGACGGGACCGAGGGGTCGCCGATCGCGCCGAGCAGGATCGCGTCGTGCTGCTTGAGGGCGTCGACGTCGGCGTCCGTGAGGGTCTCACCGGTGGCGTGGTAGCGCCGGGCGCCGAAGTCGAACTCCCTGGTCTCCAGCTTCACATCCTGCGGAAGGACGGCACTGAGAACCTTCAGGCCCTGGGCCACGACCTCCTGGCCGATGCCGTCACCGGGGATCACTGCGAGATTGATGCTGCGAGAACTTGCCGACATGGGGGAACCCTACTGGCCGTCCCAGCCATTGACACCCGATGTCCATACTGTGGACAGGGGCACATGCCGCGGTTCGCGGCAGTGCGGGCACCTTCCGCTGGGCCGGGGCTCAGTGCCCGGTCGCGCCGCCGTTGTCCCTGCGGTCCAGCGCGCGCTGGAGGGCGGCGGCGGCGTTCTTGCGGTCGGACTCGCTGCTGCGCGAAGAGTGACGGACTCGGCGGACGGGCTGCTTGACCATGGGGATTCGACTCCTCTGCTGGGAGGTCCGGGGCGGGCCCCGGCGGATGCAGTGAGGTGCCGGAAGGGGCGGGGAGCGCCGCCGCAGGGGTTGCCTGCCAAGGGGCATCGCGCTCACGACCGCCATTCGCTGGATCAGCGAGACGTTCGGCTTCTACAAAGCTAAGCCTTGCGCTGGAGTCTGTCTCTACAATTACTCGGACTTCCTACTATCTGAGACGGGCACCTTCGACGAGGTGCGGGGAGACGGCTGCGCGAGCCTCGTACGCACCGAGTCGCCCGCGCCCCGGTGCAGCCGCAGCGCACCCACCGTGGAGGCCAGGCAGAGGGCGCCGAGCAGGCAGAACGCCACCGCGTAGGCGGCGGAGGGCGCGTCGGTGAAGGCGCCGCCCAGGCGCAGTGCGACCGTCGCGACGGCGACGCCGAGTCCGGCCGCCAGTTGGGTGGCGGTCGCGGACAGCGCGTTGGCGTCGCGCAGCCGCTCGGGCGCCATCTCGCTGAACGCGATGGTGGAGTAGCAGGTCAGGCCGAGCGAACGGGCGGCCCCACTGAGCATGACGAGGACGGCGGTCACGGCGACGGGGGTCGCGCCGGTGAGCAGCGCGCAGCCCGCGACGGTCACCGCGAGCCCGACGGTGGAGACGAGCAGCAGCGGGCGGAAGCCGAAGCGGTTCAGGAGGTATGTGGTCGCGGGCTTGATCCCGATGTTGCCGACGAACACGAACAGCACCACGGCGCCGGACTTCACCGCACTCCAGCCGAAGACCTCCTGGAAGAGGAGGGGCAGCAGGAAGGGCATGGCGCCGACCACGATCCAGAAGAGCGAGCCGTAGGTCACGGTGGCCCGGAACGACGCCACGTCCAGGGTGCGCAGATTGACCAACGGGTGGGCGGTACGCAGCAGATGGCGGGCGGCCGCGCCGAGCGCGAGGACCGCGAGCGCGGCGACGGCGACGACCACCGGCCGGCCGCTGTCGGTGTCGGCGACCAGGTGGGCGGCCCAGGTGAGGGCGGCGAGCCCGGTGCAGCTGAGCAGCACGCCAAGCACGTCCAGGGGCGGCGGGGTCGCGGTCGGCCCGGCCGCCACCAGGCGCCGGGCGACGGCGAACGCGGCCGCGCCGAGCGGAAGGTTGACCAGGAACATCCAGTGCCAGCTTGCGTACGTGGTGAGCAGTCCGCCGAGCAGCGGGGCGAGGACGGGCGCCATCAGGCCCGGCCACACGATGTACGCCATGATCTTCGGGATGTCGGTCTTCGCGGCCCCGTTGAGCACCAGGAGCCGGCCGACCGGCACCATCATCGCGCCGCCCGCACCTTGCAGGACCCGCATGGCCATGAGGAGACCGAGGCTTCCACTGGCCGCGCAGCCCGCCGAGGCGAGCGTGAACAGCACGATGGCGGTGAGAAAGATCCGCCGGGCGCCGTAGCGGGCGGTGAGCCAGCCGCTGAGCGGTATGAGCACGGCGAGGGTCAGCAGATAAACGGTGATCACCAGGCCGACGGAGGCGGGCGTGGTGCCGAGGGAGGCCGCCATCTGGGGGGCGGCGGTGGCCACGATGGTGCCGTCGAGCATCTCCATGAAGAAGCAGCCGGCGACGAGCAGGGCGGTGGCGCGCTGTCTGGGTTCGAGCATGGGGTCAAGACTGACCGCGCCCATTGCTGCACACAAGGTCCGATCGGTTAAGTGAGCCGTGCACAGGATGCAGCATTCGGCCATACTCGCCGCATGCAACAGCTGCCGGACATGAATCTGCTGCCCTCGCTCGACGCCCTGCTGCGGGCCGGGAGTGTGGCGGGGGCCGCCGCCGAGATGCGGATCTCGCCGTCCGCGATGAGCCGCACCCTGGGGCGACTGCGCCGGGTGGTGGGCGACGAGCTGCTCGTACCGTCGGGGCGGGGCCTCACACTGACGCCGCGCGCCCGGGAGCTTCAGCCGCACGTGGAGGCGGCCCTGGGGGCGGCCCTGGCCGCCCTCCGCCCGCCGCCGGAGCTCGAACTGGCCACCCTGCAAAGGGAGTTCACCATCCGGTCCAATGACGGCGTGGCCGTCATCTTCGGTTCGGCGCTGACCGAGCGGGTGATGCGCGAGGCGCCCGGGGTACGCCTTCGCATGCTCCCCGAGGGCGAGGAGGACCCGGCCGACCTGCGGGACCGGATCGACCTGGAGGTGGGCCAGATGCACGGCCTGCCGCACGACATCCGCAGCAGCCCGCTGGGCGAGTACACCTACGCGGCGGTGGTGCGCGCCGACGGCCCTTACGCCGCCGAGCGGTTGACCCCCGAGCGGTTCGCCACACTCCCCCACATCACGGTCACCCGGCGCGGCCGGGTGCGCAGCGTGGTCGACGAGCGCCTCGCCGAACTCGGCCTGGTGCGCGATGTGTTGGCCACCGCGCCGACGTACTCGGCGGCCTGCTTCTTCGCACTCCGCTCGGACGCGCTCGCACTGATGCCGCGACAGTTCGCGCTGGAGGCGGCGCGAGCGATGCCGCTCGCGATCCTCGACATCCCCCTCGATCTGCCGTCCATCCCGTTCGTCCAGGCCTGGCACATGAGGGTGGACACGGATCCGGCGCACCGGTGGTTGCGGGGGGCGCTCGCGGAGATAGTGGCCTCGCGGAGATAGCGACGGGGGCAAGAGGTCATCGGGGTGAACGGACCTCGACCGGGCTCGGGCGAGTCGGCTGAGGGTGGCCCGGACGGGCCTGCTGCCGCCGCGGGCCGGCCGACGGAGAGGCGGCTGATGGAGAGGCGGCTGATGGGGGCGCGGTCGGCTGGGGGCGCAGCTCCCGCAGCCACCCATCCTTGCACGCAGCATCCCCACCTAGGTTGCATTCCTATCTAGGTGGTGCTGGAATACACACATGGCCGCAGACCGCAGATCCAGCTGGCTCAAGGGTGTCCTTGACCTCCTCGTCCTGTCCTGTCTCACCGGGGGTGAGAGCTACGGGTACGAGATCTCCAAGGCGCTCACCGCCGCCGGGCTCGGCGAGATCAAGGGCGGGACGCTCTATCCCGTACTCAACCGCCTTGAGGAAGCCGGCCTGGCCGTCGGCGAGTTCCGGGCCGCCGAGCGCGGGCCGGGCCGGCGCTACTACCGGCTGACCGACGACGGCCGCCGGGCTCTCGCCGAACAGGGCTCTTCCTGGCGGGAGTTCCACTCCGCCGTCACCACCATGCTCACCAGCACCGTTCCAGGGGGACCAGCGTGAACACCGAATACTTCGCCGAGCTCGGCCGGCTGCTCGCGGCCCGCGGCATGCCGGAGCAGGAGGTGTCCGCGACCGTCGCCGACCTGACCGGCTACCTCGCGGAGTCCGGAACGGCCGACGCCCGCGAGGAGTTCGGCGCGCCCGACGTCTTCGCGGACCGGCTCACCCGGGGGCCCGGCGCCGAGCGGCCCGAGGCCGGGGCCGAGACGTGGAAGTGGACCGCCGACATCTACACCGACCGGCTGCTCCTCAACCAGTACGGGGCCGAGGGCTGGGAGGTCGAGGGGATCGACTTCGTCGGCCGCTTCGTGTGCCGCCGGCCGGACGCGGCGATGCGCTGGGAGTACCGGCGCGAGACCGCGCACGGCGCGAAGGAGCGCGAGGCGCTGTTCGCCGATCTTGAGCCGGACGGCTGGGAGCCGTGCGGCCGCTGGCTCCACATGACGTACTTCAAGCGCCCGGCCGCCGCCAGCGCGGGCCCGGCCGCCGAACTGGCCGCGACCCCGGCGACGCCCTCGCGGCACGTGTTCTTCAGCGCCAAGTCCCGGGGCCTGCTCGCCGTGTTCGTCATCTCGATGACACTGCTGGTGCTCGGCTACGGCTTCGGCCTGATCGACCTGAACCGGCCCGGCACCTACCTCGGCATGCTGGCCGCGATCCCCGTGGGCGGGCTCCTCGGCTGGTACGGGGTGAAGCGGGACATCGCCAAGGGCATCGAGAGCCGGTGACGGCAGGGGCCCGAGCGGCTGTGCGCGGGACGCGGGAGTGCTGTGGCGGACGGCCGTCTACAGGACGTCCCCGTCCCGCCAGTCGAAGGTCAACGGTGCGTAGGTGCCGGGGAGTTGACCCCACGCATAGGTGCTGCCCTCCTCGTCGGGGAGCGGCGTCACCCCGTCCGGTCCGAGCACCTCGATGCGCCCGCCCCACACCTGCCAGCCCCGCGCCCGGTACAGCGGGGCGCCCTTCTCGCTCGCCGACAGCGCCCCGAAGGCGTACGCGCCGTCGATCACCCGCTCCAGGGCCGCCATGACGAGCCCGCCGAGCCCGCGCCGCCGCAGATCCGCCCGGACGGCGACGGCTTCGACGTACCCGATGCGGTACGAGCGTCCGGCGTGCAGCACCCGCCGCATGACGACGCTGCCGTGCGCGACGAGTTCGCCTCCGTGGTGGACGAGGGCGTGCAGGCCGCCGAGCCCGTGGTCCCAGTCGTCGTCGCTGAAGTTGCCGTCGAAGGCGGTGTCGAGGAGGGCCCGGATCCCGGCGAGTTCGGCGGGGCTCAACTCATAGGTGTGCACCATGCGTTGCTCACAGGTGTGCACGATGCGTTGCGTCACGTCCATGTACGTCATCCTCTCAGGCCCCATCCGCCCCCGGACCCGGGCTACTTATGAGTACGGGCACTCATGTGGCGCCGGTCACGCGGCAGCAGAGTGGAGGGCATGAACGGCCTTTACGCACTCAAGCCCTGGTACGCGGACCGGCTGTCCGGCGTCCGCGCGGCGCTCGCCCGGCGCGGGGTGTCGCCCGACACGCTGACCGCGGCGGGCGTGGTGTCCGCGGCGGGGGCGGCCGCGGCGCTCGCCCTGCTGCCCGCCCCGCTCGCCGTCCTGCCGGTCGCGGTTCTGCTCGCGGCCCGCCTCGCCTTCGCGAACCTGGACGGAGCGCTGGCCCGCGACACGGGCCGTACGACGAGGCGCGGCGCGCTCCTGAACGAACTGGGCGACCGCGCGGCCGACTTGATCGTGCTGGCGGGTTTCCTGCCGCTGGCCCCGCTGTGGCTGGTGTCGACGGCGGCACTCGCCGCGACGTTGCCGTCGTGGATCGCCCTGGCGGGCGCGGCGGCCGGCGCCCCCCGCCGCAACGGCGGCCCGCTCGGCAAGACGGAGCGCTGCCTGCTGGTGGCCGTGGCGGCGGCCTCGGGGTGGGTGACCCCGGTGCTGCTGGTGATCGCCATCGGCTCGGTGGTGACGGCCGGCGTCCGATGCGCGTGGCTGTGGCGGGAGCTGGCGGCATGAGTACGTACGGTCGTGCGGCCGTGGTGACCGTCGGCGTGCTCGGCGTGAGCGGGCTCGCGGTGGCGGCGCTTCCGGCGCGGATGCGGATGCGGGCCGAGTTGCGCAAGCGGTGGCGGACCTGGGCGCTGGCGGCGCCGGTCTATCTGGGTGCGCTGTTCCTGGGCGGCGGCGGGGCGTGCGCGCTGGCGGCGGCGCTGGGCGTGGTCGCTGTGACGGAGTACGTACGGATGGCGGGGCTCGGCCGGGCGGAGCACGCGGTGCTGTGCGCGGCGGCGGTGGCGCTCCCGGCGCTGGCGTGGACGGTCCCCTCGCTCCTCGATCTGCGGGCGGCGGGCCTGCTCCTGCTGGCGGCGGCCCTCCCCTCCCTGCTGGGCGGCAACGCGGAATCCGGCTTCACCGCGGCCGCCCGCACGGTCTTCGGACTGCTGTGGATCGCGGTCCCGCTGACCGGCCTGGTGTCACTCGGGGGCACGGCGGTCGCGGTGGGCCTCGCGGTGGCCCTGGGTGACGTGGGCGCGTGGTGCGGCGGTACATTCCTGGGCCGCCGGGGCGTACTGTCCCGCCCGCTCTCGCCGCTCTCCCCGAACAAGACGTGGGCGGGGGTACTCGGCGCCGGCACCGCAACTGCCTTGGTGCTGCTGGCAGTTGGAGCATGGGGGCCACTCCTGTGGACCGGGGTGACCCTCGGCTGCGTACTGGGCGACCTGCTGGAATCCATGGTGAAGCGGGAGGCCGGGGTGAAGGACGCGGGTAGTTGGCTGCCCGGGTTCGGCGGCCTGCTCGACCGTATCGACTCCCTTCTGCTCGCTCTGCTGCTCGCGACGGTGGTGACCCGATGACGACGACCCTGATACCGGCGCCCCGGACCCGGCCGCGCGTGGCCGCGCTGCTGCGGCGCGCCCTGTGGTGGTGCGCGCTGACGCTGTCCGGCGGCGTGGAACGCCGGGGGCATCTGCCGCGCGGCGGCTGCGTGGTGGTGGCCAACCACTCCTCGCACGCCGACACCGCCGCGTTGCTCGCCGCCCTCGACGCCCGGCACACCCCCGCGATCGGGGCGGCCGCCGACTACTGGTTCGCCTCGCCGTGGCGGCGCCGGATCTGCAGTCGGCTCGCGGCGGGCTTCCCCGTACGGCGTTCCGGCGGTGGCATGGACGACCTGCTGGCCATGACGGACGGGCTGCGCGCGGGCCGGGCGGTGGTCCTTTTCCCCGAGGGCACCCGGGGCCGCGACGGCGAGGTCGGCTCGTTCCATCGGGGCGCGCTGGTCCTAGCGCAGCACGCGGGGGTGCCGGTGGTGCCGGTCGGCATCGCGGGCACGGACCGGCTGCTCCCCAAGCACGGCCGGTTCCGGCACGCGCTGATCCGGGTCCGCATCGGGGCGCCCCTGCCGCCGTCGGCCACGCCCGAAGAGGCGCGGGACGCGGTGGCGGCGCTGCACGCCCGCACGAACGCGGAGGCCCTGCGCGACTCGCCGCTGCGCCGCCGGGTCGCGGCCCTCGCCACCTCGCGGGCAGGGCTCCTCCTGACCTTCACCTGGGCCTTCGCGGAGGCCCTGAGCTGGCCGCTGATGCCGGAACTCCTCCTGGCGGCGCTGTGCGCGGCGGCCCCGCGCAGGACGGCGGCCCTCTCCCTCACGGCCCTGGCGGGCAGCCTGGCAGGCAGCGTACTGGCCCTCCAACTGGCCACATCCGGCGTGCACTTGCCCGCCCCGCTGACGACGGACCGGATGCGCGCGGAGGTCCGCCACGAGCTCTCGACGGAGGGCGCCTCGGCGGTCCGCCACCAGCCGTGGAACGGCATCCCGTTCAAGGTGTACGCGGCGGAAGCGGGCCGAGCGAGGGTCCCCACGACCTCGTGGCTGCCCTCGGCCACCCTGTCACGCGGCTCCCGCACCCTGACGGTGGGCATCGCGTTCGGCGCGGCGGCGCTGCTGATGCGGCGGTGGAGGCGGTGGTACGGGGTGTATGCGGGGGTGCTGGTGGTGGGCTTCGGGGTGGGGCTGGGGGTTGTTGTGGGGTCGTGGGGGTGAGGACCGGGAGCTGGCAGACTCGATCGGCGTCGCCGCATAACCCGGACGGGCGGGGACACCCTGTCCCACTCGCCAACGGGGAAGGGGAGGGCTTGAGTTCCTCAACCGCGCCGAGCCGGACATCGTCGTTACGACGCAGGGCACGCCCTCGGCATTGTTCACCCGCGCCGTGAAGGGCGCTGAACCTTTCAAGTCACCGACGCGTCAAGGGGCTTGGACCAGACCACACCCCACCGCCAGACTCCCCCCATGCCCACACCTACCGAGCAGCACTGGACCCCGATCCACGGCGAGCCGTACCGGCCCGTCCCCTACCGGCCGGCCCGGATGGCGACCACCGAAACCCTGGCGCGGGCCGCCGAGTTGCGTGAGCGCATGGACGAGCGCCGCACCGTGCGCCGGTTCTCGCCCGACCCCGTCCCCGAGCAGGCCGTCCGTGACGCGGTCGCCTGCGCCGCGACCGCGCCCTCCGGCGCGCACCAGCAGCCGTGGACGTTCGTCCTGGTCAAGGACGCGGACGTACGGCGCAGGATCCGCGAGGCGGCCGAGGAGGAGGAGCGGATCTCCTACGACGGGCGGCTCGGCGAGGAGTGGCTCGCGGCGCTGCGGCCCATCGGCACGGACGCGGTCAAGACGCACCTCACCGACGCCCCGGTGCTGCTCGTCGTCTTCCAGCAGCGCTACTGGCTCGCCGAGGACGGCACCAAGCACAAGCACTACTACGTCGACGAGTCCGTCGGAATCGCGGTGGGCATGCTGCTCTCCGCCCTCCACCAGTCCGGCCTCGCGGCCCTCGTGCACACGCCGAGCCCGATGCGCTTCCTGTCCGAGGTCCTGGAGCGGCCCGCGAACGAGAAGGCGTTCGCCGTCATCCCGGTCGGATACCCGGCCGACGACTGCGAAGTACCCGATCTGGTCCGCAAGTCGCTCGACCAGGTGCTGGTCGAGGTTTGAGGGCCAGGCTCAACTCCTGAAAATTCACAGGGAACCTTTGCCCCGCCGCCCGCCTCCTGGCCCGATGACCAACCAGGATCCGTCCGGCGAAAGGGACCCCATGACCATCAGCGAACGTCCGATGCCGCAGCTCGAAGGCGCCGCCCACCGGTATGTGACGGTGCGCGGCGTGCGGCTGCACTACGCGGAGTTCGGCAGCGGCGACCCCGTCGTGCTGCTGCACGGCTTTCCGCAGCACTGGTACGCCTGGCGCCGCGTGGTGCCGCTGCTCGCCGACGACCACCGGCTGATCTGCGTCGACCTGCGCGGCTTCGGCTGGTCCGAACAGAGCCGCAAGGGGTACGACACCGACTCCCTGGCCGCCGATGTGCTCGCCCTGCTCGATGAACTCGGCATAGAACAAACCACGCTGGTCGCCCACAGCTGGGGCGCCGGCGTCGGATTCCGGGTCTGTCAGCGCGGCCCCGAACGCGTCCGCGCCTTCCTCGCGCTCAACATGACGCACCCCTGGACCCGCCACCGCGACGTGCTGCCCAACCTGTGGCGCATGTGGTTCACGGCGTTCGTCGAGTACCCGCTGCTCGGCCGCCTCGTCCTGCGGCACTGGCCCGCCTTCACCCGCCATCTGCTGCGGCGCGGGGCGGCCGACCCCGCCCTGTGGAGCGAGGCCGAGCTGGCGGAGTTCACCGAGGCCACCCGCTTCTCTGCGCACGCCGGGCAGTCGCTGTTCTGGAGTTACGTCGTGCGGGACATCCCGGCCGGCTTCCGCGGCACCCATCGCGCGACCCGCCTCACCGTCCCGACCCGGGTCCTGGGCGGCGAACTCGACCCGGTGATTCCGCCCGCCCTGCTGCGCGGCGAGGCGTACGCGGACGATCTTACGGTGCGGATCGTGCCGGGAGCTGGGCATCAACTCCCGGAAGAACGGCCTGAGTTGGTGGTCGAAGAGCTGGGCAAGCTGATCGCGACGATCAACGAGTAAGCAGCCCGTGGGCGTAGTCGGCCCGCCGCCCGGACAGCGCCCCGGGCCGCTTCACCGCAGCGCGGCCCGCCGCTCCACCTCGCGGAAGAACGCGCGGACCCGGCGCTCGCCGAGCAGCCGCCGGTAGACCCGCTGCACGGGGCCGAGCGCGGCGGGCCTCAGCGCGCCGCACACCGCGAGGCGGGTCCCCTCGCCGTCCGGCTCGGCCGCCATGCCCATGGTCACGAGCCGCGACTGCATCAGGCACCAGCCGGGCCCGAGCCGCACCTCGAAGTCGCCGGAGAGCCCCAGCACGTCGACGGCCCGGGCCGCCTTGCGCTCGCTGTCGCCGGGCGGCACCCGGAACTCCCGTACGAAGGAGATGAGATGGGGCAGCTCGCCCTCCAGGTCGGCGACGACCGCCCACACCCGCTCATACGGCAGCGCGATCCGCCGCTCGGCGTGCAGCGGGGCCCGCAGCCCTGCGGAGAGCACCCTCAGCCTGTCCACCTGAGTCATCGCGTCCACGCCTTCCGGAAGGAGGAACGGGCCCTGCTCAGCCGCGACTTCACGGTGCCCTCGGGTACGTCGAGCAGCTCGGCCATGGAGCGTTCGTCGAGCCCCTCCAGTTCGCGCAATACCAGCACCGTGCGTTCCTTCACCGACATCCGGGCGAGCAAGTCCCTTATTTCGGCGGACAGTTGAGAGGTGTCGGCGCTCGGCAGCAGGTCCCGGAGCCGGGCGATCTCCTCGGGGTCGGCGGGGCTCTCCCCCGCCGTCCGGCGCGCCACCCGTACCGCCTCCCGTACGGTGACCGCGCGCACCCACCCGTAGAACGCCAGCGGGTCGCGCAGCCCGCGCACCCCCCGGAACACCGCGAGCAGCGCCTCCTGCACGGCGTCGGCGGTGTCGGCCGGGGCGATGGGGGCGCAGAGCCGGGTGACGTACGGAGTGACGAGCTTGATCAGGTCGTCCATGGCCAGCGCGTCGCCGCGCTGCGCCGCCCGCACGAGCGGCGCGGCGGTCTCCCAGGGCCGTATGTCGTCATCCATCGGCGCCAAGGTAGCGCCCGGCCGGTCCCGGAATGGAAACCGCCCCCGTCCTCGGTTGGGGGACCAAGGACGGGGGCGGGGTTCGGGTGCGACTACGACGCCGCCCCAGGGGCCAGTACGTCAGCCCATGTGGGGGTACGTGTAGTCGGTCGGCGGGACCAGGGTCTCCTTGATGGCGCGGGTCAGCGTCCAGCGCATCAGGTTCTGCGGAGCGCCCGCCTTGTCGTTGGTGCCGGACGCGCGGCCGCCACCGAAGGGCTGCTGGCCGACGACGGCGCCGGTCGACTTGTCGTTGATGTAGAAGTTGCCCGCCGCGTAGCGGAGCTTCTCCATCGTGTGGGCGGCCGCGGCGCGGTCGTTGGAGATGACGGCGCCGGTCAGGGCGTAGTCGGAGGCCGACTCCATCTGCTCCAGCATCTCGTCGTACTTGGCGTCGTCGTAGACGTGGATCGCCAGGATCGGGCCGAAGTACTCGGTCGTGAAGACCTCGTTCGCCGGGTCCGTGCACTCGATGACGGTCGGGCGGACGAAGTAGCCCACCGAGTCGTCGTACGTGCCGCCCGCGACGATCGTGCAGGAGGCGTCGGCCTTCGCGCGGTCGATCGCGGCCTTGTTCTTGGCGAAGGCACGCTCGTCGATGACGGCGCCGATGAAGTTCGACAGGTCGGTGACGTCACCCATGGAGATGCCGTCGACCTCGGCCGCGAACTCCTCCTTGAAGCCGTCGTTCCAGATCGAGGCCGGGATGTACGCGCGCGAGGACGCGGAGCACTTCTGGCCCTGGAACTCGAAGGAGCCGCGGGTCAGCGCGGTCTTCAGGACGGCGCGGTCGGCGCTCGGGTGCGCGACCACGAAGTCCTTGCCGCCCGTCTCGCCGACCAGGCGCGGGTAGGTGCGGTACTTCTCGATGTTCGTGCCGACGGTCTTCCACAGGTGCTGGAAGGTCTTGGTCGAGCCCGTGAAGTGGATGCCCGCCAGGTCGCGGTGGTTGAGGGCGACCTCGGAGACGGCCAGGCCGTCACCGGTGACGAGGTTGATGACGCCCTTGGGCAGGCCCGCCTCCTCCAGGAGCCGCATGAGCAGCACGGCGGCGTGGGTCTGCGTCGGGGACGGCTTCCACACGACGACGTTGCCCATCAGGGCCGGGGCGGTCGGCAGGTTGCCCGCGATGGCCGTGAAGTTGAACGGCGTGATCGCGTAGACGAAGCCTTCGAGCGGGCGGTGGTCCATGCGGTTCCACACGCCCGGGGAGTTCGCCGGGGGCTGCTCGGCGAGCAGGTTGCGGGCGTAGTGGACGTTGAAGCGCCAGAAGTCGACGAGCTCGCACGGGGTGTCGATCTCGGCCTGCTGGGCGGTCTTCGACTGGCCGAGCATCGTGGAGGCGGCCAGCGTCTCGCGCCAGGGTCCGGCGAGCAGCTCGGCGGCGCGCAGGATGATCGCGGCGCGGTCGTCGAACGACATCGCGCGCCAGGCCGGGGCGGCGGCGAGCGCGGCGTCGATGGCGTCCTGGGCGTCCTGCTCGGTGGCGTTGGCGTACGTGCCGAGGAGGGCGCGGTGGTTGTGCGGCTGCACGACGTCGAAGCGCTGGCCACCGCCCATCCGCTTCTCACCGTTGATGGTCATCGGCAGGTCGACGGGGTTGTCCGCCAGTTCCTTGAGCTTGGCTTCCAGACGGGCGCGCTCCGGGGAACCAGGGGCGTAGCCGTGCACCGGCTCGTTGACCGGGGCGGGGACCTGGGTCACAGCGTCCATGATTCCTTGACTCCTTTGTGAGGGGTGTTCGGTTGAACGGAGGCTCGGGGCCTGTCCGAAATCTAGTTCTTTGTGATCATCGAGCGGACGAAGAACAGCAGGTTCGCCGGCTTCTCCGCGAGGCGCCGCATGAAGTAGCCGTACCAGTCGGTGCCGTACGCCGTGTAGACGCGCATCCGGTGGCCCTCGGCGGCGAGCCGCAGGTGCTCCTCGCTGCGGATCCCGTAGAGCATCTGGAACTCGTACTCGTCCAGTTTGCGTCCGGCGCGCCGGGCGAGCTCCTGGCCGATGGCGATCAGGCGCGGGTCGTGGGACCCGATCATCGGGTACCCGGAGCCCTCCATGAGGATGCGCATGATCCGCACGTACGCCTTGTCGATCTCGCGCTTGTCCTGGTAGGCGACCTCGGCGGGCTCCTTGTAGGCGCCCTTCACGATGCGCACGCGGCTGCCGTTCGCGGCGAGGCGGCGGGCGTCGGCCTCGGTGCGGAAGAGGTAGGCCTGGATGACGCAGCCGGTCTGGGGGAAGTCCTTCCGCAGCTCCTCGTGGATGGCGAACATCGAGTCGAGGGTGGTGTGGTCCTCGGCGTCCAGGGTGACCGTGGTGCCGATCTCGGCGGCGGCCTCGACGACCGGGCGGACGTTGGCGAGGGCCAGCTCGTGGCCGCCTTCGAGGGCCTGGCCGAACATGGAGAGCTTCACCGACATCTCGGCCTTGGTGCCGTGGCCGAGCCGCCCCAGGCGCTCGATGAGTTCGAGGTAGGCGTCGCGTGCGTGGGCGGCCTGCTCGGGGGTGGTGATGTCCTCGCCGACCACGTCGAGGGTGAGCTCCAGGCCCTTGCCGACGGTCTCCTCGACGATCGGGACGACCTGGTCGACGGTCTCGCCGGGGATGAACCGGTTCACCACGGGCTTGGTCACCGGGGCGGCCGAAACAAGCTTGCGCATCTTGTCGCTGCGCGACGCGGCGAGGATCACGGGACCCAGCACGGGGCACCTCCACGGAAAGAACTAGACGGGGCCGTGACCGGGACCGAAGGGACGATGGACGCCTTCCGGACGTACCGGTGACGGCACGGAGAACCACCGTGAAACCTATGGATCTCCCCGATCCTCTGCCATCGACAGCTGTCACGCATCCGTGGCCCAGATCTCATACACATGTCTGAAGCGCTTCCCGGGATGAGCGAGAATGGCTTTCGTGAAGGGCGACTACCAGGATCTGGTCGATGAAATCTCGGCGCTGCTCGGCGCCCCGGCGACGCTGGAGAACCGGGATTTCGGGCTGATCGCCTTCGGCGCGCACGACTCCGACGACGACCTCGCGATGGACCCGGTCCGCACCCGTTCGATCCTGACCAGGAAGTCGACGCCCGCCGTCCGCGCCTGGTTCGAGGGCTTCGGCATCACCCGCGCCACCGGCCCGGTCCGCATCCCGGCCGCCCCGGACGCCGGGGTCTTCCGCGGCCGCGTCTGCCTTCCGGTACGCCACCGGGGCGTCGCCCTCGGATACGTCTGGCTGCTCGACGCCGAGCCGGGACCGGCCGAGGACAAGCTGGCCGCGGCGATGGAGGTGGCGGCCAGGATCGGGGTGCTGCTCGCCGACGAGGCGCAGGCCGGCGCGGACCTCTCGCGCGAGTTCCGGGCGGCGCTGACCGCGGAGCGCGGCTGGCCGCGCGACACGGCGACGGCCGCGCTGCGGGCGGCGCTCGGCCCGGACGCGGAGGGCCTGCACGCCCTGGTGTGCGTGGCCCCGTGGCCGAGCGAGGACGCCCCTTCGGCCCGTACGGTGCCGGGGGCCGCGGCGGTGTCCACGCTGGCGTGGCCGTCCTCGGGCGAGAGCGCCGGGCTTGCTCTTGCCGCCCTGGTGCGGCTGCGGTCGGCGGACGCGCTCGCGCCGGCCCGCACCGCGGCGGAGCGGCTGCGCGGGGACGCGGGGGGCGGTGCGGCGGCGGGGGTGGCGGTGGCCCGCCGCGGTCTCGCCGAGCTCGCCCTCGCCCGCCGGGAGGCAACCTCCGCCGTGCGTGCGGCACTTGCGGAACCCCGGCTCGGCCCGGTCGCCGAGTGGTCGACGATCGGCCCGTACCGCCTGCTGACCGCGCTGCCCGCGGTACGGGACCAGGACCCGGCGGTACGGGACCTGTTGGCCCCGGCGCACCGTGAACTCGCCCGCACCGCCGAGGTGTTCCTCGACCACGCGGGCCAGGCGGGGCGCGCGGCGGCGGCCCTCGGCATCCACCGCCAGACGCTCTACTACCGCCTGTCCCGCGTCGAGCACCTCACCGGCCTCGACCTGGACCGGGGCGAGGACCGGCTGCTGCTGCACATGGCACTGAAGGCGGCGCGGCTGTGACGGTCGAGCCCCACCCCGGCGACTCCAGCCTTGGCGACTCCACCCCTGCCAACTCCGGCCCTGTCGACTTCCGCCCCACCAGCGGATTTTGACGGCCCCTCAGCTCGACAACCTCAGCTCGCCCCTTCGCCCCCGTCGATGCTCGCCCCTTCGTCCCCGTCGATCCCCATGACGATCTTCAGCCCCTCGGTCAGATCCTTCGCCGAGGGGGCCGTCTCCGGGTCGACCATCCACTGGACCATCACCCCGGCGAGCAGTGCCTGGTAGAAGGTGCCGGCGAGGCGTGCCCGCTCGGGGTCGGCGTTCTCGTCGATGCCCAGGAAGCCTTCCGCGAGGCCCTTGCGTCCCTCCAACTGGGGTGCGGCGAGGGCCTTTTGGAGCTCGGGGTCGCTGTCGATCCGGGAGACGATCTCCATCTGGAGCTTCCAGACCGGGCGGCTCTGCTCGTACGAGCCGATGATGTTGGCCCAGCCCTGCTCGAAGCGTTCCAGTGGCGGCAGGTCCGCGGGTGCGCGCTCGCCCGGCTCCTCGATCACCGCGTCGCCCCACTCCTCGGTCAGCTTGAGGAAGGCCAGGTTGAGCAGGGCCTCCTTGGAGCCGTAGTGGTAGCCGATGGAGGCCAGGTTGGTGCCGGACTCGGCGACGATGTCGCGGGCGGTGGTGCGGGCGTAGCCCTTTTCCAGAAGGCAGCGCTTGGCGCCTTCGAGCAGATCCTCACGATGTCCCATGACAGCAGCGTACCCGGCACGCAGACATCCGTCTAAGACAAGCGTCTAGGTCGGACTCTGCGGGCCGGGTACGGGGCCGCGGGACCAGAGCGGGTCAGTCGGTCAGGTTCACCGAGCGGGCCGAGGCGGCGCCGATCTCGGCGGCCACCTCGTTCAGGACGTTCTGCGGGATGGTGTCGTCCACGGTCAGCACGGCGAGCGCGTCGCCGCCCTCCTCCGCGCGCGAGACCTGCATGCCGGCGATGTTGAGCCCGGCCTCGCCGAGCACCCGGCCGACGGTGCCGACGACACCCGGACGGTCCTCGTAACGCAGCACGATCATGTGGTCCGCGAGCGCCAGGTCGACATCGAACTCGCCGATCGCGACGACCTTCTGGAGGTGCTTGGGGCCGGCCAGGGTGCCGGAGACCGACACCTCCTCGCCGTCCGAGAGGGTGCCGCGCACGGTCACCACGTTGCGGTGGTTGGGCGACTCGCTCGACGTGGTGAGGCGGACCTCGACGCCGCGCTCCTGCGCGAAGAGCGGCGCGTTCACGTAGGAGACCGTCTCGTCCACCACGTCCTCGAACACGCCCTTGAGCGCGCTGAGTTCGAGCACCTTGACGTCGTGCTGGGTGATCTCGCCGTACACCTCGACGTCGAGGCGGACCGCGACCTCGCCCGCGAGCGCGGTGAAGATGCGGCCGAGGCGCTCGGCGAGCGGCAGGCCCGGCTTCACGTCCTCGGCGATCACGCCGCCCTGGACGTTGACCGCGTCCGGCACCAGTTCGCCGGCGAGGGCGAGGCGTACGGACTTGGCGACGGCGATGCCCGCCTTCTCCTGGGCCTCGTCGGTGGACGCGCCCAGGTGCGGGGTGCAGACGACCTGGTCGAGTTCGAACAGCGGGGAGTCCGTGCAGGGCTCCTTGGCGTACACGTCCAGACCGGCGCCCGCGACGCGGCCCTCCTTGAGGGCGGAGTACAGCGCGGCCTCGTCGACGATGCCGCCGCGCGCCGCGTTCACGATCCGCACGTGCGGCTGCACCTTGTGCAGCGCCTCGTCGCCGATCAGACCGAGCGTCTCGGGGGTCTTGGGCAGGTGCACGGTGATGAAGTCGGAGACTTCGAGCAGCTCGTCGAGGCTGAGGAGCTTGACGCCCATCTGGGCGGCGCGGGCGGGCTGCACATAGGGGTCGTACGCGACAATCTTCATGCCGAAGGCCGACATGCGCTGCGCGACGAGGACGCCGATGCGGCCGAGGCCGACGACGCCGAGGGTCTTCTCGCTCAGCTCGACGCCGGTGTACTTGCTCCGCTTCCACTCGCGGTTCTTCAGCGCGGTGTTGGCCTGCGGGATGTTGCGCGCGGTGGCGACGAGGAGGCCGCAGGCGAGCTCGGCGGCGGTGACGATGTTGGAGGTCGGTGCGTTCACGACCATGACGCCGGCCTTGGTGGCGGCCGAGACGTCGACGTTGTCGAGGCCGACTCCCGCGCGGGCGACGACCTTCAGCTTCTTGGCGGCGGCGATCGCCTCCGAGTCGACCTTGGTGGCCGAGCGGATCAGGATCGCGTCGACACCGGCGATGGCGGGCAGCAGTTCCGCGCGGTCGGCCCCGTTGCAGTGCCGGATCTCGAAGTCCGGCCCGAGGGCGTCGACGGTGGCGGGCGACAGCTCTTCAGCGATGAGTACGACAGGTTTGCCGTTGGCAGTGCTCACGTGGGTCCTCACTGAATCCTTTGCGGACGGCCGTCCCGACGGCCGCAGGCGGTGGAGGGGAAGCGGCGCCGGGGAATTTCGGGGACGCGGGGGCGTGCCTGCAATTCCTCGGGGTCGCTGTACCGCGTGGAAGACGCACGACGCTGTGGGCCTGACGCGTATGTGTTGCTGAGCAGTGTAGTGCCGCTCTCCCGAAGGTTCTCCGCCGCGAAGGCAGGATCACCCGATGGGGGTTGGACGCGGTGTCCAGGGTCGTGCGACCGCCGGCGGGGTCGGACACGGATACTGTGCCCGACCCCGCTGACATCCGGCTTACGCCTCGTCGTTCTGGACCCAGCTCATGAGCTTGCGCAGCTCCTTGCCGGTGGTCTCCAGGAGGTGCTCGGAGTCCTGGGTCTTGTACTCGTTGTACTTCTTCAGACCGCCGTGGTACTCGTCCATCCAGTTCTTGGCGAACGTGCCGTCCTGGATCTCCGCGAGGACCTTCTTCATCTCCGCCTTGGTGTCGGCGGTGATGATGCGGGGGCCGGTGACGTAGTCGCCCCACTCGGCGGTCTCCGAGATCGACCAGCGCATCTTCTCCAGGCCGCCCTCGTACATGAGGTCCACGATCAGCTTCAGCTCGTGGAGGCACTCGAAGTACGCGATCTCCGGCTGGTAACCAGCCTCGGTCAGCGTCTCGAAGCCCGCCTTGACCAGCGCCGCGGT
Organism: Streptomyces sp. NPDC001415; assembly: GCF_053597395.1. Taxonomy (NCBI): domain Bacteria; kingdom Bacillati; phylum Actinomycetota; class Actinomycetes; order Kitasatosporales; family Streptomycetaceae; genus Streptomyces; species Streptomyces sp. NPDC001415. Next base: position 235,030 of record NZ_JBSFIE010000008.1, read on the forward strand.
GCCACCGCACAGGACGGCCTGCTCGCCGAAGAGGTCGGTCTCGGTCTCCTCGGTGAAGGTCGTCTTGATGACGCCGGCCCGGGTGCCGCCGATGCCCTTGGCGTACGAGAGCGCCAGCGCCAGGCCGTTGCCCTGCGGGTCCTGCTCGACGGCCACGATGCACGGAACGCCGCGGCCCTCTTCGTACTGACGCCGCACCAGGTGACCGGGGCCCTTGGGCGCGACCATCGCGACGGTCACGTTGGCCGGGGGCTTGATGAACCCGAAGCGGATGTTGAGGCCGTGGCCGAAGAACAGCGCGTCGCCGTCCTTCAGGTTGTCCTTGATGGACTCCTCGTAGACCTGGGCCTGGATCGGGTCCGGCACCAGGATCATGATGACGTCGGCCTCGGCGGCCGCCTCGGACGGCGTCACCACGCGCAGGCCCTGCTCCTCGGCCTTCGCCTTGGACTTCGAGCCCTCGTGCAGACCGACCCGGACATCGACACCCGAGTCACGGAGCGACAGCGCGTGGGCGTGGCCCTGGCTGCCGTACCCGATCACCGCGACCTTGCGGCCCTGGATGATGGACAGGTCGGCATCGTCGTCGTAGAACAGCTCGGCCACTGGGATATCTCCTTGGTGTGCTGGGTGTTGCGTCCACCGTATCGGTGGGGGTGGGTGAGGAATGGGTGAGTCCGCGATACGGGCGGGTCAGGCCCGTACCGGCGGGCTCAGGCGCTGCGGTCCAGGGCGCGCAGCGAGCGGTCCGTGATGGACCGGGCGCCACGCCCTATGGCGATCGTGCCGGACTGGACGAGCTCCTTGATGCCGAACTGCTCCAGCATCTTCAGCATCGCCTCCAGCTTGTCCGCCCCGCCGGTCGCCTCGATGGTCACGGCCTCCGGGGAGACGTCGACGGTCTTGGCACGGAACAGCTGGACGATCTCGACGATCTGGGAGCGCGTTTCGTTGTCGGCACGCACCTTCACCAGGACGAGCTCGCGCTGGATCGCAGCGCCGGGCTCAAGTTCGACGATCTTCAGGACGTTGACCAGCTTGTTGAGCTGCTTGGTCACCTGCTCCAGGGGCAGGTCCTCGACATTGACCACGATGGTGATGCGGGAGATGTCGGGGTGTTCGGTGACACCGACCGCGAGCGAGTCGATGTTGAAGCCGCGGCGGGAGAACAGGGCGGCGATCCGGGCGAGGATGCCGGGGGTGTTCTCGACCAGGACCGAGAGCGTGTGCTTGGTGGACATGAGCCTCTTACCTCTTCCTACAGCTCTCAGTCGTCTTCGTTGTCGCCGAAGTCGGGGCGGACTCCGCGGGCGGCCATGACCTCGTCGTTGGAGGTGCCGGCGGCGACCATCGGCCACACCTGGGCGTCCTCGTGGACGATGAAGTCGATCACGACCGGGCGGTCGTTGATCGAGTTGGCCTCTTCGATGACCTTGTCCAGGTCCTCGGGGCGCTCACACCGGATCGCGTAACACCCCATCGCCTCCGACAACTTGACGAAGTCCGGGACGCGGGTGCCGCCGCTGGGCCGGCCCTGCTCGGCGATGCCGTCCTCCGGGCCGGAGTGCAGGACCGTATTGGAGTAGCGCTGGTTGTAGAACAGGGTCTGCCACTGGCGGACCATCCCGAGGGCGCCGTTGTTGATGATGGCGACCTTGATCGGGATGTTGTTCAGCGCGCAGGTCGTCAGTTCCTGATTGGTCATCTGGAAGCAGCCGTCACCGTCGATCGCCCAGACCATCCGGTCGGGCTGACCGGCCTTGGCGCCCATGGCGGCCGGGATCGCGTAGCCCATGGTTCCGGCGCCGCCCGAGTTCAGCCAGGTGGCGGGCAGTTCGTAGTTCACGAAGTGGGCGGCCCACATCTGGTGCTGGCCGACGCCGGCCGCGTAGATGGTGTCCGCGTCCGCGAGCTCGCCGATGCGCTGGATGACGCGCTGCGGGGACAGCGTGCCGTCGTTCGGCTCGTCGTAGCCGAGCGGGTAGGTCTCGCGCCAGCGGTTGAGGTCCTTCCACCAGGCGGTGTAGTCGCCCTTGTGGCCCTCGGAGTACTCGGCCTGGACGGCCTGGACCAGGTCGGCGATGACCTCGCGGGCATCTCCCACGATCGGGACGTCGACCTCGCGGTTCTTGCCGATCTCGGCCGGGTCGATGTCCGCGTGGATCACCTTGGCGGACGGCGCGAAGCTGTCCAGCTTGCCGGTGACGCGGTCGTCGAAGCGGGTGCCCAGCGCGATGAGCAGGTCCGACTTCTGCAGTGCCGTGACGGCGGTGACCGCACCGTGCATGCCGGGCATTCCCACGTGCAGCGGGTGGCTGTCGGGGAAGGCGCCGAGCGCCATCAGGGTGGTGGTGACGGGCGCTCCGGTGAGCTCCGCGAGGACCTTCAGCTCGGCGGTCGCGCCGGCCTTCAGGACGCCGCCGCCGACGTACAGGACCGGGCGCTTGGCCGCCACGATCAGCTTGGCGGCCTCGCGGATCTGCTTCGCGTGCGGCTTGGTGACCGGCCGGTAACCCGGCAGGTCGGTCGTGGGCGGCCACGAGAACGTGGTCTGCGCCTGCAGCGCGTCCTTCGCGATGTCGACCAGGACCGGGCCCGGGCGGCCCGTCGAGGCGATGTGGAACGCCTCGGCGATGGTGCGCGGGATGTCCTCGGCCTTGGTGACCAGGAAGTTGTGCTTGGTGATCGGCATCGTGATGCCGACGATGTCCGCCTCCTGGAAGGCGTCCGTGCCGATCGCCTTGGAGGAGACCTGGCCGGTGATCGCGACCAGCGGCACCGAGTCCATGTGCGCGTCCGCGATCGGGGTGACCAGGTTGGTGGCGCCCGGCCCCGACGTCGCCATGCACACGCCGACCTTGCCGGTGGCCTGGGCGTACCCGGTGGCCGCGTGACCCGCGCCCTGCTCGTGGCGGACCAGGACGTGACGGACCCGGGTGGAGTCCATCATCGGGTCGTACGCCGGGAGGATGGCGCCGCCCGGGATCCCGAACACGACCTCCGCCCCGACTTCCTCAAGAGAACGGATGAGGGACTTCGCGCCCGTGACGTGCTCAACGGTCGCGGACTGGTGTCCGCCGTTACGGGGCCGCGGCTGCGGATGGTGGGCCCCGGTGGCCTGCTCGGTCATCGGCATTCTCTTCTCGAAGCTGAGGGTTTTTGCGGGGGTTTGGTCGAGATCGCTGTGGTGCTTGAGGGGTGCCAGTGCAACAAAAAACCCCTCGTGCCGTGAGGCAAGCGAGGGGAGCGCGTCGGGTGCGGTCTGCGGAGCCTGCTTGGGGCTCCGCTTCAGCCGACGCGCTTTCCAAGTACGAGAATTCGGGTGCGCATGGCATTGACCCTCCCCCCGGCGCGCAGGTGGTGTCAAGTAGGTGGGACGGGCGTCTCATTATTTGAGCTCAGCAGGGGCCGGAGCCGGCCACTGAGCACGGGGAGCGCGGCCCCGCCGGGCACCGGGTATTCGCCGCGCACCAGGGCCCGCCGCAGCCGGTACTCGTCAAGGGGCCCGGAGAACGCCATGCCCTGCCCATGCGTACACCCCATGGCGCGCAGCGCCAAGACCTGCTCCGGCACGTCCACCCCGTCGGCCACCGACTGCATGCCGAGATCGCAGGCGATCCGGAGCAGCCCCGCGGTGATCTTGTGGAGGCGGGCCGATTCGACGACGCCCTCGACGAGTCCCCTGTCCAGTTTCAGCAGGTCGATGGGGAGCCGGCGCAGCGCGTTGATCGCCGCGTAGCCGCTGCCGAACCCGTCGAGCCCGATCCGTACGCCGAGCCTGCGCAGGCCCACCAGGCGCCGCTCCAGCTCGTCGAAGGAGATCCTGGGGTCGCTGTCGGCCAGCTCGACGATCAGGGCGCCGGAGGGCAGTCCGTGCCTGGTCAGGAGGGCTTCCAGCGAGCCGAGGGGCATCGACTTGTCGAGCAGCCGACGGGCCGAGAGGCGTACCGAGACGGGCACGGCGTGGCCCGCCCGCATCCGTTCGGCGGCCAGCTCGACGGCCTCTTCGAGCAGCCAGCGTCCGAACTCGCCGGCGCGCTCGTTCTCGTCGGCGACCCGGAGGAATTCGGCCGGGGTGAACAGGATGCCCTGGGCTGATCTCCAGCGGGCCTGGGCGGCGACCGCGGAGACCTCGCCGGTGGTGAGGTCGACGACGGGCTGGTGCAGGACCGCGAATTCGCCCTCGTTCAGCGCGGTACGCAGCCGGGCCGCGAGCTCCGACTTGCGGACGACCTCGGCCTGCATCTGCGGGGCGTACAGCTCGACCCGGTTCTTGCCGCCCTTCTTGGCGCGGTACATCGCGAGGTCGGCGTTGCGCAGCAGCTCCCCGGCGCCGACGCCCGGCTCGGCGAAGGCGACGCCGATGGACGCGGCGACGCGGACGTCGTTGCCGTCGATCTGGTAGGGCTGCGACAGGGTGAGGCGCAGTCTGTCGGCGATCTCCCTGACGTGGTACTCGCGGGCCGAGCGGTCGCGGGTGCCGTCGCCCAGGATCAACGCGGCGAACTCGTCGCCGCCGAGCCGGGCCGCGGTGTCGCCGGCCCGTACCGAGTCCTGGAGTCTGCGGGCGGCCTGGATGAGCAGTTCGTCGCCGGCCTGGTGGCCGATGGTGTCGTTGACCTGCTTGAAGCCGTCGAGGTCGATGAAGAGCACGGCGGTGCCGGGATCGGAGTTGCGCCGCCCGCCGAGCGCCTTGCGCACCCGCTTGGTGAACAGGGCGCGGTTGGGCAGGTCGGTGAGCGGGTCGTGCTCGGCGTTGTGCTCCAACTGCGCCTGCAGGCGCACCCGTTCGGTCACGTCGCGGCTGTTGAGAATGAGCCCGCCCTGGTGGCGGTTGACGGTGGACTCCACGTTGAGCCACTCGCCGGTCCCCGACCTGAAGCGGCATTCGATCCGCGTCGTGGGCTCCTCGGCGGGTGGCGCCGCCAGAAACCGGCGCACCTCGTGCACCACCCGGCCGAGGTCCTCGGGGTGGATGAGCGAGGCCAGTTCGGAGCCCACCAGCTCCTCGGCGTCCCGTCCGTAGACGCCCGCGGCGGCCGGGCTGACGTACCGGAGCATCCCGGTGGGGGCGGCGATCATGATGACGTCGCTCGATCCCTGCACCAGGGAGCGGAAGTGGTTCTCCTTCTGGGCCAGTTCATGGGTGAGCGCGATGTTGTCGAGCAGCATGATCCCCTGGCGGACCACCAGGGCGAGCACGACGGTGCAGCCGGTGAGGACGACCATCCGGTCGACCCGGTGCCCTTCGATGACGTTGTAGAGGATGCCCAGCGTGCACACGGCGGCCGCGAGGTACGGCGTGAGCGCGGCCAGCGAGCTGGCGAGCGGCCGCGTCACCGGCAGGGCGTGTGAGTGTGAGCGCACGCGGTCGGCGGCGGGGCGGGCGCCGCGCGGGGCGGCCGTCGGCGGCCGGGGCGGCGCGGCGGCCGTCCTGCGGGCGCCCCAGGGGGCGTAGGCGAGCAGCAGGGAGCCGGCGAACCAGCCCGCGTCCAGGAGCTGGCCCGAGCGGTAGTGCTCGCGCAGCAGCGGCGAGGTGAACAGGGCATCGCACAGCACGGTCAGGGCGAGCGCCGCGATCGCGGTGTTCACCGCGGACCGGTTGGCCGACGAGCGCCGGAAGTGCAGCGCGAGCACCATGCTGACCAGGACGATGTCGAGCAGCGGATAGGCCAGCGTGAGGGTGGCGTGGGCGACGCCCTCACCTTCGCCCTCGTGGGCCGTGCGCGCGAGGGCGAGGCTCCAGGACAGGGTGAGCAGGGAGCCGCCGATGAGCCAGGAGTCCAGCGCGAGGCAGACCCAACCCGCCCTGGTGACAGGGCGTTTGGCGAGCACGAGCAGGCCCACGATCGCGGGCGGCGCGAAGCACAGGAAGAAGAAGTCGGCGAGCGAGGGGGCGGGCACGCCGCGCCGGAGCACCACCTCGTACCAGCCCCAGACGCCGTTGCCGCAGGCGGCCATGGCGGAGGAGAACGAGAAAAGGAGCCATGCCGGCCGAAAGCTGTTCTCGCCCTCGGAAGCGCCGCTCCGCGCGTAGCGGAAGCAGGAGACCGCGGCGATCAGGGCCGCGCCGGAGAGGCCGAAGTCGCCCATGATCAGGGCGAGTTCCTCGGAACCCCACCCCAGGAATGCGCCGGTGGCATATCCGGCACAGATGAGGGCGAGCGCCAGTTGGGACACCACGCCGGTGCCGGTGCCGCCGCCTCCCGCCTCGCCGCCTCCGGCCATCGGCGGCCGGGCCAGGATCGCTCCGGGGGCGCTCACCGGACGGCTCCCCGCCACCGGGCCCGCGTCGGGATCCCGGCCGGCCGGGGCCGCGAGTCGGTATCGCCGCGCCGCGCGCCGTGATCCTGGGCGCCGTTCGTCGTTGTGCCGTTTATCGCCTCTGCGGTCGCCGCTCCGCCGCGGTGCATCGTTGCGCGATGCGCGCGGCGGGGTTGCCGCAGGCGGCTCCACCGCGTCGGATCGTTCGTCCATTGGCCGTGCATCGCCCGTCGCCCCCCTCGCAGTGATCGCTCCCCCGCGCCGCAGACACACGGCGCCGGCCCCCGGTCGGGACGATACACCAGTCTCGTCACTCAGGGACATAGCCCTTATACGCTCAGTGACAGCCTGGAGTCATGTGGGCACCCGGTGCACCCAATCCGCTGCGGAGCGTTACTGATCCGTCGTCAGGACGATGTTGGCGAGCGGTTCTTGGGCCACGAAGCGGGTGAGCTGAGCCGCCAGCAGACGCTTGGCCCGGGGCAGGAACGCGGAACTGGAACCGCCCACATGCGGGCTGATGAGGACATTCGGCGCATGCCACAGCGGGTGCCCCACGGGCAACGGCTCCGGGTCGGTGACATCCAGTGCCGCACGGAGGCGCCCCGACTCCAATTCGGTGAGCAGCGCCTTGGTGTCCACGACCGGACCGCGCGCGACGTTCACCAGGAGTGCCCCGTCCTTCAGGCGGGCCAGGAACTCGGCGTCCACCAGGCCTTTCGTCTGCTCGGTCAGCGGTGTGGAGACGATGACGACGTCCGCTTCCGGGAGCAGTGCGGGCAGATCTGTCAATGCGTGCACTTCACCGCGCCCCGTTGTGCGCCATGAGCGCGCGACGCGCGCCACCCGCGCGCACTCAAAGGGCGCGAGCCGGTCTTCGATGGCGGCGCCGATCGACCCGTACCCCACGATCAGAACGGACTTGTCGGCGAGCGCCGGATAGAAGCCGGACCGCCACTCCTGCCTCTCCTGTCCCTGGACGAAGCCGGGGATCCCGCGCAGCGAGGCGAGGACGAGGGCGAGGGTCAGCTCGGCCGTGGACGCCTCGTGGACGCCGCGGGCGTTGCACAGGCGTACGCCCGGCGGCAGCAGGCCGATGCCGGGCTGTACGTGGTCGATGCCGGCGGTCAGCGTCTGCACGACCCGGATGCCGGTCATGGCGGCGAGCGGGCGTACCGCGATCTCGGACGGCTTCATGTACGGGACCACGTAGAAGGCGCAGTCGGCGGGGTCGGCCGGAAAGTCGGGGCCGCCGTCCCAGACCCGGTAGTCGAGGGAGGCGGGCAGGCCCGGGACGTCGGCCGGGTCGAAGGGGATCCACACGTCGGCAGTCATGGTCAGGAGGCTATGCGAAGGACCGCGGAGGCCAGAGGTTAGTTTGGGGAGCGACGAGGGAGGGATCCGGCCAGGTGGAGCGCAGGACAATCGGGGCGGGGGCCCTGCGGGCGGGTGCGATCGGGCTCGGCTGCATGCCGATGAGCTGGGGCTACACCCGCTCGCAGCAGGACCTGGAGCGCTCGCTGCGGGCGGTGCACGCGGCCCTCGACACCGGCTCGAACCTCCTTGACACCGCCGACATGTACGGCCCGTTCACCAACGAGCTGCTAATCGGGCGAGTCCTGAAGGAGCGGCGGGACGAGGCGTTCGTCGCGACCAAGTGCGGGCTGCTCGTGGGCGTCGACCAGCACGTGGTCGCCAACGGCCGCCCCGGGTACGTGCGTCGGGCCTGCGACGCCTCGCTGCGTCGCCTCCAGACCGACGTCATCGACCTCTACCTGCTGCACCGCGCCGACCCGGAGGTCCCCGTCGAGGAGACCTGGGGGGCGATGGCGGAGCTGGTGACGGCGGGGAAGGTACGGGCGCTCGGGCTCAGTGCGATGGGTGCGCGGGCGGTGCGCAGGAGCGCGCCGGCGGCCGGGGTGCACGGGCTGCACGTGGGCCGGTACGAGGAGACGGTGCACCTGCTCGACCGGGTCCAGCAGGTGTTCCCGGTCGCGGCCGTGCAGGCCGAGCTGTCCTTCTGGTCGCGGGAGGCGCTGGAGGCGCTGCTGCCGTGGTGTACGACCCGGGGCGTCGGCTTCCTCGCCGCGATGCCGCTGGGGAACGGGTTCCTGACCGGCACCCTCACCCCGGGCCAGGGCTTCGAGCCGGACGACATCCGGGCCCGCCACCCCCGCTTCACGGCGGAGATGATGGCGGCGAACCAGCCTGTGGTGGCGGGCCTGCGCCGGGTCGCCGCGCGGCACGGGGCGACTCCGGGGCAGGTGGCGCTGGCCTGGCTGCTGCGCCTCGGGCACCAGGTGATACCCGTGCCGGGGACCAAGCGCGAGGAGTGGGTGCGCGAGAACGCCCGCGCGGCGGGCCTCTCCCTGACCCCGCGGGACCTGGCGGAACTGGCCGCACTGCCGCCGGCCCGGGACTGAGCGCCCGGTTCGCGGCCTGCGCGGCCCTTGCTGCGGTGCGGAGTTGAAGCGACCCGGGCCGGTGCGGAGTTGGGGCACCCCGGCCGGGGGCGCCGGCGCAGCCCGCAGAATGAACCCAGCGCATCGACCCCGTCGAAGGGAACCAGAACCGTGCGACGAACCCCCGTGGCCACCGCCCTGGCCGCAGCCGCGCTCGTGCTCGCGGCCGGCTGTTCCTCCCCGGCCGCGCAGCCGCAGGGCCAGGCCGCCCCCTCCGGCCCCAAGGCGTCCTCGGCGGCGACCCCGCACGCCCAACTCCCGCCCGCCAAGGGCTCGGTGAAGGTGACCAGGACCGTCACGGAGGACCTGAAGTCCCCCTGGGGCATCGCGCCCCTGCCCGAGGGCGGGCTCCTGGTGGGCTCCCGTGACGACGGCTCGGTCGTGCTCGTCGACGCCCAGAGCGGCAAGAAGACCGCCGTGGGCAGCGTGCCCGGCGTCGCCCACCAGGGCGAGGGGGGACTGCTCGGGCTCGCCCTGTCGCCGTCGTACGCCTCGGACCATCTCGTCTACGCGTACTTCACCACCGAGTCCGACAACCGCATCGCCCGGATGATCTACGACCCGCAGCGGCCGGAGGGGCAGCGGCTGGGGGCGCCGGACACCATCCTGCGCGGCATCCCCAAGGGCAACAACCACAACGGCGGGCGCATCGCGTTCGGGCCGGACCGGATGTTGTACGCGGGGACCGGTGAGACCGGCGAGCGGGGGCTCGCCCAGGACAAGAAGTCCCTCGGCGGGAAGATCCTGCGCATGACACCCGACGGGCAGCCCGCGTACGGCAACCCGGAGGCGGACTCCGTCGTCTACTCCTACGGGCACCGCAATGTGCAGGGCCTGGCCTGGGACGGCGAGAACCGGCTGTGGGCCTCGGAGTTCGGGCAGGACACCTGGGACGAGCTCAACCTCGTCGAGCCCGGCAAGAACTACGGCTGGCCCGTGGTGGAGGGCAAGGGGAACAAGCCGGGGTACGTCGATCCCGTCGCCCAGTGGAAGACCTCGGAGGCCTCGCCCAGCGGGATCGCGTTCGCGGCCGGCTCCGTGTGGATCGCCTCGCTCAAGGGCGAGCGGCTGTGGCGCGTCCCGCTGGACGGCACCAAGCCGCTCGCCGACCCCGAGGCCTTCCTCACCGGTCAGTACGGGCGGCTGCGCACCGTCCTGCCGACCGGGACGACCGGCAAGCTCTGGCTGCTCACCAACAACACCGACTCACGCGGCAAGCCGAAGCCCGGGGACGACCGCATTCTGGAACTGGACGTCACCTAGCCTTCAGCGGGCGGGGCTGATCGCCGCCGGGAACAGGTTGAGGCGGTGGGCCAGTGCCGCCGCCTCACCCCGGCCCGAAACCCCCAGCTTGGCAAGGATGTTGGAGACGTGCACGCTCGCCGTCTTCGGGGATATGTAGAGGTCCTCGGCGATCTGGCGGTTGCTGTGGCCCGCCGCGACCAGGCGCAGGACGTCCTGTTCGCGGCTGGTGAGGCCGAGCGCCTCCGCCGGCTCCGCGGGGTCCTCGGGCCCTACGGGATCCGGGGAGGTCAGCGGGAGGCGGGCCCGGCGGGCCAGGAGCTCCAGCTGTTCGCGCAGGGGGCGGGCGCCGAGGCGTCCGGATTCGGCGTGGGCCTGGCGGAGCAGCGAGGCCACGGTGTCGCGGTCGCCGCCCTCGGCGAGGAGGGCCTCGGCCCAGCGGTGGCAGACCAGGGCCAGGTCGTGGGGGCGCTCCAGGGGCCTCAGGGCGTGGGCGGCCGCTTCCCAATGGGCGGCACGGTCGCGGTCCTCGGCGCGGTCCAGTTCGGCGGCGACGACCAGGGCGAGCGCCTCGCACGAGGGGGCGCCGGTCGGGAGCCGTTTGGCCGCCCTACGGATCAGGTCGAGGGTGGAGGCGCGGCCCGGCTCGGCCGAGGGGAGGCCTCGTACGTCGGCCTCCATCGAGGCGGCCGCGGCGAGCAGCGGCCAGGCGTAGCGCTGGGTGCCGGTCGGGAAGCCTGACGCGACGGCGCGGGCGAGTTCGGCGCGGGCCTCGTCGATGCGGCCCTGGGCGGCGTGGATGCCGAGGGCGATCCGGGCGAGCGGGATGGCGTGCTGGGCCATCGGGTCGTACTTGCCGAAGGCGGCGTGGGCCTCGGCGAGCGAGGCGGTCGCGTTGCCCAACTCGCCCCGCAGCATGAGGAGTTCGGCCCGGCGCATGAAGGCGTTGCCCAGCGGCTTGGTGCTCACCGCGATGCGCTGGACCCGCTCGACGCAGTCGGCCGCCTCGTCCCAGCGGCCCAGGGTGAGCAGGGATTCGGCCCGGTTGGCCTGCACCCAGGCCTCGTTGTCCAGCAGACCGTACTTCTGGGCGAGGCGGACGCCGGCATCCGCGATGCGTACGGAGTCCGCCGAGCGGCCGACGGCCTCCAGGCTGGAGCAGAGGTTCACATGGCCGCGGGTCGCCTCGCCGACGAGGCCCAGCTCCAGCGATCGGTCGATCACCGTACGCATCGTGGCGAGGCCCTCCTCGACCGTGCCGGAGTCGACAAGGAGGCTGCCGAGGGTGAGCTTGACGTTGAGCTCGATCTCCTCGGTGTTCACCAGCCGGGCGTATTCGACGGCCTGTTCCGCCGCCGCCAGGGACTCGGCGCCGGGCTTGTGCAGCATGCCCCAGCTGGCCGCGGTGGCCAGGACCTCGGCGTGCACGGGGGACGGCGGAAGACCGCGTACCAGCTCCTGGGCGGTGGTGATCTCGGCCCAGCCGTCGCCGCGCCCCAGGTTCTGCATCAGGCGGGAGAGCTGGATCCAGAACCAGGCGGCGCGCAGCGGGTCGCTGTCGGAGGGCTGGTCGCCGTCTGCCTCGATGAGCCGCAGTGCCTTCTTGGCGAGCTTCAGGGCGCGTTCGCGTTCGCCGCAGAGCCGGGCGGCCTCGACGGACTCGGCGATCAGGTCGAGGTAGCGCAGCGACGCCGGGGTCTCGGGGGCACAGCCGCAGGCCGGATAGGAGCCCGCGTGGTCCAGGGGCCGGAGCGTGTCGCGTATCTCCTTGGGGACGGAGTCCCACAGCTCCATCGCCCGCGACAGGAGCCTCAGCTGCTCGGAGTAGGCGTGCCGGCGGCGGGCCTCGACGGCGGCGCTCAGCACCGCGGGCAGCGCCTTGGCGGCGTCGTGCGCGTGGTACCAGTAGGTGGCGAGGCGGGTGGTCCGCTCGTCGGGCCGTACGAGCGAGGGGTCGGCTTCCAGGGCTTCGGCGTAACGGCGGTTGAGGCGCGAGCACTCGCCGGGCAGCAGGTCGTCGCTGACGGCCTCGCGGACCAGGGAGTGGCGGAAGCGGTAGCCGTCCCCGTCGGAGGCGGGCAGCAGGATGTTCGCGCCGACAGCGGCGCGCAGGGCCTCGATGAGCTTGTCCTCGGGGAGCCGGGCGACGGCCGCGAGCAGCGGGTATTCGACGGTGGAGCCGCCCTCGGCGGCGATCCGCACGACTCGCTGGGCGTCCTCGGGCAGGCCCTCGACGCGGACGAGCAGGAGGTCGCGCAGGGAGTCGCTGAGGTCGGGGCAGGTGCCGTCGGGGTCGCGGCCGACGACGAGTTCCTCGACGAAGAAGGCGTTGCCGTCGGAGCGCTCGAACACCTCGTCCACCAGGCGCTGTTCGGGCTCGGCGGCGAGGATGCCGGTCAGCTGGTGGTGGACCTCGGCCCGGGTGAAGCGGGCCAGCTCGATGCGCCGCACGCTGCGCAGCCGGTCGAGCTCGGCGAGCAGCGGGCGCAGCGGGTGGCGGCGGTGGATGTCGTCGGCGCGGTAGGTGGCGACGACGACGAGGTGGCCGCGCCGCAGGGTGCGGAAGAGGTAGGCGAGCAGATGGCGGGTGGAGGCGTCCGCCCAGTGCAGGTCTTCGAGGACGAGGACGACGGTGCGCTCGGCGGCGATCCGCTCCAGCATCCGCACGGTGAGCTCGAACAGGCGCGCCGTGCCGTCCTCGCGCGAGGTGGGGCGGCCGGTCCTGGCGAGCTCGGGGAGGAGCAGGGCCAGCTCTTCCTCCTGGCCGTCGGCCGCGGCTGCCAGCTCGTCGGGCAACTGGCGGCGCAGGGCGCGCAGCGCGGCCGAGAAGGGGGCGAAGGGCAGCCCGTCGGCGCCGACCTCGACGCAGCCGCCGATGGCGATCACTGCGCCGGCCGCGCGGGCGGCGTCGGTGAACTCCTCGACGAGCCGGCTCTTGCCGACGCCCGCCTCGCCGCCGACGAGCAGCGCCTGCGGCTCTCCCCCGGCTTCCGCGGCCGTCGGGGAGGAAGCCCTGGCACGGGCGAGTGCTTCGTTCAATACCCGCAGCTCACCGGCGCGGCCTACGAACACGGGGCTGACTGACCTGGTCTCCACGCTGCCGAGCATCGCACAGGCGTCTGACAACGCGGCGGCGGGCGGTCCGTCCCCGGCTGGGGAGGCGGCCCCGGAGGAGGTCGGGGCCACGGCCGGGGACGGTGTCCGGGCGGTGGTGGTGGGGCGGTTCGGGGTGGTCGTCATCGCGGGCGGCCGGGGCTCAGGCGGCCCGTACGAACCGGTTCCGCGGTGAACTCACCCGCCCCTCCGGCCCGTTGTCGCCATCGCGGCGGGCGAAGCGGCGGGCGGCCCGGCGGGCCTGGCCCACCAGGCGCTCCTGGTCGGCGCGGCGCAGCAGTTCGGCCTCGTTGACCTTGTGCATCTCGTACTCGAACATCTCGGCACTCCTGGGCTGTTGTTGACGTGGTTGAGGTTGCTCCGCCCGGTCCCGGTGGTGTTCCGGTTCCTTGCGATGCCTCAACTCTCGTCTCCCAGGAGCCTCTCCCGCATCGGGCGAGTGCCGCATCTGTAAGGAGGTGCCGCCTTAGACGGCCGGGATGGCGGACCCGGTCCGTCTAAGGCAGGGGGGCGGACGCCTTAGGCACGCCCTTGGGGACCTCAGCCCTTGGTGCTGGGCAGTGCCGCGAACAGGTCGAGGTACATGCCGGCGGAGATCAGCAGGCCGATCACGCCGAGGACGACTCCGGCGAGGGCGACGGCCTTGACCCACACCGGCTGCTCGGCGCGGCCGGGCGTCCCGAAGGCGGGCCGGGCGAGCACGAAGGCGCCGACGATCAGGGCGAGCAGCGCGAAGACCCCGTTGACCAGGGCGGTGGTGTGCCAGGAGTTGCCGTAGATCTCCTGGATCTGCTGGGCGGCGGTGCTGGTCTGGGAGGTCTTGATCTGGCCGATCAGGGTGGCCCGCTCGGAGAGCGTCTTGCCCATCCAGGTGCCGCTGAGCGACACCGCGCCCAGCGCACCGGCGACGACGGCAGCGGCGCCCGCGCCGAAGGCCGCGCGGGCGGGGACCGGCTCGTCGTCGAGCTCGTCCTCGGCGTCGGCGAGGCCGTCCTCCGGATCCTGCGCGTCGGGGGCCTCGGTGGCCTCAGGGGCCGTCTCGGCGGTCGCTCCCCCAGTGGTGGACGCGGCCTCGGTCTCGGCCTCGGCGTCCGTCTTGGGCTCGGTCTCGGCGTCGGTCTTGGTCGTGGCGGGGGTGGCGTTCATGCCGGGCACGCTAGGGGCCGTTTCTGAGAGCCCGCTGAGAGCTTCCTTAACGCGCGGGCCCGTACGTTCGCCGACGTCCGCCCCGCACCGCCCTCGACTCGCGGCCCGCGCCTGCCTCGACGTGACCCCCGCGCCTTGCTCAGCGCCCCGCCCGCGCCGCCCGCCAGTCGTCGGCGAGGACCGCCCAGATCTCGCTGTCGTGCCGCACTCCTCGGTAGAGGTAGCTCTCGCGGAGCACCCCGTCCCTGGTCATGCCGAGCCGCTTGGCGACGTTGGTGCTCGCGGTGTTCTCGGCGGACGCCACCCACTCGACGCGGTGCATCCCGCGTACGTCCACGGCCCAGTCGATCAGCAGGGTGATCGCCCGGGTGATCAGGCCGCGCCCGACAGCGGCCTCCTCCAGCCAGCAGCCGACCTCGCAGTTGCCCTGGGCCGGTTCGAAGGTGCGGAAGATGACGGCGCCGACGAGCGTGTTGTCGAGCCAGATACCGCAGATGCGCCCGGCGTCGGCGGCCGTCTTGTCCGCGTAGCCCTGGAGGAAGGCGCGCGCGGAGGGCAGGTCGGTCGCGAAGTCGGGCAGGGCGATGTGGGTACCGATGAACTCGCGGCCCCGGTCCATGTGGGCGAGGAACTCCTCGGCCTGCCACGGCTCCAGGGGGCGGAGCTCGGCCCCGTCGTCACCCAGCGGTACTGCGAACATTCCCGCTCCTCCATCCAAGTAGTTGCTAGGGCCAAGTAATTGCTAGGGCACGAGTTGGCCGGCCTTCTCGGCCGCCGGCTGCTCCGGGATCTTCGCACGGCGGCATTCGGGGGCTTCGATGCTGATCCTGGGGAGGCTCCGGTCGAGCCAGCCGGGCAGCCACCAGTTGGCGCCGCCGAGCAGGTGCATGAGGGCGGGCACGAGGAGGGTGCGCAGCACGAACGCGTCCAGGGCGACGGCAGCCGCGAGCGCGATCCCGAACATGGCGATCACCCGGTCTCCGCTGAGCACGAACGCCAGGAAGACCGAAATCATGATCACGGCAGCCGAGTTGATCACGCGGCTGGTCTCGGCGAGGCCGACCCGGACCGCCCGCCGGTTGTCGCGGGTCTCCAGCCACTCCTCGTACATGCGGCTGACCAGGAACACCTGGTAGTCCATGGAAAGGCCGAACAGCACCGAGACCATGATCACCGGCAGGAACGGCTCGATCGGCCCGGACCGGCCGAGTCCCATGAGCTCGCTCCCCCAGCCCCACTGGA
Source organism: Streptomyces sp. NPDC001415 (assembly GCF_053597395.1). Classification (NCBI taxonomy): domain Bacteria; kingdom Bacillati; phylum Actinomycetota; class Actinomycetes; order Kitasatosporales; family Streptomycetaceae; genus Streptomyces; species Streptomyces sp. NPDC001415. The sequence goes on from NZ_JBSFIE010000008.1 coordinate 250,500, forward strand.
AGACCGCGACGACGATGCCGAACGCGGAGGCCACCGCCGCCACGTTCATCGCGGCCGCCTTGAGCGGGATCCCGATCGAGCGGAAGGCGAGCAGCAGCAGGACGCAGCCGAGCGCGATCACCACGCCGACGAACAGCGGGAGTTTGCCGACGATGATCGCCGCGAAGTCGTCGTAGCTCGCGGTCACGCCACCCACGTACGCCTGGAGCGAGCTGCCCCGCTCGGCGGCCGGGAGCACCTCGTGGCGCAGCCGGTCGACGAGGTCGCTGGTCCGCTGCGACTGCGGTGCGGAGTCCGGTACGACGGTCAGGACGGCGGTGCTGCCGCTGCCGTTGTACGTCACCGGGCTCACGGAGGCGATGCCGCCGGTGGCGCGCAGCACGTCGGGCAGCCGTTCCATCGCGAGCCGGTCGCCGGGGCCTTCGAGTTCGGCGACCACGGTGAGCGGGCCGTTCACGCCGGGTCCGAATCCCTCCGCGAGGAGGTCGTAGGCCTGGCGCGTGGTCGTCTTGGCGGGATTGTTGCCCTGGTCGGAGGTGCCGAGGTGGAGGGAGAGCGCGGGCAGGGCGAGCACCAGCATGACCCCGGTGGCGATCACGCCGAGCAGCTTGGGGTGGCGCTCCACGAAGGCGGCCCAGTGGGCGGCGAACCCGGTGGGCAGTTCGGGCTGCGGCCCGTGTTCGGCGAGTTCCCGGCGCTCGCGGCGGCTGAGCGCCCGCATCCCGATGAACGAGAGCAGCGCGGGCAGCAGCGTGACGGAGGCGGCCACGGTCAGGACGACGGTGAGGGAGGCGGCGATGCCGACGCCGTTGAGAAAGCTCAGGCGCAGGATGAGCATGCCGAGCAGGGCGATGCAGACCGTCGCGCCCGCGAAGACGACGGCCCGTCCGGTGGTCGCGACGGCGGTGCGGGCCGCTTCCTCGACGCTCATGCCCCGGCGCAGTCCGCGCCGGTGCCGGGTGACGATGAACAGGGCGTAGTCGATGCCGACGCCGAGCCCGATGAGCATGCCCAGCATGGGCGCGAAGTCGGCGACGGTCATGACGTGGCCGAGCAGTCCGATGCCGGCGTACGCGGTGCCGACGCCGACCAGCGCGGTGGCGATCGGGAGCAGGCTGGCGGCGAACGAGCCGAACGCGAGGAACAGCACGACGGCCGCGACGATCACGCCGACGACCTCGCTGAGGTGCGCGGACGGGGCTTCGGTGAGCCCGATCGCGCTGCCGCCGAGCGAGACGTCGAGGGAGCCGGACCGGGCGGCCTTCGCCGTGTCGACGACGGCCTTGGCCTGCGCCTTGGGGATGTCGTCGGCCTGCTCGTCGAAGGTGACCGTCGCGTACGCGGTGCGCCCGTCGGCGCTGATCTGCGCCGCGCCCTCCGCCCCGTACGGGCCGGCCACGGAGGCGACGCCGGGGAGCTTCGCGACCCGCGCGAGCGTGGCGGTCATCTTCTGCCGTACGCCGCTGTCGCGGACCGAGCCGGACTGGGTGTGCCAGACGATCGAGTCGGTGTCGCCGCCCCGGCCGTGGAAGGCGGTGTCGAGCAGGGCGCTCGCGCGGCCGGACTCGGTGCCGGGGGCCTCGTAGTCGTTCGAGTAGGCGGAACCGGCGACGGCCGCCGCGGTGGTGGTGGCGCCGAGCGCGAGGAGCCAGAGCAGTACGGCGACGAGGCGGTGCCTGACGCACCAGCGCGCGAGGGCGGCCAACAGAGTGCTCCCGGATGATTTTGTGGCTCTTTGACCGGGAACAGCCCGCAAAGAACGGCGGTGCGCAGGATGCGCGTCAGCCACTCTGGCAGTCAATAGTGATCGTTTGCCCGTTTCGTGGCCTTACTCACAGGCGCCTTCCCCCTATGGAGGGCGAACGGCCCGGACTCAGCGGCGAAGGGCCTCCGCCGGTTCGATTCGGGCGGCGCGCAGCGCGGGGTAGGCGCCGGCGAGCAGGCCCGTGAGGGTGCCGATCAGCGGGGCGGGGAGCGTCGTCCAGGGGTCGAGGATGGCCGTCCAGTCGTGGGCGAGGGCGACCGACAGGGTGACCACGATGCTGACGGCGGTGCCGAGCAGCCCGCCGAGGGTGCCGAGCGCCGCGGACTCCGTGAGGAACTGGGCGGCGATGTGGCGGGGCCGCGCCCCCAGCGAGCGGCGCAGGCCGATCTCGCCGGTACGTTCCAGGACGGAGACCAGGGTGGTGTTGGCGATGCCGACGGTGCCGATCACCAGCGTGATGCCCGCGAGCAGCAGGAACAGCGAGTCGAGGCTGCTGGTGACGCTGTCCTGGAGCGCGTGGGGTGCGGGCGGCGGCACGGCCTGAAGGTGGTCGGGCCGGTCGGGCCGCAGCGCGAGCGGGGCCTGTTTCGCGATGAGCTGGGCGGCGCCGACACGGGTCTGGATGAGCATGGTGGCGGCGTAGTCGGGCGCCGGGTCGCCGTAGTCGGCGCGGGCCGTGCGGTCGGGGATCATCACCGAGAGCAGGAGGTTGGGCACGCGCTCGACGTTCTTCAGGATGCCGACGACGGTGTACGGGGTGCCGTTGATGAAGACGGCGGGCTGGGCGGCGAGGTTGGTGATGCCGAGGTGGCGGGCGACGGCCGAGCCGATCACGGCGACGTGCATGCGCCTGCTGTCGTGGAAGGTGTTGTAGAGGGTGCCGCTGCTGAGGGTGGGGCCGACGGCCCGGAGCAGGCCCGGGCTCGCCGCGTACACCGTGAGGCCCTCGGCGCCCTGCGAGCCGGTCGCCCCTGCGGTGGCGGGTCCCGAGCGGGTGGAGACGGCGGGCGGGGTCTTGAAGACCTGCCAGTACGTTCCGGCGTGGACGGCGCCGTTGAGCCGCTCGGCGCGCTGGTCGGCGTCGTCGGGGAAGTCGTAGCGGGTGGCCGCCCCGGTCTGCTGGGCCGGGTCGGGCGCGCCCACGTCCTTGACGGTGACCTGGGTGGCGGCGAGCACCGTGAAGTCGGAGCTGATCTGGCCGCGCGCGGTGGCCGTGAGTCCGAGGATGGCCACGAACGCGCCGACGCCGAGCAGGGTGCCGAGGACGGTCAGGGCGGTGCGGGCGGGACGTTGCAGGATGCCCGCCACCGACTCGGCCGCGAGGTCCCTGAAGACCATGCGGGTACGGGGGATGTCCGGGTGGCGCGGGCGCCGTACGGGTCTCTTCACGTCGGCCTCCCGGCGGCCAATTGGCCGCTGTCCTCGGCGAGTCGACCGTCGCGGATGGTGATGGTGCGCCGGGCGCGGGCGGCGACGGCCGGGTCGTGGGTGATGACGACGAGGGTGATGCCGCCGTCGTTGAGGGCGTCGAGCGTGTTCATGACCCGCCCCGCCGACGCCGAGTCCAGATTGCCGGTGGGCTCGTCGCAGAGCAGCAGACTGGGGCGGTTGACCAGCGCGCGGGCGATGGCCACGCGCTGGCGTTCGCCGCCGGACATGGCGGAGGGCAGCGCGTCGAGCCGATGCCCGAGGCCGACGGTGAGCAGCGCGTCGACCGCCTCGGTACGCCGTCGGGCGCGCGGGGTGCCGAGGTAGACCTGGGCGAGCATGACGTTCTCGGTGGCGGTGCGGTACGGCAGCAGGTGGAAGGCCTGGAAGACCAGGCCGATGCGGTGTCCGCGCAGGGCGGTCCGGTCGGCCTCGGGCAGGTCGCCGGTGTCGATGCCGTCGAGTCGGTAGTGGCCGGCGGTGGGCCGGTCGACGAGGCCGATCACGTTGAGCAGCGTCGACTTTCCGGACCCGGAGGGCCCGACCACCGCGATGTACTCGCCGCGCCGGACGGTGAGGTCGGTGGGCCGCAGCGCGTGCACGGGGGGCGGCCCGGCGTAGGTGTGCGCGGCGGCGGCGAGCCGGATGACGGCGGGGGGTTCGGGGGTGTCGGCCGGCGCGGTGCCCGCGTGGGCGGCTGCTCCGGCTTCTTGAGCAGGGGTGGGAAGGCTGTCGGTATCGATGTCCGCCGCCTCCGCCCTTCGCCCCTCCGGGCCCCCGCTCCTCGCCCCACCTCGCCGCCACCACCCGCTCACTGGCCCACCACCACGGCGTCCCCCGCCGCGAGCCGGAAGCCCGGGGCGGCCGTCACGGCCACGTACCCGTCGGCGTCCATGCCCGCGGTGACCGGGATGCGGCTCTGGGAGCCCGAGGCGGCCCGTACGGACACCGAGGTGCGGCCGTCGGCGCCCGCGCTCACGGCGGTGGCGGGCACGACGAGGACCGGCCCGTTGCTGGACGCGGCGGTCACGGTGACCCGCACGTCGAGGCCGAGCCAGGGGGCGGGGAGTTCGGTGTCCGGGGTGATGGTCAGCGGGTACCCGGCCCGGACCTGCGGGGTGTCGCCGCCGCCTCCCTGGCCGCCGCCGGACGGGCCGTTCTGACCTCCGCTGCCCGAACTGCCGTTTCGCTGGCCGGAGTTGGACGGCCCGGCGGTGTACGCGCCGAGTGTGGTGATGGCGCCCTTGGCCTCCTGGCCCAGCACCTCGGCGGAGAGCTGGACCTTCATGCCCTCGCGCAGGGACGCCTTCTGGTCCTGGGTGAGGACGGTCGTCACCACGGGCCGCCCCGAGTCGATGGTGAGCAGCGGCGCGGCGACGACCGAGCCGACGGCTCCGTTGACGGTCGAGAGCCGGGCGGGGAAGGCGGGTACGAAGGTGAACTCGGCGAGCGGCAGCATGACTCCGGTGTGCGCGACGAGATCGTCGAGGGCCTTTCGCGCGGTGGACAAGTCCTGTTCCGCGTAACCGAGTTGGGTGGTCGCGGCCGCGATCGCGGCCGCCCCCTGGGCGGCGTCGCGGGACGCGCGGGCGGCGGTGACGGCGCGCTGCGCGGTGGTGACGGCCTGGCGGGCCGCGGTGAGCGCCTGCTGGTCGGAGGCGCCGTGCGGGCCGCCGGTGTCGGGCGGGTCGTAGCCGCGATCGGCGTAGAGCGCGGCGACGGCGGTCTTGGTGCGCGGCCCGAAGGTGCCCGCCGGGTCGCTGTCGGCGTACCCGAGGCGGCGCAGCGCGTCCTGGAGTTCGCCGACGTCCTTGCCGGTGTCGCCCGGCTTGAGGTCCCGGTAGGCGGGCACCGGGCCGGGCAGTGCGATGACGGGCCGCCCGGAGACCTCGACCAGGACGTCGCCCGGCGCCACCGCGCTGCCCGCCTTCTTGCGGATGCCGGTCAGGACCAGTGCACCGGCCGCCGCCCCTTGGGACTGGCCTTGTACGGGCGTGAAGTTGACGCTGCCGCCCGCGGTGACGGTGCCGCGCAGGATCACCGACTTGGTGAGGACGCGCTGCTGCACCGGAGCGGTCAGCACGGTGGGGTCGGGGGCCCGGCGCCCGGCGGCGTCCTGGGCGGGGGAACGGACGAAGACCGAGGCGACGAGCCCGCCGACGGACAGCAGCGCGGCGCCCGCGGTGACGATCAGGAGAATGCGCTGACGCCTGATCAGAGCCGATGCGGCGGCGGGAAGTCGAGATTCCGCGGATCGCGGTGCCGGCACCTCCGGCCGGGCTTCCTTGCCGGGCGCATCGGCGTCCAGGGCAGTCGGAATACCCGATTCGGACGTGGAACTGTCTGCCATTCGGTCCGCCTGCCAGGTAGCCGCCCGGTCCGCTTGCGGGATCGGGCGCCAGCTTGATGTGCGGGCCGGGCCGCGTCAAGAGGGAATTTCCGGGGGCGCTCGGCACCCAGTGTGGCCGAATAACGGCGGTCACCGACGCGCGCCACGGGGGATTTCTGGAAGCACCCGATCTTTTCCAACCCTTTTCAACTGGGCTTCCCGATCGCGGAATTCTCGACTCCGAACCGGCTCCTTCGTGCGGAGCTTCGCGGGATCCGGCCATGATTTCCGGGCATCCGCCGCCCCTGTCGTTCCTTTAAGCCCATGGAGGCCCAGGGTCCGCAAAGCCTGCATTGACCGGACGAACCGCACCACTTACGGTTCTCTCCTGCCCTGGGAGACCTCCCGGGGCACAGCGGTCTCCGGCCGGAACCGTGCAACAACAGAGCGCGAAAGATCGGCCTCACGTCATTTCTCGGAAGACGGTCGGAAGACCGTCGGAAGTCTGAAGGAGATTCGCTGTGAGATCCAGATACGTGTTAGCCGTAACCGGTGTCGCAGTGGCCGCGCTGACCGCCCTCGCCACTCCCGCCTCGGCCGCGAGCACCCCCGCCGCCACCACGCTCGGCCCGGCCGCCACCGTCATCGGCATCGAGTTCGTCAACGCCAACTACCAGGGCGCGACGTACACCGTGACCGGCGGCACCTGCAGCGCGACCACCTCGGACGTCGACTTCTACGTCAACTCCATGCCGAGTGGCTGGAACGACGTCATCTCCTCGTTCCGCAGCTATGCGAACTGCTGGACAAAGCTGTATGAGAACAGCAACCGCTGGGGCTCGACCTACGGGTTCACCGGCGACTCCAGCTATGTCGGCGACGCGATGAACGACCGCGCCAGTTCCATCGAGTGGAGCTGACCGGATCCCACTCGGCTGCCGCCGCGGACCAGGGCACGGTCCGCGGCGGCGGCCGGCCGGCGAACCGGCTGCTCCGCACCCCAAGTCCCGGCGGGCACGAAGTCTGAAAGGTGGCCATGGACGCGCGAGATCCACAGGGAGGGCGCCCGGGCGCGGCGACGCCGGCCAGGTTCCCCAGGGTATCGGGCCCGCCCCTGGCGGTGGCGGCGGCCGTGGCGCTGCTGCTCGCCGCGGGCTGTTCGAGCCCGTCGCAGAAAGCCGAGCAGCCGAAGACCGGCGCCATTGCGAAGATCACCAATGCCTCGGGGATCAAGCCGCTGCCGCTGGACGCGTACACCCTCAATCAGCAGCAGTACCTGGACACGCTCAACGCCCAGCGCGTGCTCGCCCGGCGCTGCATGACGCAATACGGAATCGACTGGCACGGCAGCGATGTGATCGACCCGGCACCCGTCGGCCAGAAACTCGACACGCTGTTCCTGATCATCGATGAGAACCGGGCTTCGCAGTACGGATACCACTCCCCCGACGATCATTCCAAGGACGGCTCCGGGGGCGGAAAGAAATCCGAAACGGGCGGTGATCCGACGCCGGTCGAGAAGTCGGTCTTCACCGGCACCTACAAGGGCCCGGACATCAATGGGCATTCCGTCCCCAAAGGTGGCTGCAATGCCGTGGTGGAAGCCGAATTGACCAAGGGCGGCACCCCGGGAGTGGGGATCTTCGACGCGGCGAACGTCATGCTCGGCCCGTATCAGCAATCGAAGTCGGACAGCCGGGTCCAGGACGCTTTCGGCTCCTGGAGTACGTGTATGAAAGGGAAGGGCTACGCGTACAAGAGCCCCGAAGACGCCGTGAACGACCCGGCGTGGCGCTCCCCGCAGCCGAGTCCGACGGAGATCGCGACGGCTCGCGCGGATGTCGCCTGCAAACAGCAGACCAATGTCGTCGGCATCTGGTACGCGGTGCTGACCGCGTACGAGAACCGGTACATCGAGCAGCACGCCGAGGACCTGGCGAAGGTGAAACAGCAGGTGGACGCCACGCTGCGCAATTCGGCGACGATCCTCGCGACGGGAAGCTGACATGGCGTCAAACAAACGGCAGCACCTGGCCGTTCGGGCAGCTCTGACCCTTGCCGTTCTTCTCTCGCTGGCCGGGCTCGCGGGCTGCGACGACGACTCGCCGCAGCCCGCCACGGTCACCCAGAGCGCCTCGCCCGGGTGACCGGTGCGGCCGGCCGGGGTCAGCCGGAGACGCTCGGGCGGCCGTTCTCGATGTGGCCCATCAGGCGCCTGCGGAACGTGCCGCCGCCGTCCGCGGTCACTTCGAGGTCGTACCAGCCGTGCGCGTCGGCGGCGGAGTGCACCACCGTGCGACTGCGCCCGGGCTTGACGGTGACGGTCCGCTTCCAGTCCCGCAGATCGGCCTCGTCGGCGTAGCCGAGCGGCCGCACGACGAAGGTGACGGGCTCGCTGCCGCGGTTGCGGAGCGTCAGATGGACGTCGCGGTCGTTGTGGTCGAGGTACGTGGTCACCTCGGCGGCGTCCGCGGCCCCGGCGCCCTCGAACTCCCGCCGGAACCCGTTCGGGCCGGTGACGGTGAACCTGTAGGCGCCGTTCGCCCCGCCGGTAAGGGGCACGCTCCATTGCGCCTTGCCCCTTACGTCCTTGTGCTGCGGCGTGGCGAACTCCTTGGCGTACGGGTAGAGCGCGAAGTGGGCGCTGGCCCGGCCGTTGTTGCTGAGCTGCACCTGGAGGGCGCCGTCGGCGACCCGTGCGTACGCGTCCGGCTGGTACGGCAGCGGCCGGGCGGGCCGGGTGCCCTCTTCCTGTACGGGCATGTGCTGCTGGGCGGGCGGCTCGGGGCGCCAGCGTCCGCTCAGCGGCGGGATGGGGCCGGGCCGGGTCACGGCGGGCTGCGGCCTGCCCCGCTTGAAGTCGAAGGCGGAGGTCAGGTCGCCGGCGACGGTACGCCGCCACGTGCTGATGTTGGGCTCGCGCACCCCGGTCCACTGTTCCAGGAAGCGGATCACGGAGGTGTGGTCGAAGACCTCGGAGCAGACGTAACCGCCCACGCTCCACGGTGAGACGACGAGCAGCGGCACCCGCGCGCCGAGCCCGGTGGGCCTGCCCTCCCACTGCTCGTCGGCCACCTCGGGCGGGGCGACGGGCGGCGGGACGTGGTCGAAGAAGCCGTCGTTCTCGTCGTAGTTGACGAGGACGACGGTGTGCCGCCAGACGTCGGGGTGCTTGCCGAGTGCGTCGAGCACCTTGTAGACGATGGTGGCGCTGTGCACGGGCGAGGAGACGCTCGGGTGCTCGGAGTCGAGCGCCGAGGGCACCAGGTAGGAGACTTCGGGCAGGGTGCCGGCGGCGACGTCCTCGCCGAAGGCGTCGGCGAGCGTGCCGGTGGGCACCCGCCTCAACCCCCGCTCGAACAGGCTGCGTTCGGCCTTGGTGAGGGTGGCGACCCCTTGGTCGAGCAGCCCGAGAAGCCGCTGCCGCTCGGCGTTGTCAGTGGCGTCGCGTACAACGGAGTAGAAGGACTCCATGAAAGTGTGCCCACCTGTCTTGGCGAGCACCTTCCGCGCAATGGCTTTGAAGGTGGTGAAGAACTCGATCTGGTTGTCGGTGAAGTTCTCCCACTCGGTGTACGTCTTCCAGCTGCGCCCGGCCTTTTCGAGCCGCTCGGCGTAGGTGCCCCAGCCGTACCCGGGATGGGTCCCCTCGTCATAGGCATCGTTACCCACGGCCCTCTGACCATTGGCCTCGAACCCGGTCTTGCCGCTCCACAGATGGTTGCGGTTGGGGCTGGTGGAGCTGTGGATGGAGGAGTGGTAGGCGTCGCAGACGGTGAAGGTGTCGGCGAGTTCGTAGTGCAGCGGGATGTCCTGGCGGTCGTAGTAGGCCATGGTCGCCGAGGTCTTGGCGGAGACCCAGTTGTCCATCCAGCCGCCGTTCCAGGCCTTGGCACCGCCGCTCCAGGAGTGGTCCAGGGCGCCTATGTACTGGAGGTCCTTGTGCTGGGCGGCCGCGGCGCCGCGCACGGGGAAGGGAAGGACGGTGCTGCCGAGCGGCCCGGGCTGCTCGAACACGGGCCTGCCGCCGGGGAGTTGGAGGGCATTGCGGTCACCGAAGCCGCGCACGCCCCGCAAGGTGCCGAAGTAGTGGTCGAAGGACCGGTTCTCCTGCATGAGGATCACGACGTGCTTGACCGCGCTCAGCCCACCGGCGGGCGGCCCGGCGGCCATCGCCGCCTGCAGCGACGGCGGCAGCAACGACCCGGCCGCGGCGGCGCCGAGCGCGCCGCCGCCGAGTGCGAGCAGGCGGCGCCGTGAGATGTCCGTGGCCAAGTGGTCCTCCCGGGTTGTACGTGGTGAGCTGCGTCGGGGGAACGGTAGTGACCCCGGGTGTCCCCCAGAAGGCCCACCCCCGGCCCCCCGATGAACGTCCAAACGCCCGCGCCGAAAGTCCAACCCCCTTCCCCTCCTGGGGGCTCCGCCCCCAGACCCCCGGCCCCTTGCCCACCCGTGACGGAGCCCGAAGGTGCGGCCTCCCTGGGGGCTGCGCCCCCAGACCCCTGCGCTGGGCGCCCGGCCACTCAACTGAGGGCCACTCGCGCCCGATCGCGCAGTTCCCCGCCCCTAACCCCCTGTTCAGCCGCGGACCGTGCATGGCTGGTCGCGCAGTTCCCCTCGCCCCTAGCAGCGCCGGCCTTGGCAGGGTGCCCCTGCGGGCATACCCAGCCCACAGGCACCCCGGCCCACCCGGCAGCTGGCGTACCGCCCGTACGGGCACCCCCAGCCCGTCATGGGGGTCCCCCCTGGCCCTTGAGGCCTTGGGGGAGTTTGAGGACGAGCGCCCTTAAGGCGCGAACGGGGTCTGGGGCGGAGCCCCAGGAGACCCGGGCTTCACCCTTTCCAACCCCCGGCGGGTCTAGGGAAGGGGCGGGGTGGGGGAAGCCGAAGGGGCGGCCCGCTCCGGGTAACTTGCCCGGGGCGGCCGCCCCTTGGGGACGTACCAGGAGATCCGAGGGCTAGCCCTCGACGCCCAGCTTCTCCAGGATCAGCTGCTTCACGCGCGCCGCATCGGCCTGACCACGCGTGGTCTTCATGACCGCCCCGACCAGCGCGCCAACCGCCGCGACCTTGCCACCCCGGATCTTGTCCGCGATGGCCGCGTTGCCGGCGATCGCCTCGTCCACGGCGGCCCCCAGCGCCCCCTCGTCCGAGACGACCTTGAGGCCGCGCTTCTCGACGACCGCGTCCGGGTCGCCCTCGCCCGCGAGGACACCCTCGATGACCTGGCGCGCCAGCTTGTCGTTGAGGGAACCCTCGGAGACCAGCGCCACGACCCGCGCGACCTGGGCCGGCGTGACGGGCAGCGCGTCCAGGGTGACGCCCTGCTCGTTGGCGTTGCGGGCGAGCTCGCCCATCCACCACTTACGGGCACCCGCCGCGTCCGCGCCCGCCTCGATCGTCGCGACGATCGGGTCGACCGCGCCCGCGTTCAGCATCGACTGCATGTCGTGCTCGCTGACGCCCCACTCCTCGCGGAGCCGGTTGCGCCGCACGCGAGGCATCTCGGGGAGCCCCGCACGCAGTTCCTCGACCCACGCGCGCGCGGGAGCCACCGGCACCAGGTCCGGCTCGGGGAAGTAGCGGTAGTCCTCGGCGTTGTCCTTGATGCGCCCCGACGTGGTGGAGCCGTCGTCCTCGTGGAAGTGACGGGTCTCCTGCACGATCGTGCCGCCCGAGGACAGTACGGCCGCGTGCCGCTGGATCTCGAAGCGGGCCGCCCGCTCCACCGAGCGGAGCGAGTTGACGTTCTTGGTCTCCGAACGCGTGCCGAACTTCTCGACGCCGTGCGGGCGCAGCGACAGGTTCACGTCGCAGCGCATCTGGCCCTTGTCCATCCGGGCCTCGGAGACGTCGAGCGCCTTGATGACCTCGCGCAGCTCGGCCACGTACGCCTTGGCGACCTCGGGGGCCCGCTCTCCCGCGCCCTCGATCGGCTTGGTGACGATCTCGATGAGCGGGATGCCCGCGCGGTTGTAGTCCAGGAGCGAGTGCGAGGCGCCGTGGATGCGGCCCGTCGCACCACCGACGTGCGTGGACTTGCCGGTGTCCTCCTCCATGTGGGCGCGCTCGATCTCCACGCGGAAGATCTCGCCGTCCTCCAGCTGGACGTCCAGGTAGCCGTTGAAGGCGATCGGCTCGTCGTACTGCGAGGTCTGGAAGTTCTTCGGCATGTCCGGATAGAAGTAGTTCTTCCGGGCGAAGCGGCACCACTCGGCGATCTCGCAGTTCAGCGCGAGGCCGATCTTGACGGCCGACTCGACGCCGATCGCGTTGACGACCGGGAGCGAGCCGGGCAGGCCGAGGCAGGTGGGGCAGGTCTGCGAGTTGGGCTCGGCGCCCAGCTCCGTGGAACAGCCGCAGAACATCTTGGTCCTGGTGCCGAGTTCGACATGGACCTCAAGGCCCATGACGGGGTCGTACGACGCCAACGCGTCCTCGTACGACAGGAGTTCGCTAGTCACGGTGAAACTTTCCCTCTCAGCCCAGCAGGACGTCGTCGTCGCCGAGGCGCTTCAGCTCGCGGTACAGCAGGGCGATGCCGGTGGCGATGGCGGCGGCGGAGACGATCGCGTCGACGAGCTGCAGCGTGTCGTGCTCCAGGCGGGCCTTCTTGACCTGCTTCGCCACGCTGATCGCGCCGAAGGCGGTGGTGCCCATGGACAGGTACGTACCGGCCTTGGACTTCTTGAATCCCTTGGCCTTGGTCAGTGCACTCACAGCGACGGAGCCTCCTCAAGCAGCGGGTGGCCCCACTTTTCCACGAAGGCGGCCTCGACAGCGGCTCCCACCTTGTACAGGCGGTCGTCCTTCATGGCGGGGGCGATGATCTGCAGCCCGACCGGCAGGCCGTCCTCCGGCGCGAGGCCGCAGGGCAGCGACATGGCGGCGTTGCCCGCCATGTTGGTCGGGATGGTGCACAGGTCGGCGAGGTACATCGCCATCGGGTCGTCGGCGCGCTCGCCGATCGGGAAGGCGGTGGTGGGCGTGGTCGGCGAGACGATCACGTCGACCTGCTCGAAGGCCTTCTCGAAGTCGCGGGTGATGAGGGTGCGGACCTTCTGGGCCGAGCCGTAGTACGCGTCGTAGTAGCCGGAGCTGAGCGCGTACGTACCGAGGATGATGCGGCGCTTGACCTCGTCGCCGAAGCCGGCCTCGCGGGTCAGGGCGGTGACGTCCTCGGCGGACTTCGTGCCGTCGTCGCCGACCCGCAGGCCGTAGCGCATGGCGTCGAAGCGGGCCAGGTTGGAGGAGCACTCGGACGGCGCGATCAGGTAGTACGCGGAGAGCGCCAGGTCGAAGGAGGGGCAGTCCAGCTCGACGATCTCGGCGCCGAGCGACTTGAGCAGCTCGACCGACTCGTTGAAGCGCTGGACGACGCCGGCCTGGTAGCCCTCGCCGGAGAACTGCTTCACGACGCCGACACGCATCCCGGCGACGGAACCGTTCTTCGCGGCCTCGACGACCGGCGGGACCGGCGCGTCGATGGAGGTCGAGTCGAGCGGGTCGTGCCCGGCGATGACCTCGTGCAGCAGCGCGGCGTCCAGGACCGTACGGGCGCAGGGGCCGCCCTGGTCCAGGGAGGACGAGAAGGCGACCATGCCGTAGCGGGAGACCGCGCCGTAGGTCGGCTTGACGCCGACGGTGCCGGTGACGGCGGCGGGCTGGCGGATGGAGCCGCCGGTGTCCGTACCGATGGCGAGCGGGGCCTCGTAGGAGGCGAGGGCGGCACTCGAACCGCCACCCGAACCGCCCGGAATGCGGGTCAGGTCCCACGGGTTGCCGGTCGGGCCGTACGCGCTGTTCTCCGTCGACGACCCCATGGCGAACTCGTCCATGTTGGTCTTGCCGAGGATGACGACGTCCGCGTCCTTGAGGCGCTTGGTGAGCGTCGCGTCGTACGGCGGGATCCAGCCTTCGAGGATCTTCGAGCCGACGGTGGTCGGGATGCCCTCGGTGGTGAAGATGTCCTTCAGCGCGAGGGGCACACCGGCCAGCGGGCCGAGCTTCTCGCCGGCCGCGCGCTTGGCGTCGACGGCGCGGGCCTGCGCGAGCGCGCCCTCCCGGTCGACGTGCAGGAAGGCGTGGACCTTCTCGTCCACGGCCTCGATGCGGGCCAGGTGGGCCTCGGTGACCTCGACGGCCGTGAGCTCGCCGGACGCGATCTTCGAGGCGATCTCGGCGGCGGTGAGCTTGATGATGTCCGTCATGTGATTAGTCCTCCCCCAGGATCTGCGGCACCTTGAAACGCTGCTGCTCCTGGGCCGGGGCGCCGGAGAGCGCCTGCGCGGGGGTGAGCGACGGACGGACCTCGTCCGCGCGCATGACATTGGTCAGCGGCAGCGGGTGGGAGGTCGGGGGTACGTCTTGGTCGGCGACCTCGGAGACGCGGGCGACCGCGCCGATGATGTCGTCGAGCTGTCCGGCGAAGTGGTCGAGCTCTTCGCCCTTCAGCTCCAGACGCGCCAGCCGGGCGAGGTGGGCGACCTCCTCGCGCGTAATGCCAGGCATGCAGCGATCCTCAGGGGTGAGTGAGTGTGGTTTGGGCCCAATCCTATGGGGCGCGGCGCCCTCACCACGAAACGGATTACCCGCTCACCCTCGGTCACCGCCCCCGGCTGCGGCTGCGGGCGGCCCGGGCCCTGTGCGGTACGGGGCCGACGCACCCCCGCCGAGGTCGAGCGGCCGGGGTCCGGGGCGGAGCCCCGGGCGCCCCGGATCACTGCACGGGCTGCCCGGAGCCCTGCGCCTCCGCCTCGGCCCGCGCAGCGGCGGCGGCCGCGATCTCGGCCGGCCGGTGCCACCCGGAGTCGCCCCGGGCGAGCAGCCAGGCCGTCGCCTCGGCGGGCGGCATCGCCGCGGCCACCAGCCACCCCTGCACCGCGTCGCACCCCAGGTCCCGCAGCCGCTCCCACGTCTCGTCGTCCTCGACGCCCTCCGCCACCACCAACAGGCCGAGCGAGTGGGCGAGATCGACGGTGCAGCGGACGATCTCCGCGTCCTCGTTGTCGATGGCGAGCCGGGCCACGAACGACCGGTCGATCTTCAACTCGCTGACCGGCAGCCGCCGCAGGTGCACCAGCGACGAATACCCCGTACCGAAGTCGTCGAGGGACATCTTCACGCCGTGGCCGGTCAGCCCGGCCATGGTGTCGGCGGCCCGCTGCGGGTCCTCAAGCAGGACGTGTTCCGTTATCTCCAGCTGGAGCGCGCCGGCCGGGACGCCGTGCCGGGCGAGGCGGGCGGCGACGGCCCCCGCGAAGCCGGGCGTGTGGACGTCGCGCGGGGAGACGTTGACGGCGACCGGGACCTTGAGGCCCTGGGCCCGCCACCGCGCCACCTGGGCGAGCGCCGTCTCCAGGACGTACTCGGTGAGGTGCGGCATCAGCCCGCTGGACTCGGCGATCGCGATGAACTCGTCCGGAGGGACCCGCCCGCGCTCGGGGTGCACCCAGCGCACCAGCGCCTCAAGTCCCGCCACCTGGCCGTCGAACTGGACCTTCGGCTGGTAGTGCAGCTCCACGTCCCCCGCGTCGAGCGCACGCCGCAGATCGCCCAACAGGCCGAGACGGTCAGGGGTGTTGGAGTCCCGCTTGGATTCGTAGACCTCCACGCCCGTGCGGTCCCGCTTGGCCTGGTACATCGCGACGTCGGCCCGGCGGAGCAGCCCCTCGGCGTCCAGCGCGTGGTCGGGGAAGAGCGCGACGCCCGCGCTGGCCTCCAGGACGAGGGTCAGCCCGTCCAGGTCGAGCGGCGAGGAAAGCTCGGCGACCATGCCGCGGGCCGTCCGCATGGCGCTGGTCGCGGAGTCGCACACGGGCAGCAGCACGGCGAACTCGTCGCCGCCCAGTCTGGCCGCCTCCGCGCCGCGCGGCAGAGCGGTCCTGAGCCGTTCGGCTATCTGGAGCAGGAGACGGTCTCCCGCGAGGTGCCCGAGGGTGTCGTTCACCGACCGGAAGCGGTCGAGGTCGATCAGGACGAGCGCGGAGCGGGTGCCGGTGCTCTCCGCCTCCTCCAGGGCCGACCAGGTGCGTTCCAGGAGCCACTGGCGGTTGGGGAGGCCGGTGAGCGGGTCGCGCAGTTGCTCCTCGGCGCGGGCCCGGGCGATCCAGAGCGTCGAGTCGAGGGCGACGAGCGGAACCGCGAACAGCGGGAGCAGCAGGGGCACCGACATGGCGACGACGCAGATCAGCGGGGCGATCCCGAGGAGCGCGACCGCGACGAGCCCCTGCCTGAACAGGGCCGTGCGGGCGACGGTGGGCAGCCCGCCGCCGCGGGGCGCGAGCGCGTACCAGAGCAGCATCCTGGTGAGCAGCAGATACGTACCGGCCGCGAGCACGATTTCGGGGGCGCCGGCGACGCTCCACTGGGTGGGCCACCACGGGTGGGCCACGCCCGGGACGACGTCGAAGGCGGCCAGGACCAGGCCCGCGGCTCCTATGCCGAGGATGTCCACGGCGCCGTGCAGCACGCCCTGGCGCCAGCGGTTGCGCCGCGCGGCGCCGACCAGGACCACCACGGCCAGGCTGACCAGCGCGGCCGGCAGCCAGCCGTACAGGAGCAGCACGGCAATGGTGAGGGCGGCTCCCGAACCGGTGCCGCCCCACCAGCGCTCACGGCCGAGCGCGACGAGATGGCCGACGATAATGCCGGTGAGGACGGCGAGCGACCAGCCCGTCGTCCCGCCGGGGAACAGGGCGTCGCCCTGCTGGACGGCCCGGTAGAAGCCGGTGGCAAGGACCACGCCCGCGAGGCCTGTGACAACGGCCGTCAGCCTGGACGAAAAGCCCGTGAACCCGCGCAGCCTCACGGCCGGGGCGGTGCTCTCGGTCGGTTTCATTCCCGTCCCTCTCACAGCCGGCAGTGCCCGTGCACGCGATGGCCCCGATGTCATGCCACCACGACTTGTGTTGAACCCCAACCGCTCCACTAGCAGGGGCCATCAGCCGTGCACGACAGGCGCACATCTCAACAGTAGGCCGCAGAAGGCTCTGTCGGGCAGCGCTCTACAGCTCTTGCCCGAATGCGACCCAGCCACCCGCATCGGTCTGCTATGCGCCGAACGGGTGACTCCGCGCAGCCTCCAGGCCCCCTGTTACTACCCTCGTTTCTGTCTCATTCCCCCTCTGGGGCGTTGGGCATCGCGGCTTCTCTCGCGGCGTCGGGCCCTTGTTCCAGCAGAACGGCGAAGCCGCCCTCGTCCAGAACCGGAACCTTCAGCTGCATCGCCTTGTCGTATTTGGACCCCGGGCTGTCGCCGACGACGACGAAGGAGGTCTTCTTGGAAACGGAACCGGTGACCTTGGCTCCGCGGCTCTGCAGCGCTTCTTTCGCGCCATCTCTGGTGTGCCGCTCAAGAGTTCCGGTCACGACGACGGTGAGGCCCTCCAGCGGGCGCGGTCCCTCGTCCTCGCCGGTGCTCTCGTCCTCCATGCGGACGCCGGCGGCCTTCCACTTGCGCAGGATCTCCTGGTGCCACTCCTCGGCGAACCACTGCTTGAGGGAGGCCGCGATGGTGCCGCCGACGCCCTCGACCGCGGCGAGTTCCTCCTCGGTGGCCTGCTGGATGCGGTCGATGGAGCGGAATTCGCGGGCCAGCGCCTCGGCGGCGACCGGGCCGACGTGGCGAATGGAGAGCCCGGTGAGGATCCGGGCGAGGGGGCGCTCCTTGGCCGCCGCGATGTTCTCCAGCATCGAGACGGCGTTCTTGCGCGGCTCCCCGTTCATGTTGGCGAAGACGAGGGCGACCTTCTCCTCGCCGGTCTTGGGGTCGCGCTTGGGCAGTCCGCTGTCCTGATCGAGGACGTACGCCTTGATGGGCAGGAGCTGATCCATCGTGAGGTCGAAGAGGTCGCCCTCGTCGAGCAGCGGCGGCGTCGTCGGCTCCAGCGGTCTGGTGAGCGCGGCGGCCGCGACGTATCCGAAGTTCTCGATGTCGAGGCTCTTGCGACCGCCCAGGTAGAACAGCCGCTCCCTCAATTGGGCGGGACAGGACTGGGCGTTGGGGCAGCGCAGGTCGATGTCGCCCTCCTTCATCGGACGCAGCGCGGTCCCGCATTCCGGGCACTCGGCGGGCATCTCGAAGGGGTACTCGCTGCCGTCCCGCAGGTCGGCGACGGGGCCGAGGATCTCCGGGATGACGTCTCCGGCCTTGCGGAGCACCACGGTGTCGCCGATGAGGACGCCCTTGGCCTTCACCACGTCCTGGTTGTGGAGGGTGGCGAACTCGACCTCGGAGCCGGCCACGGTGACCGGCTCGACCTGTGCGTAGGGCGTGACGCGGCCGGTACGGCCCACGCCCACGCGGATGTTGACGAGCTTGGTGTTGACCTCTTCGGGCGCGTACTTCCAGGCGATGGCCCAGCGCGGGGCGCGCGCGGTGGAGCCGAGGCGGCCCTGGAGGGGGATCTCGTCGAGCTTGACGACGACGCCGTCGATCTCGTGCTCCACCACCGAGTGCCGGTTCTCGCCCATGTAGGCGATGAACTCCCGCACTTCTTCGAGGGACTTGACCACCTTGTTGCGCTGGGCGGTCGGCAGGCCCCATTCGCGCAGCAGGCCGTACGCCTGCGAGAGGCGGTCGATGTCGAAGCCCTGGCGGGCGCCGATGCCGTGGACCACCATGTGCAGCGGTCTGGTCGCGGTGACCTTGGGGTCCTTCTGGCGCAGCGAACCGGCGGCCGCGTTGCGGGGGTTGGCGAACGGCTTGTCGCCCGCTTCGACCAGGCGGGCGTTGAGGCCTTCGAATGCCTCCATCGGGAAGTAGACCTCGCCGCGGATCTCGACGAGCTCGGGGATGCGGTCGCCCTTGAGCCGGTCGGGGATGTCGGCGATGGTGCGCACGTTGGGCGTGATGTCCTCGCCGGTGCGGCCGTCGCCGCGGGTGGCGGCGCGGGTCAGCCGGCCGTGCTCGTACGTCAGGTTCACGGCGAGGCCGTCGACCTTCAGCTCGCACAGGTAGTGGTACTCGGTGGTGCCGACGTCCTTGGCGATGCGCTCGGCCCAGGCGGCCAGTTCCTCGTCGTCGAAGGCGTTGTCCAGGGACAGCATCCGCTCGCGGTGCTCGACCGAGGCGAAGTCCGTCTCGTAGGCGCCCGCCACCTTCTGGGTCGGCGAGTCGGGTGTGCGCAGCTCGGGGTGCTCGTCCTCCAGCGCTTCGAGCGAGCGGAGCAGCTTGTCGAAGTCGCCGTCGCTGATGACCGGTTGGTCCTTCACGTAGTACCGGAAGCGGTGCTCCTCGATCTGCTCGGCGAGGAGCGCGTGCTTCTCCCGTGCCTCCGCGGGCACCGCTGCGTTCTGTTCGCCAGCCACCGTCATGTCCTCCCGTTTCCCGTCTTCTCCGTCACTCAGGGTTGTCCGCGAGCGATCTCGCCGCCCGGACGCAGTGGGCGAGCGCGGCCCGGGCATAGGCCGGGGACGCACCCGCCATACCGCATGCCGGGGTGATCACCACGGACTCGCACAGAGTCCCCGGATTCAGCCCCAGCCTGCGCCACAGCGTCCTGACACCCATGACGCTACCGGCAGGGTCTGACAATGGGCCGTCGGTGCCCGGCACCACTCCGGCGAAGAGCTTGACGCCGCTCTCGGCGGCCTCACCGATCTGCTCGTCATCACGCTCGGTGAGCAGCGAGAAATCGAACGACACCCCGGCGGCCCCGGCCCGCCGCAGCAGGGCGAAGGGGACGTCGGGGGCGCAGGAGTGGACGACGACCGGACCATCGTGCACGGCGACGACGTCCCGCAGGGCGGCCTCGACGACCTGCCGGTCGACGGCCCGGTGGGTGCGGTATCCGCTGGCGGTACGGATCTGCCCGCGCAGCACGGAGGTGAGGGAGGGCTCGTCGAGCTGGAGCACGATCCGGGCGCCGGGCACCCGCCGGCGGACGTCCGCGAGGTGGTCGCGCAGGCCCTCGGCGAGCGATCCCGCGAGGTCGCGGCAGGCGCCGGGGTCGCCGAGGGAGAGCTCGCCGTTCCTGAGCTCCAGGGCGGCGGCCAGCGTCCACGGCCCGACGGCCTGCACCTTCAGCGGCCCGGTGTACTCCTGGGTGAACTCCTCCAGGGCGTCGAGGTCCTCGCCGAGCCAGGACCTGGCCCGCCGGGTGTCCCGGCCGGGCCGGTCGCTGACGCGCCAGCCGCTGGGCTCCACGTGTCCGTACATCTCGACGAGGAGTCCGATGGTCCTCCCGATCATGTCGGCGCCGGGTCCGCGCGCGGGCAGCTCCGCGAGGTGGGGGAAGTCGCCGCTCGCCCCCTCGGCGCCGATCAGCGAGCCGGTGACGGTCTTGGCGGTCTCCCGCGCGTCGCCGCCCGGCATCGAACCGACGCCGGTGGCGGGCCCCCAGGGGAAATTGCTCTGTTCGCTCACCCCGGAAGCGTACGCAACCGGGCGCGGGGCCCGGTCCCGGCTACTTGCCGGGGCGCACGGTGAGGTCGTTGACCTCGGCGTCGGCCGGCAGGTCGATGGCCATCACGATGGTCGTGGCCACCGACTCGGGGGCGATGAACTTCGCGGGGTCGTACTCCTTGCCCTCCTGCGAGTGCACCTTGGCCTGCATGGGGCTCGCGGTGCGTCCCGGGTAGACCGAGGTCACGCGGACGCCGTTGGCGTGCTCCTCCTGGCGCAGGGAGTCGGCGAGCGCCTTGAGGCCGTGCTTGGAGGCGGCGTACGCGCCCCATTCGGCGTGCGCGTTGAGGCCGGCGCCGGAGTTCACGAACACCACGTGGCCGCGCGAGGCGCGGAGTTGGGGCAGCAGGTGGCGGGTGATCTCGGCGGGGGCGATGAGGTTGACGTTGAGCTGCTGGTGCCAGGTCTTGGGGCGCAGATCGCCGACCGGGCCGAGGTCGACGATGCCCGCGATGTGCAGCAGCGAGTCGAGCTGGTCCGGCATCGGCTGTTTGTCGAAGGCCCAGGAGAGGCGGTCGGGGTCGGCGAGGTCGCCGACGAGGGTGCGGGCGCCGGGGTACCGGGCGGCGAGCTCCTTGGCGCGTCCGGCGTCGCGCGCGAGCAGGATGAGCTCGTCGCCGCGCTCGTGCAGCCGGCGCGCGACGGCCGCGCCGATGCCGGAACCGGCCCCGGTGATCAGGTGAGTAGCCATACCCGCCATGCTCGCACTACTTCTCGTCCCGCTTCCCGCCCTGCTTCTCGTGACTACTGGATACCGAGGGACTCTTCCAGGTAGGCGAGCGCCGCGACACCGTCCTCGGCAAAGAAGACCAGGTCGGTGAGGGGAATGGGCAGGAAGCCCTCGTCCTCCATGCGGCGGAACTGTTCCTTGAGGCCGTCGTAGAAGCCCGCGGTGTTCAGCAGGACGACCGGCTTGGTCGTCTTCCCGTGCTTCTTCAGCTCCAGGATCTCGGTGGCCTCGTCCAGTGTGCCGGTGCCGCCCACCATGATCACGACGGCGTCCGACTTGGCGAGCAGCAGCGCCTTGCGCTCGGCGAGGTCCTGGGCGATGACCATCTCGTCGGCGTTCTTACGGGCCTTTTCCGCGAGGAAGTCGACGGAGACGCCGACGAGTTTCCCGCCCGCGCCCTGCACCCCGTCGGCGACGACCTTCATGAGGCCGCTCTCTGAGCCGCCCCATACCAGGGTGTGCCCGCCCTTGCCCAGAAGCTCGGCGAACTCCTGGGCGGGGCGCGTGTAGCGCTCGTCGAGATCGGCCGCGGAGAGGAAGACGCAGATGTTCATACGGCAACGATACGAAACGGCGGGAGGGAAGAAAGCGGGAGGGAAGAAGAGCGGCCCGGTGAACGCTGCACTTCTTATGACGACTGGACATCGCATCACCATTGAGCGCGGCACCGAGCACGTGCGGGTCGTTCGCGACGGGCAGGTGCTCGCCGAGAGCGGCCGTCCGCTGCTGCTGCGCGAGACCGGCCTCCCCGTCCGCTACTACCTTCCGCCCGAGGACGTCCGCACCGATCTGCTGACCCCGTCGGACACCCACACGTACTGCCCGTTCAAGGGCACGGCCTCCTATTGGTCGCTGCCCGGGGCGGCCGACCTCGTCTGGTACTACCCCGACCCGAAGCCGGACGTGGCCGAGATCAAGGACCACCTGTGCTTCTACGAAGTGGAGGTCGTCACCGAGTAGTCCGGCTACGGCTCAGGTCCGCGCGCCGACCTGGAACGTGCGCCGGTACGCGACCGGGGATACGCCCAGGACGGAACGCATGTGCTGGCGCAGCGAGTTGGCCGTGCCGAAGCCGGCCCGGTGGGCGACCAGGTCCACCGGCAGATCGCTGGACTCCAGGAGCTGACGGGCCAGTTCGAGGCGCTGGGCGGTGAGCCAGTTGCCGGGCGTCGTGCCCGCCTCCTCGCGGAAGCGGCGCGTGAAGGTGCGCAGGCTCATCCGCGCGTGGGTGGCCATCTCGCCCAGCGAGAGCGGGTCCTGGAGGCGCTCCAGGGCCCACGCGCGGGTGGCGGCGGTGCTGGCCACCGTCGGTTCGGGGACCGGGCGTTCGATGTACTGGGCCTGCCCGCCGTCGCGCCACGGCGGGACGACGCAGTGCCGGGCGGCCCGGTTGGCGACCGCGCTGCCGTGGTCGCGGCGTACGAGGTGCAGGCACAGGTCGATGCCGGCGGCGGCGCCCGCCGAGGTCAGGACGTCGCCGTCGTCGACGAACAGGACGCCCGGGTCGACCTCGATACGCGGGAACGTGCGCGCGAAGGCGGCTGCGTCGCACCAGTGCGTGGTGGCGGGCCGCCCGTCGAGCAGCCCGGCGGCGGCCAGGACGTAGGACGCCGTACAGATCGACACCATGCGGGTGCCGGGCCGGATCCGGTCGAAGGCGCGGGCCAGCGGCTCGGGGAGCGGGCCGCCGTCGGCCATCGCGCCGAGGTCCTGGGTGGGCGGGATCACCACGGTGTCGGCCGCGGCGAGCGCCTCGGGCCCGTGCTCGACGGCCACGGAGAATCCGGCCTCGGTGCGCACCGGCCGCCCGTCCACGGTGCAGACGGTCACCTCGTAAAGAGGCTCGCCTCCGGACCCCCTGGCGGTGTCGAAGATCCGCGAGGGGATGCCCAGCTCGAAGGAGACCACTCCGTCGAGGGCGAGCACCGCCACGCGGTGGACTTTCCGTCGTACAGCCATGGCCAGATTCTGTCACATCATGGCCAAACGGCCAGCACCACGATGGCCGCCCGGGGTTCAGGCTGGTGCTCCCACCAGCAGAAACACCCCGAAAAGGATCAGACATGTCCCAGACCATGCGCGCCATCAGCCCTCTTCGATGGGGCGGCCCCGAGGTGCTCGCCGAGATCGAGACCGAGCGGCCCGAACCGGGCCCGGCCGAGATCCTGGTGCGGGTGCACGCGGCCGGCGTCAACCCCGCCGACTGGAAGGTCCGCGCGAGCGGCGGGCTCGCGGTGATGGGCACCCCGCCGATCCTCGGCTGGGACGTGTCCGGCACCGTCGAGGCGGTGGGCTTCGGCGTCACCCTGTACCGGCCCGGCGACGAGGTGTTCGGCATGCCGCGCTTCCCGCACCAGGCCGGCGCGTACGCCGAGTACGT
This sequence comes from Streptomyces sp. NPDC001415, assembly GCF_053597395.1. Classification (NCBI taxonomy): domain Bacteria; kingdom Bacillati; phylum Actinomycetota; class Actinomycetes; order Kitasatosporales; family Streptomycetaceae; genus Streptomyces; species Streptomyces sp. NPDC001415. Next base: position 273,539 of record NZ_JBSFIE010000008.1, read on the forward strand.
CACCGCCCCGGCCCGGCACTTCACGCGCAAGCCCGCCGGGATCGACCACATCCAGGCCGCGGCGCTGCCGCTGGCCTCGCTCACCGCGTACCAGTCGCTCGTCGAGACGGCCCAACTGACCGCCGGACAGCGGGTGTTGATCCACGCCGCGGCGGGCGGCGTGGGCCACCTCGCCGTGCAGATCGCCAAGGCGCGCGGCGCGTACGTCATCGGCACGGCGAGCGCCGCCAAGCACGACTTCGTGCGCGGTCTCGGCGCGGACGAAGTGATCGACTACACCGCGGTCGACTTCACCGAGGCGGTGCGGGACGTGGACGTCGTCCTCGACCCCATCGGCGGCGCGTACGGCAGCCGCTCCCTGAAGGTGCTGCGCCGAGGCGGCGTCCTGGTCTCGATCGCGTCCGCGGACGAGGACGGGCTGCTCGCGGAGGCGGCCGACCTGGGCGTCCGTGCGGGCTTCACGCTGGTGGAGGCGGACTACGCGGGCATGCGGGCGATCGCCGAGCTGGTCGAGGAGGGCCGGCTGCGCGCCGAGATCGACTCGGTGTTTGAACTCGCGGACGCGGCCAAGGCGCACGAGTACGGCGAGCGGGGCCGCACCCGGGGCAAGCTCGTGCTTCGGGTCGTCCAGGGATGACCCTCTTTTAGGGTGGGCTCTTTCGAAGCGGGCGCCCTCTTGGACGCCCCCTTCGAAGTCGGCGCCTCTAGACGCGCGCCGCGGCCCGCTCGGTCGTCGCGATCGTCGCCGAGCCCACCACGCGCGTGCCGTCGTACAGGACGATCGCCTGGCCGGGGGCGACGCCGCGGACCGGCTCGGCGAACGTCACGTTCAGGACGCCGTCGACGAGCTCCGCCGTGACCTCGGTCTCGCCGCCGTGGGCGCGCAGCTGGGCGGTGTACGTACCGGGGCCGACCGGCGCGGTGCCGCACCAGCGGGGCTTGATCGCGCCGAGGGCAGTGACGTCGAGGGCTTCGACGGGGCCGACGGTGACGGTGTTGTTCACCGGGGAGATGTCGAGGACGTAGCGGGGCTTGCCGTCGGCGGCCGGGTGGCCGATGCGCAGGCCCTTGCGCTGGCCGATGGTGAAGCCGAAGGCGCCCTCGTGGCTGCCGATCTTCGCGCCGGACTCGTCGACGATGTCGCCCTCCGCCTTGCCGAGACGGTTCGCGAGGAAGCCCTGGGTGTCGCCGTCGGCGATGAAGCAGATGTCGTGGCTGTCGGGCTTCTTGGCGACCGCCAGGCCCCGGCGCTCGGCCTCGGCCCGGATCTCGTCCTTGGTGGTGAGGGTGTCGCCGAGTGGGAACATCGCGTGCGCGAGCTGACGCTCGTCGAGCACTCCGAGGACGTACGACTGGTCCTTGGCCATGTCGGAGGCGCGGTGCAGCTCGCGGGTGCCGTCCTCGTTCAGGACGACGGTCGCGTAGTGGCCGGTGCACACGGCGTCGAAGCCGAGTGCAAGGGCCTTGTCGAGCAGCGCCGCGAACTTGATCTTCTCGTTGCAGCGCAGGCACGGGTTGGGGGTGCGGCCGGCCTCGTACTCGGCGATGAAGTCCTCGACGACGTCCTCGCGGAAGCGTTCCGCCAGGTCCCAGACGTAGAACGGGATGCCGATGACGTCCGCGGCGCGGCGGGCGTCCCGGGAGTCCTCGATGGTGCAGCAGCCCCGGGCCCCGGTGCGGAAGGACTGGGGGTTCGCGGAGAGCGCCAGGTGCACACCGGTGACGTCGTGGCCGGCTTCGGCGGCCCGGGCGGCGGCGACGGCGGAGTCCACACCACCGGACATGGCGGCGAGGACGCGCAGGGGGCGCGGGGAGGTCATCGGCGAGGGCTGCGTCGAAGTCTGAGTCATAGCACTCGTAAGGGTACGTGGGATCGGGAACCCGGGGCGCGGGAGTATCCGTTGTGGATCTCAGAGGGGACCGATCCGGGATTCCTCGGGGGCCCGAGGGGTGCAGTGGGACCTCACGGGGAGCGGTGCGGGAGGGACGGGGGCGGGGGCTTATGGCGACCAGTCGCAGGGGGCTGCTGATCGGGGGCGCGGTAGTGGCGCTCGGGACCATCGGATATCTGAACGCGCCGCAGGCGCGGCCGCACAAGCCGCGCAAGGCGGGCGAGCTGGACTACGCGGGCGCCCAGTGGGTGGCGGCCGCGCCGGCGAACTGGCGGATGGCCGACCGGCCGGACGACTACGAGGTGGACCGGGTGGTGATCCATGTCGTGCAGGGCAGTTTCGACAGCGCCCTGAAGACGTTCCAGGACCCGGAGAACAAGGCGGCCGCCCATTACGTGGTGCGCAAGGACGGGCACGTCGCGCAGACCGTGCGGGAGATGGACGTGGCCTTCCACGCGGGCAACCGGAAGTACAACGAGCGCAGTGTCGGCATAGAGCACGAGGGCTTCGTCGAGGAGGCGTCGTCCTTCACGGACGCCATGTACGCGTCGTCGGCACGCCTTACGGCGGCGCTCTGCGCCCGCTATCGAATAGCCGTCGACCGGACGCACATCATCGGGCACGTGGAGGTGCCCGGCACCGATCACACCGACCCCGGCCCGCACTGGGACTGGCCGCGCTACATCTCGCTGGTCGGGGCGGCCGGCCGGGCCTGAGCGGCGGGGGCGGCCGCGTTCCGGGGGAGGTGGCTCAGACGAGCCCCGCCGTGCGGGCCCGTTCGACGGCGGGGCCGATCGCGTCGGCGACCGCTTCGACATCGGCCGCGGTGGAGGTGTGGCCGAACGAGAAACGCAGGGTGCCGCGGGCCAGGTCGGGGTCGGTGCCGGTGGCGAGCAGGACGTGGCTGGGCTGGGCGACGCCCGCGGTGCAGGCGGAGCCGGTGGAGCATTCGATGCCCTGCGCGTCGAGCAGCAGGAGGAGGGAGTCGCCTTCGCAGCCGGGGAAGGTGAAGTGGGCGTTGGCGGGGAGCCGGCCCGCCGGGTCGGGGTCGCCGCCGAGGATCGCGTCGGGCACGGCCTTGTGGACGGCTTCGACGAGCCGGTCGCGCAGTCCCCCGATGTCGCGGGCGAACGCGCCGCGCCGTTCCGCGGCGAGCCGCCCGGCGACCGCGAAGGAGGCGATGGCGGGGACGTCGAGGGTGCCGGAGCGCACGTGCCGCTCCTGGCCGCCGCCGTGCAGCACGGGTACGGGGGTGTACTCGCGGCCGAGCAGCAGGGCGCCGATGCCGTACGGGCCGCCGACCTTGTGTCCGGAGACGGTCATGGCGGCCAGTCCGGACGCGGCGAAGTCCACGTCGAGCTGACCGAAGGCCTGGACGGCGTCCGCGTGCATCGGGATGCCGAACTCCCTTGCCACCGCGGCCAGTTCGGCGACCGGCAGGACGGTGCCGATCTCGTTGTTGGCCCACATCACGGTGGCCAGGGCGACGTCGTCGGGGTTGCGCTCGATGGCCTCGCGCAGGGCGTCAGGGTGCACCCGCCCGTACGGATCGACGGGCAGGTACTCGACGGTGGCGCCCTCGTGTTCGGCGAGCCAGTGCACCGCGTCGAGCACGGCGTGGTGCTCGACGGGGCTGGCGAGCACGCGCACGCGGCGCGGGTCGGCGTCGCGGCGGGCCCAGTACAGACCCTTGACGGCGAGGTTGTCGGCCTCGGTGCCGCCGGCCGTGAAGACGACCTCGCTGGGGCGGGCGCCGAGCGCTTCGGCGAGTTCCTCCCGGGCCTCCTCGGCGGTGCGGCGGGCCCGCCGTCCGGCGGCGTGCAGCGAGGACGCATTGCCGGTGACGGTCAGGTGGGCGGTCATCGCCCGGACCGCCTCCGGAAGCATCGGAGTGGTCGCGGCGTGGTCGAGGTAAGCCATGGTGGGCCCGATTCTACGAGCCGCGCCGGGCGGACCGTGCCGCAGTTCCGGCCAGGGCCGGGGCGGGGTTCAGCCGCCGAGGCCCCAGGACACGGTGTGGTCGGCGAGGACCAGGCCGAGCAGGACCGCGAGGTCGGCCACGCCCAGGGCGAGCCCGAGCAGGGCCCGGCCGCGGCGCTTGGTCCCGTACAGGAGGGAGAGCGCGGACAGCACGATGGCGATGGGGCCGAGGACGATGTTCATGACGAGCAGCCCGAGCAGGCCGAGGACGAAGGCCGCGACGGCCATGCCGTCGGCGTCTCGGGATGGGGGTCCCCCCTGCTCCTTGAGAGCTTGGGGGCGGGTGCGGCGTCGGATCGCTGCGAGTTCCATGGTCAGCCCTTCCGGTGCGAGAAGCGTTCGCGGGCGGCGAAGACGATGAGCCATACGCCGATGACGCCGGCGACGGCGAGGGTGACCGGGAGCGGAAGGTGCGCCGCTGAGCCCAGCACGACCCCCAGCAGGAGGAGGGCTGCGACGAAGAAAAGCATGGGATCCCTTTCTATTCTGGGTGCGTTCTGCGTGCGGTTCTGTGCGTAAGTACGTGATTGCGTGCGTACGTGAGACTGAGTACCTGAATACTCACGGCCGGACGAAGGTGGCTGACGGGGTCAACCAGCCATCGGAGTACGACTGTTCACTGACTGATGAGTCTAGTCTTCCCAAGTTCAGCAAACAGCTGTTTACTGAGTGGTATGAGCCACACTCTCGGAATCCGGCAGGCCCAGAAGCAGAAGACCCGGCAGGCCCTCATGGACTCGGCGCTCCAGCTCCTGGAGCACCAGAGCCTGAGCAGCCTCGGGCTCCGAGAGGTCACCCGGGCCGTGGGCGTCGCGCCGGCCGCGTTCTACCGGCACTTCAAGGACACCGCCGACCTCGGGGTCGCCCTGGTAGAGCAGGCGCTGGGCAGTCTCCACGACACGATCCGGGCGGCGATCGTCACGACCGGGGCGAGCGAGGAACGCATCGACCGGGCGGTCGCGTTGATCGCCTCGCATGTACGCACGCACCCGGCGCACGTCCGCTTCATCGCCCGCGAACGGCACGGCGGGGTCGCCCCGGTCCGCGAGGCCATCGGCGTGCAACTGAGGCGTTTCGCGGACGAGGTGGCCGAGGCGCTCGGCGCCGACCCGCAGTCGGCGGGCTGGACTTCGGCGGACCTGCGCATGCTGGCCGGGGTGTACGTCGACCACATGGTGATGACGGCTTCCGCCCTCCTGGAGGCCGGCGAGCCCGGCGAGGAGCCGGTCCTCAGCACCGCCCGCGCGCAGCTCCGCCTGGTGATGCTGGGGCGCCGGCACTGGCTGGACTAGGCGTACGGGGTTGCTTTGACCGGCGCCTTGACGAGGGCGGGCTTGGCAAGGGTGGAGCGCCTTGATGCTCCCCGGAGGGGGCTCAACGGCCAGGGGCCTGCGCGGAGTTCGCTGGGCGCGGGCTCCACGGGGAGGTGCGGCTTGTGGCTCGGCGGCCCGGCGGGTAGTGCTGGGGCTGTGCCGCAGACCCCGGGGAGCCCCACCCCACCCCTTCCCGAAACCCTCCGGGGGTGGGGGCAGCTGTGGCCGGCGCTTCGGGTGCGGGTCACGGGTGGCTGGTCGCGCAGTTCCCCGCGCCCCCAGCAGTACCGGCCCCGGCAGGGCCGAGCGTCTTCAGCCTTGTCCGACGGACACGGGCTGAGCCCCGTCCCAGCCCGTCATAGGGGTCCCCCTGGCCCTTAAAGCCCTGGGGGAGATTGAGGACGAGCGCCCTTCAGGCGCGGCACGAGGGTCCGGGGGCGAAGCCCCCGAAAAGGGGTGCAGGGGACGAAGTCCCCGCAGGGGGTGCGGGACACGGCCCCAGAAGCCGAACCGTCCAACCCCTGTCATGGGACGGGGGGCCCCTGCCCCTTAAGAGCTTGAGGGAGGGCGGGGCCAACGCCTCGGGGTCCGGGGCGGAGCCCCGAAGCGGGGTGAGGGCGCAGCACAACCAACGCTGAGCAACGGGCGGGAGGGTGGGCGACCCCCGGGGTCTGGGGCGAAGCCCCAGGAAGCCCGGACTGCACAACTCCCGGTTACGGGCGGGAGGGTCGGCGACCTCCCGGGGCCGGGGCGAAGCCCCAGGAGCCCAGCACAACCAACGCTGAGCAATGGGCGGGAGGGTGGGCGACCCCCGGGGTCTGGGGCGGAGCCCCAGGACGGCTGGGGTGCCCAACTCCGGGTTACGGGTGGGTGGGTGGGCAACCGCCCACCCTCAACCCCGCGGCGCCCGCGCCAGTTGACGGGACTGGGCGACCAGTCGATCCGTCGAGTCCCAGACCTCCGCGTCCTCCTCCAGGAAACCCCCCGCCAGGTTGCGGGTGGTGATGGACACCCGCAGGGGGCCCGGGGCAGGGCGGCAGCGGATGTGGGTGGTGAGTTCGACCGTCGGGGTCCAGCCCTTCAGGCCCAGCTCGAAGGAGGTGGGCGGCAGTGCGTCGACGGTGAGCAGCAGGGAGATCGGGTCGGCGTCGCGCCCGTCCGCGAGCCCGAACCACGCCCGCATCTCGCCCTTGCCGGAGGGCGCGCCCACCGCCCAGCCGAGCGTCGTCGGGTCGAGCTTGAGCATGAGCCTGTCGGTGATCGCGGAGCTGCCGGGGATGGGCGGCCGACTGCCGTCGGGGGCGTCCGTCGCGCCGATGCAGTGCGAGAGCGGCGGAATCGCGGGCGGCTTCGCCGTGGTGCGTACGTCGTCGCTCAGCGCGTCGAGGTCGCCGTACGAGGCGAGGACCCGGATGCGTTCGACCTCCGCGCCGTTCTCGTCGTACTGGAAGAGCGAGGCCTGGCCGGTGGAGAGGGTGCGGCCGGTGCGCACCACTTGGGTGCGGATGACGGCGGGCCCGGGCACGGACGGCGTGAGGTAGTGCGCGGAGACGGTGAACGGGTCCGGGTGCGGCAGCGCGTCGCCGAGCGCCCGGCCGAGGAGGGCGAGCAGATAGCCACCGTTGACGGCGTGGATGATGGTCCAGCCCGCCGAGAGCTCCGCGTCATAGACCCCCGCTTCCCGCAGGGTGACGGCGGTGTCGCGGTCGAACTCGCTGTCCCCGATCGCGGCGGGGAGTACCTGTGACGATGCCTGTGCCATGGCCAGCACCGTACACCGATAAATTACTGAGCGGTAGCTTTTTCTCGCACCCCCCCGACACGCCCCCCGCCACGTCCCCCACCGCACCCCCGCCGCACACCCACGCCACCCGCTCCGGACCGAACCCTCACGCCTCCTCCAGCGCGGAGCTCCTCCGATGCCACGCCCGCGGCGCGCGCCAGTGGTACTTCAGGGCCGCGATGCGCAGCAGGAACGCCGTGACCACCGCCAGGCCGCTCGTGCCCGCGTTCAGGAGGTCGAAGCGGATGAAGAGCACGATCATCGTGGAGCCGACGATCGCCGGGACCGCGTACAGGTCGCGGTCCCAGCGGAGCAGCGAGGGGACCTCGTTGGCCAGGACGTCGCGCAGCACGCCACCGCCCACCGCCGTCGCGAGGCCCAGCGCCGCCGAGGACGTGAGGCCGAGCCCGTAGTCGTACGCCTTGGTCGTGCCCGTGACGCAGAACAGGCCGAGACCCGCCGCATCGAAGACGTTGACCGCGGTCTGGGTGCGCTCCACCTCGGGGTGGAGGAAGAAGACCAGCACCGCGGCGAGCAGCGGGGTCACGAAGTACCCGAGGTCCGAGAAGGCGGCCGGCGGGACCGCTCCGATGATGAGGTCGCGGAACAGCCCTCCGCCCAGCGCGGTGACCTCGGCGAGCACCGCGATGCCGAACACGTCGAAGTTCTTGCGCACGGCCAGCAGGGCGCCGGAGATCGCGAAGACGAAGATCCCGACGAGGTCCAGCGCATGCTGGACGGAGGGGCTGAACAGTTCGTGAAGCACCCCGCATTTTTACGCATCCCGGAGTGCCCCTCGACCCAAACCGGGCCTAGAGCGCCGGCTTGCCGGTGTCGTAGATCCACTTCTGGAACAGGCCGTCGAGCGACTTGCCCGAGATGTGCTCGGCCAGGTCGATGAAGTCCTCGGTGTCGGCGTTCTGGTAGCGGTGCAGCTTCGTCCAGGCCGGGAGGAGCTTGAAGAAGGCCTGGTCACCGATGCGTTCGCGCAGTTCCTGAAGCATCATCGCGCCGCGCCGGTAGACCGCGGAGGCGAACATCGTGTCGCGCTGCGGGTCGGCCACTTCGATCTTCCAGAAGTCGGCGGACGCCGGGATCGAGTCGTAGGCGTTGAGGAAGGACTGGTGGGCCGTCGCCGTCCCGCGGTGTTCGGCCCACAGCCACTGCGCGTACGTCGCGAAGCCCTCGTTGAGCCAGATGTCGTCCCAGTGCGCGACCGACACCGAGTCGCCGAACCACTGGTGGGCGAGCTCGTGCACGATGGTCGACTCGGAACGTACCGCCGAATAGCTCGGCTTGGTCTGGGTCTCCAGGGAGAACCCGGCCGCGGGCATGTCGTCGACGACCGCGCCGGTCTCCTCGAACGGGTACGGGCCGAACAGCTTGGACCAGTAGTCGGTGGCCTCGGCGGTCACCGCGTAGACGTCGACCTTGTTCTGGTTGGCCAGGACCGGGTCGATGGCGACGTAAATGGGCGTGCCCGCGGGCGTCTTGCCCGTCTTCACGTCGAACTTGCCTATGGACGCGGTGGCGAGATAGGTCGCCATCGGCTTGGTCTCGCGCCAGTGGAAGTACGAACGGCCGCCGCTGTCATGGGAATCCACGAGGCGACCGTTGGAGACGCCGGTCAAGCCCTTGGGCGCGTCGATGCGGATGTCGTACGTCGCCTTGTCGCCGGGGTGGTCGCTGGACGGGAACCAGGTGGAGGCGGCGTTCGGTTCGCACGCGACGAACACGCCGTCCTTGGTCTTCATCCACCCGTAGTCGGAACCGAAGACGATCGGCCCGTTCAGGGCCTGCGGCACCCCGCCGTAGGCGACGGTGACCTCGAACTCCTCGCCCTTGCGCAGCCGGTGGCGCGGCGTGATGACGATCTCGTCGCCGGTCCTGCTGAAGTCGGCGGGCTTGCCGTTCACTCTGATCGAGTCGACGGTGAGCTTCTGGAGGTCGAGGTCGAAGCTGGAGAGGTTCTGGGTGGCCCGGGCGGTCAGGGTGGTGCGCCCGTCCAGGCGCCCGGAATCGGGGTTGTAGCTCACCCCGAGGTCGTAATGGAGGGCGTCGAAGCCGCCGTTGCCCAGGTCGGGGAAGTACGGGTCGCCGATGCCCGGGGCGCCGGGTGAGGCGGCGGGCGCGGCGGCGATGGTGAACCCGGCGGCCAGCGCGGTGGCGAGGGCGAGCAGCCGGGAGGAGGTACGACGTGCCGAACGGGAGAGTGCCATGAGTCTGCCCTTCGAACGCGTGCCGTTGGTACGGACACGGGGACTCTGCACTCTCCCGCTTCGACATGAACATGACTTTGCCGAACCGTCATGCCCTACTTGTCAGTTGACTCCTGAACGGTGTCGTCCGGTCCGGTTTCGGCCTCGCCGTCCGTCGCCTCATCCGACACCTCGGACGTCGCCTCATCCGTCACCTCGGACGCGGCAGGCGCCTCATCCGCAGAGGCCACAGCAGCGGCCTCATCGGCGGCCTCCACCGTCTCGGGCGTCTCGGGCGTCTCCGCCGCTTCCGCCGTCACCGTCTCGCCGATCGTCACGATCTCGATCGACTCCCTGGCCTCCGGAAGGACTGCCTCGCCCGGCGCCTGGTCCGGCGCGTTCTCCGGGTGGTGGCAGGCCACCTGCTGGCCGGGCTTGAGCTCCAGCATCAACGGCTCCTGCGTCTTGCAGACCTCCGTCGCCTTCCAGCACCGGGTGTGGAACCGGCAGCCGCTCGGCGGCGAGATCGGCGAGGGGACGTCGCCCTTGAGCAGGATCCGCTCGCTCTTCATGCCGCGCCGCTTGGGGTCCGGCACCGGCACCGCGGACATCAGCGCCTTGGTGTACGGGTGCATCGGCGCCGCGTACAGCGACTTGCGGTCGGCCAACTCGACGATCTTGCCGAGGTACATGACCGCGATCCGGTCCGACACGTGCCGGATCACCGACAGGTCGTGCGCGATGATCACATACGTCAGGCCGAGCTCTTGCTGGAGGTCGTCGAGCAGGTTGACCACCTGCGCCTGGATGGAGACGTCGAGCGCCGAGACCGGCTCGTCCGCGACGACCAGCTTCGGGTTGAGCGCGAGCGCGCGGGCGATGCCGATGCGCTGGCGCTGGCCGCCGGAGAACTCGTGCGGATACCGGTTGTAGTGCTCGGGGTTGAGGCCCACGACCGACAGCAGGCGCTGGACCTCCTTCTTGACCCCGCCCTCCGGCGTGACGCCCTGCAGCTTGAAGGGGGCGGAGATGATGCCGCCCACCGTGTGCCGCGGGTTCAGCGAGGAGTACGGGTCCTGGAAGATCATCTGGACGTCGCGGCGCATCGGACGCATGCCGCGCACCCCGAGGTGGGTGATGTCCCGGCCCTCGAACTCGACCGTTCCACCGGTCGGTTCGAGCAGCCGGGTGATCAGGCGGCCCATCGTCGACTTGCCGCAGCCGGACTCGCCGACCACGCCGAGCGTCTCGCCGGAGCGCACGTCGAAGTCGATGCCGTCGACGGCCTTGACCGAGCCGGTCTGCCGCTTCAGCACACCGCTGCGGATCGGGAAGTGCTTCTGCAGGCCGCTGACCTTGAGCAGGACCTCGCCGGGGGCGGCGTCCTTGTTGAGCTCGGTCTTCTTGGTCAGGACCGCGTCGCCCTTGCTCTGCGCGGGAATCGTCCCGTCGTTGTCCGTCACGCCTTTGTCCTCGCTCACAGCTTGGGCGCAATCTCTGCGGTCCAGATACGCTCCCGCTCGTCCGGCGTCATGTGGCAGGCGGTCCAGTGACCGCGCTCGCCCTCGGCCAGCTCGGGGCGTACGGTCCGGGTGATGTTGTCCTTGGGCACATCGGCGTACGGGCAGCGCGGGTTGAAGGCGCAGCCGGACGGGATGTTGATCAGGGACGGCGGGGAGCCCTTCACCGGGATGAGACGCTCCGTCTCCTCCCGGTCGATGCGCGGCATCGAGCCGAGCAGGCCCCACGTGTAGGGATGGCGGGGCTCGTAGAAGACCTTCTCGGCCGGGCCGCGCTCCACGCACCGGCCGCCGTACATCACCAGGATGTCGTCGGCGAGCTCGGCGACCACGCCCAGGTCGTGGGTGATGATGATGACCGCGGAGCCGAACTCCTTCTGCAGGTCCCGGATCAGGTCGAGGATCTGCGCCTGGACGGTGACGTCCAGGGCGGTCGTCGGCTCGTCCGCGATCAAGAGGTCGGGGTTGTTCACAAGCGACATCGCGATCATGGCGCGCTGGCGCATGCCGCCCGAGAACTCGTGCGGGTAGGAGTCGACGCGCTTGTCGGGCTGGGGGATGCCGACCCGGTCGAGCATCTCGATCGCCCGGGTGCGCGCCGCCTTCTTGTCGACGTCGTGGTGGACCCGGTACGCCTCGATGATCTGCTTGCCGATGGTGAAGTACGGGTGCAGCGCGGACAGCGGGTCCTGGAAGATCATCGCCATGTCGCGGCCGCGCAGCTTGCGCACGTCCTCCGGGTCGGCGGAGAGCAACTCCTTGCCGTTCAGCCAGATTTCGCCGGAGATCTGGGCCTTGCGCTTGCCGTACTGGCCGGCCGTGTGCAGGCCCATGATGCCCATCGAGGTGACGGACTTCCCGGAGCCGGACTCGCCCACGATGCCGAGGGTCTTGCCCTTCTCCAGCGAGAAGCTGAGCCCGTCGACGGACTTGACCAGGCCGTCGTCGGTCGGGAAGTGCACCTTCAGGTCGCGTACGTCCAGGAAGGCGTCCGAGGGCCGCTCACCCGCGACCGGCTCGCCGACCGCGGCGCCGGTCTTGTTCAGGTCGGTCATGCGAGCCTCACTCGGGGGTCGATCACGGCGTACAGGAGGTCCACGACGAGGTTCGCGAAGATCACCGCCGCCGAGGTGATCAGCGTGACACCGAGGATCACCGGAAGGTCGCGCTCGCCGATCGCCTGCAGCACGGCCCGGCCGAGACCCGGGATGCTGTAGGTCGTCTCGGTGAGGATCGCGCCGCCGATGAGGGCGCCGATGTCCATGCCGAGCACCGTCAGGATCGGCGCCATGGTGGACCGCATGGCGTGCTTGCCGATGACGGTGGATTCGCTCAGGCCCTTGGCCCGGGCGGTTCTGACGTAGTCCTCGCCCATCACTTCGAGCATGGTCGCCCGGGTGAGGCGGGCGTACATCGCCGCCTGGAGGAAGGCGAGCGTGATCCAGGGCAGCAGCAGACCGCTGAACCAGCCCGATGGCGATTCGCTGAACGGCACGTACTCGCCGTCGATCCAGTGCAGTTGGTACGTGAAGATCGCCAGCGACAGCAGACCGGTGAAGTAGATGGGGAGCGAGACGCCCGCCAGGGCCACGGTCATGGAGAAGCGGTCCCACAGCGAGCCGCGCTTGAGGGCGGACACCACACCGGTGAGCACACCGAAGATGACCCACAGGATGGCCGCGCCGATGACCAGCGACAGGGTGACCGGGAAACGGTCCTTGAGGACCGGCCAGATCGCCTGCTCGTTCTTGAACGAGTAGCCGAAACAGGGGGCGTCGCAGTGGATCGTCGAGCCGCCGCCTGTGTAGTCACGGCCGGCCACGATGCCCTTCACGAAGTCGAAGAGCTGCACGAAGATCGGGTCGCCGAGACCCAGCTTGGAGCGGACCGCTTCGAGAGCAGCTGCGTCGGACTGCTTGCCGACGTACATGGTGGCCGGGTCGACGCCCGTCCACTTGGGAACCAGGAAGAAGATGCCGAACGTCACGAGCATGACGATCAGCAGCATCACGATGGCGGCGAAAAACCGCCTGATGAGATATGCGAGCACTGCTCTCGGCCCGGCGGCGGGCCGGGGGCACCGGATTACGGTACCCCCGACCCGTCACGCGACGGCCTTCACCTGCCCTTCGTGCCTAGCGGCGGGTGCGCCGGCGGAGCGATTGGACGACGGTCACTTCTCGACGCCGAGCGAGGCGTAGTCGTAGAAACCGTTGTTGTTGGTCGTCGTGTAGACGTTGGTGAGGCGGGAGCTGCGCCACTTGACGTTCTTCTCGAAGACGAACGGCAGGTAGACGGCGTGCTCGGAGACCTTCTGGTTGATCTGCTTGTAGAGCCCGGCAGCTTCTTCGGGGGTACCCGCCGCGATGGCCTGGTCGAAGAGCTGGTCGATCGCCGGGTCCTTCAGCATCGAGTAGTTGTTGTTGCCGTTCGGCAGGATGTACTTGGAGTCCACCAGCGGGAGCAGGAAGCCCTGGCCGGACGCGAAGTCCGGGCCCCAGCCCATGATGATGATTCCGTAGTTCTTCTTCTTGACGACCTCGGGGTTGCCGATGATGCCGGTCGTCTGCGAACCGTCGTACTGGTCGATGTCGACCTTGATGTTGACCTTGGCGAGCGCGGCCTGCATCGACTGCGCGGTGGCCACCTCGACCTGCTTGTTGTTGCGGACCGCGATGGTGGTCGAGAAGCCGTCGGCGTGGCCGCAGGCGGCGAGCTCTTCCTTGGCCTTGGCGATGTTCGGCGCACCGTCGTTGGCGGTCACGCCGTACGGGTCGTACTTCGGGTCCGAACCGCTGATGATCGGCGGCAGCATGTTGGTGGCGATGTCACCACCGGCCTGCGGGCCACCGCGGGCGGTCTGCAGGGACTTGTGGTCGGCGGCGTAGATGACGGCCTTGCGGCAGTGCTCGTTGTCGAACGGGGCCACCGTCTGCGGGAAGACCGCGTAGCGGATGTAGCCGGTGTCCGGGTTGTCGACGTTGCCCTTGTGCTGCTGGAGCGCCTTGGTGCGGCCGGCCGGGCTGAGGCCGGTGCCGTTGAGGTCGACGTCGTAGTCACCGTTGATCAGACGGCTGTCCATCTCGTCGGCGCTGCTGAGCAGGGTGAGGCTGATCTTGTCCGGGAGGGCCTTGCGGACGTTGTCCGTCTTCGGGTCCCACTGGTCGTTGCGGACCAGGACCATGGACTTGTTGGGCGAGTAGGACTCCCACTTGTACGGGCCGAGCGAGAACGGCTTCAGGCCGTACTTCGACTGGGTGTCCTTGTCCTGGCGGACCGGGGAGCCCGAGGGCATGGCCAGCATCTGCTGGAAGTCGACGTTGGGCGCCGGCAGCTTGAAGACGATGGTCTTGTCGTCGGGCGTCTCGATCGCGGACAGGCCCAGCTTGTCGGCGGAGGTGTCCTTGTAGGGGCCCTTGTAGTCGCCCTTGGGGTCGAGGACGTCCTTCAGGTAGACGGGGCCGCCGGAGATGACGTCCTGCGCCCAGATGCGCTCGATGCCGTACTTGACGTCCTTGGAGGTGACGGGCTTGCCGTCCTCCCACTTGACGCCGTCCTTCAGGTGGTACGTGTACGTCTTCTTGTCCGCCGAGACGTCCGCGAGACCGGTCGCTATGTCCGGGACGAGCGTCTCGCTCTCCTTGCCCGGGCCGGGCTTGTAGGTGATCAGCGTGCGCGTGTAGTAGCGCGCGTAGTCCCACATGAAGCCGTAGTAACCGCGCTGCGGGTCCCACGAGTCGGCGTCCTGGGTGCCGACGAACTTGAGCTCCCCGCCCTTCTTCGTCGACGCGTTGGCAACCTTGCTGTTGGCCGCGTTGAAGCCGGGGGCACTGCCGCCCTTGCTGCTGCTGCCGCCTCCGCCGCAGGCCGCGGTGGACAGCAGAGCCGCAACGACGATGGCCGCGCCGGCGGCCGTCTTTCGCCTTGATGAACCTAGGGTTGTCACGATCTCGCTTCCTCCGTAGTGGGCGTCTTGGGTGTCGCGGCCCGTGCGGTGCGCCGGGCCGGAGTCTTCGAATTCCCGCATCAGCGGGAGCCCTTCGGGTCGAAGGCGTCGCGGACGCCGTCGCCGAAGAGGTTGAACGCCATCACGGTGATGAAGATCGCCACACCCGGGATGATCATGAACATCGGATCGGACTGGTAGGTCGCGATCGCCGTCGACAGCATCTGCCCCCACGAGGCGGTGGGAGGCTTGACGCCCGCTCCCAGGAAGCTGAGCGCCGCCTCCGTGAGGATGTTCGTGGGGATCATCAGCGTCATGTAGACGGTGATCGGCGCGATCAGGTTGGGCAGCAGCTCCTTGAACAGGATGTAGCCGCGGCCCGCGCCGAGGCTGCGTGCCGCCTCGACGTACTCGCGCTCGCGCAGGGAGAGCGTCTGACCGCGCACGATGCGCCCGACGTACGGCCATCCGAAGAAGCCGATGACGAGGATCATCACGAGCAGCCGCACCCCGGTGCCGCTGAGGCCGAAGAGCTGACTGGGGACCACGGAGATCAGCGCGATGATGAAGAGCAGCTGCGGGAAGGAGAGCAGCATGTCCATCACGCGGCTGATGATCGCGTCGAGCCAGCCGCCGAAGTAGCCGGCGATCACTCCGAGCACGGTGCCGACGAGGACCGCGAAGACGGCCGCGAGGAAGCCCACGAGCAGCGAGATCCGCGCGCCGTAGACGATCCGGCTGAACACGTCGCGGCCGTTGACCGGCTCAACTCCCAGCAGGAAGTGCGAGTTGATGCCGCCCCAGCTGCCCACGGGTGTGGAGAGCAGCGGGTCGATCTGGTCCTCGTGGAACTCCTCCGGCGGATGTCCGAACGCGTCGACGATCAGCGGCGCGAAGATCGCGACGAGGACCAGGAACACGACAACGATGCCACCGGTGAGGGCGAGCTTGTCCTTCTTCAGCCGGTTCCAGGCGATACGGCCCAGCGACCGCCCCTCGACGGTTCTGGTCTCGCCGCCGGGCGTGACACTGATGTCCGCGGTCGGGTCCGCGTCGGCGGGTGTGTCGTGCAATGGTGCCGTCATCGTGGCAAGGACCCCTCTCAACCGGCGGTGACCGGCCCGCACTTGCCGCTGTAGCGGCGCGTTCCCATCAGCAGTGCGAGCGGGGGGCGACACCAAGCAGCGCGTCGAGCTGCTCGCACAAGGGCCCGAACGGCCCTGCATGCCGGGAGTCTTCAATGGCCTCGCGATCACCCGCCAGACCTGACGGCGAAAGTATGCGCAAACGTGATGCGGAGAGAGGGTTTCCGTTATCCGGACGCGTGTGAACCAGGGGCGGACATGCGGAAGTTGGGGCGCATGCGGCGCCCGGGACTATTGCGGTCTTCGCCTCATCAGAACGGACATTCCCCTTACGTGAAGGGGGACTTGTCAGGGTCTGTCCCGGTTGGGGTGCCGAACGAGACCGGATTCAGTACGTGCGCGGGGCGGCCGGCGGGTAGCCGTATCCGGCGGTCCCGGGGGCCGGGGCGGCGTGCGCCTCGCGGTCGTAGAAGGGCCGGGCGTTGGCTTTCAGCCACATGCCGACCGGGTCGTACTCGTCCGACATCGCGACCGTGGACACCGCGAGCCCGTCCGGCACGGCGGCGACGGACTGCTGCATCATCGCCCGCACCGCCTCGACCGCCTGCGGGCCGGTGTTGTAGAGGTCGAGCCCGATCGCGAGGTACGGCGTGCCGAGCGCGGGCTGCACCCAGGCCCGGCGCAGCGAGCGGACGGCCGGGGTGCGGTGCGCGTTCTGCGCGAGCAGGGCGTAGAACTGCGGGATCTCCACGGCCGGTTCGGAGAGCCTCAGCGGCCCGGCGGGCATCCGGTCCAGGCCGGTGGCGATGCGCCGCAGATCGGTCCAGGGGATGCCCACGCCGCCGCCGGGCGCGTGCGGATTGAGCCAGATCCCGTACCGATCGGGGTAGAGGGCGCGGGCGACTTCGAGGGCGCCGGTCACTTCGTGCGCCCGGTTCCAGCCGCTGGCGGCGAGCTCCTGCGCGGAGGTCACACAGGGCGCGTACGCGACGCCGTCGACCTCCATGTTTCCGTACTGGGCGTCCGGGGAGCCCGGGCGGCCGTTCCACAGCAGCATCCAGAGCCGGCCGGACGCGGGGTCCGCGAGGGCGTGGAGCAGCGCCTCGTACACGTCGTAGCGCCCGGGCGTCACCTGGCGCAGCATGTGCTCGACCTGCCCGGCCGCCGCGGTGCCTGACGCGCTCACCCTGGGTCCCGCCCCTCTTCGATCCACCGTGCCGACGCCTGCGCCGCCCCGCAGCCCCGGGCACACGCGTGCGGCTGCGGGGATACAAGAGTCATGAAACCAGGTTAAGCCGCCGTACAGACACCGCCATGACCCGGCGGGACCTGCCGCGACGTACCCGGCGGTTGTTACTGGGCCCGCGCGTAGAACGGTCGCACCCGCTCGCGCATCCAGGTGGCGACCGGATCCTGGGTCACATCGAGCAGGACCAGGTTGACCGGCCAGCCGACCGGGACCCGGCCGAGCGCGCGGCCGAGCGCCTCCATGGGGGCGTTGCGGCCCGCCCCGTCCCAGGTGGAGAACTCCACGCCTATGAAGAGCGTGGGCGAGTCGCCCTCGATGGAGGCGAGCGCGCGGCGGGCGCTGAGCACCACACCGGTCGCCTCGAACTCCTCGGAGGCGACGCCCAGGAATTCCACCGGGTCCTCCTGCCAGTCCGGCTCGAAGAGGCGTACCCGGGCGCCGGACGCGGGTCCGTCGAGCGCGGTACGCCCGGTACGGCACAGCTGGGCCACGGCGGGCGGGGGCAGCGGCATGCCCACCGCGCCCTCGGGGTTGACCGCGATGCCGAGCTGCGGCGGGAGCCCGCGGGCGAACTCGACGGCGGGTGCCACCGCGAACGACATGTGGGAGCCGACGCACTGCAGGAACTGCTGCTCGGAGCTGTAGACGGGGACGTAGGGGGCGCCGTCGAGCTCCATGGTGGGCAGGTCGAGGTCGGCGCTGTCCTGGCTGCCGCCGTTGGGCAGTGGCACCCAGACGACGCTGCGGCCGAGCACCTCTATGAGGCGGGGACCCGCGTCGGCGTGGCCGAGCGCCGCCGCCAGGGCCTCTTCGAGCTCGTTGCCCGGCCAGCCTCCGCCGCCGTGCGGATGCGCGAACGCCTGCTCCGGAAAGTTCATGTGCCGTCCTTCTCCCCCGACTGCTGTCGTGCCCCACGACCCTAGCGCCGAGGGCGCGGGGTGGGGAAAGGGTGCCGGGAAAGGGCCCGGCGCGCGCCACGGGGCGCTACTTCCCGAAGCCGATGCGGTGCAGCGCGGAGGCCGACTCCCGGTCGAGCAGGACCGCGCTCGCGCAGCCGGTCGGCAGCCGCCCGGCCTCCACCTGGGCTATGAGGCGGCGGGCCGCGCCGCGGTGCCGGGCGAAGGCGTACTTCGACACCCAGCGGCCCCGGATCGCCTGGCCCTCCAGGGCGGTGCCGGCCGGCACGTCGAGCACGACGAGCCGCAGCGTGCGTCCCCTGCGCCGGGCCCCGCGGCCGAGCCAGTGCCGTACCCACGCCTGCGTACCGCAGTCGTGCACGACGAGGCTGTCGCCGGAGCGCAGCGCCCACCAGGTCCTGGCGAAGTGCGCGGTCCGGGTCAGCGGGCGGTACAGGGCGTACGGAATCCCGGGCAGCCGTCGCTGCCAGGCGAGCCGGGTGTCCTGGGAGTCGATGCGGCGGTCGGTGACGGCGCGGCGCATCAGCGTCGTCTTGCCGCTGCCGGGCAGACCCGACACCACCACGACGTCGCCCGCGTCGAAGAGCAGCTCCGGCGGGGTCTGCTCGGGCCGCCCCCGCAGATCCCGTACCTCCGGCCGTGTCCGTCCTCCCGGCCCCTGAAGACCGAGGCCTTCCGCCGCGGGCACTTCCCGCACCTGGCCCGTGTTCCGTCCAACCGTCATGGCTCTCCCCCCTGTTCGGGTCCCGCGACCCCTGCCCACGAAGTGTAAAGAGACGGTAATAGCTCGCCAACGATTTGCCGCTTCCGGGATGCGTGCAATGATGTGCGCGCCAACTGCATACCGGCCGTTCGAATCCGCGCGGGAGAGTCCTCAGCACTGTGAGCTGGGGCGCCGAAGGAGCAAGTTCCTCCCTTGAATCTCTCAGGCCCCGTACCGCGCGGGTGAGGCAGATCTGAAAAGCGGGCCGTCCCCTGCCGGGCGTCCCCACCCAAGGTGCAAGCCGTGACGCGCAGCGCGCGCCGGTGAACCTCTCAGGTTCCGATGACAGATGGGGAGGATGTCCTCGACCGTCATGCCCCGGGACCTTGGAGCCACATCCATGAGCAACGCCCCCCGCCTCACCGCCCTCGATGCCTTGCATCGTTCGCTGGGCGCCACGATGACCGACTTCGCGGGCTGGGACATGCCGCTGCGGTACGGGAGCGAGCGCGACGAGCACAACGCCGTACGGACCCGCGCCGGGCTGTTCGACCTGTCCCACATGGGCGAGATCACCGTCACCGGCCCCGAGGCCATGAAGGCGCTGAACTACGCGCTCGTCGGCAACATCGCCACCATCGGCCCCGGCCGCGCCCGGTACACGATGATCTGCCAGGAGGACGGCGGGATCGTCGACGACCTGATCGTCTACCGCCTGGGTGAGACCGAGTACATGGTGGTCGCCAACGCGGGCAACGCGCAGATCGTGCTCGACGCGATCACCGAGCGCGCGGCCGGCTTCGACGCCGAGGTCCGCGACGACCGCGACGCGTACGCGCTGATCGCCATCCAGGGCCCCGAGTCCCCCGGCATCCTGAAGTCCGTCACGGACGCGGACCTCGACGGCCTGAAGTACTACGCCGGTCTGCCCGGCACCGTCGCCGGTGTTCCCGCCCTCATCGCCCGCACCGGCTACACCGGCGAGGACGGCTTCGAGCTGTTCGTGGCGCCCGAGCACGCCGAGCGGCTGTGGCGCGCGCTGACCGAGGCCGGCCAGGACGCGGGCCTCGTGCCGTGCGGCCTGTCCTGCCGCGACACGCTGCGTCTTGAGGCGGGCATGCCGCTGTACGGGCACGAGCTGACGACCGCGCTCACTCCCTTCGACGCCGGGCTCGGCCGGGTCGTGAAGTTCGAGAAGGACGGCGACTTCGTGGGCCGCGAGGCGCTGGAGGCCGCCGCCGAGAAGGCCGCCGCGAACCCGCCGCGCAAGCTGGTCGGGCTGGTCGCCGAGGGCCGCCGGGTGCCGCGTGCCGGCTTCTCGGTCGTGGCGGACGGCGAGGTCGTCGGCGAGGTCACCTCGGGCGCCCCGTCGCCGACCCTTGGCAAGCCGATCGCCATCGCGTACGTGGACGCCGCGCACGCCGCGCCCGGAACCGCCGGGGTCGGCATCGACATCCGCGGGACGCACGAGGCGTACGAGGTCGTCGCGCTGCCCTTCTACAAGCGCCAGAAGTGACCCTCGCGTCCCTGCCGCACCACGCTTCTCGTCTCGCTGTCCGAGACACTCGTCGAGACCCCGTCATCAGCACTCCCCCGCGTACAGGAGAATTCAGGTCATGAGCAACCCCCAGCAGCTGCGTTACAGCAAGGAGCACGAGTGGCTGTCGGCCACCGAGGACGGTGTGGCGACGGTCGGCATCACGGAGCACGCGGCCAACGCGCTCGGTGACGTCGTGTACGTACAGCTTCCGAACGTGGGTGACACGGTGACCGCGGGCGAGACCTGCGGCGAGCTGGAGTCCACCAAGTCGGTCAGCGACCTGTACTCCCCCGTCACCGGTGAGGTCGTCGCCGCCAACCAGGACGTCGTGGACGACCCGGCCCTGGTGAACTCCGCTCCGTTCGAGGGCGGCTGGCTGTTCAAGGTGAAGGTCACGGACGAGCCGGGCGACCTGCTCTCCGCCGACGAGTACACCGACTTCGCCAGCTGACCCGGAAACCACAGGGATACAGGGAAACAGGGATCGTCTGATGTCGCTTCTGAACCAGCCCCTCCATGAGCTGGACCCGGACGTCGCCGCCGCCGTCGACGCCGAGCTCCACCGTCAGCAGTCCACCCTCGAAATGATCGCCTCGGAGAACTTCGCTCCGGTCGCGGTCATGGAGGCCCAGGGCTCGGTCCTCACCAACAAGTACGCCGAGGGCTACCCGGGCCGCCGCTACTACGGCGGCTGCGAGCACGTCGACGTGGTCGAGCAGATCGCGATCGACCGCATCAAGGCGCTCTTCGGCGCCGAGGCCGCCAACGTGCAGCCGCACTCGGGCGCCCAGGCGAACGCGGCCGCGATGTTCGCGCTGCTCAAGCCGGGCGACACGATCATGGGTCTGAACCTGGCCCACGGCGGCCACCTGACCCACGGCATGAAGATCAACTTCTCCGGCAAGCTCTACAACGTGGTCCCGTACCACGTCGACGAGACCGGCGAGGTCGACATGGCCGAGGTCGAGCGCCTGGCCAAGGAGTCGAAGCCGCAGCTGATCGTGGCCGGCTGGTCCGCCTACCCGCGCCAGCTGGACTTCGCCGCGTTCCGCCGGATCGCGGACGAGGTCGGCGCGTACCTGATGGTCGACATGGCCCACTTCGCGGGCCTGGTCGCCGCGGGTCTGCACCCCAACCCGGTGCCGCACGCCCACGTCGTGACCACCACCACGCACAAGACCCTGGGCGGTCCGCGCGGCGGTGTCATCCTGTCGACGCAGGAGCTCGCCAAGAAGATCAACTCGGCGGTCTTCCCCGGTCAGCAGGGCGGCCCCCTGGAGCACGTGATCGCGGCCAAGGCGGTCTCGTTCAAGGTCGCCGCCTCCCCGGAGTTCAAGGAGCGCCAGCAGCGCACCCTGGACGGCGCCCGGATCCTGGCCGAGCGCCTGGTCCAGGAGGACGTGAAGGCCGTCGGCGTCGACGTCCTGACCGGCGGCACCGACGTGCACCTGGTCCTGGTGGACCTGCGCAACTCGGAGCTGGACGGCCAGCAGGCCGAGGACCGCCTCCACGAGGTCGGCATCACGGTCAACCGGAACGCCATCCCGAACGACCCGCGGCCGCCGATGGTCACCTCGGGTCTGCGGATCGGCACCCCGGCGCTCGCCACCCGCGGCTTCGGCGACGACGACTTCCGCGAGGTCGCCGACATCATCGCCGAGGCCCTGAAGCCGGACTTCGACAAGGACGCCCTGGCCGCCCGGGTGTCCGCTCTGGCAGCGAAGCACCCGCTGTACCCCGGCCTGAAGTAGTTTCGTACGCTTTAGTTCCCGGTTCATTTCGGGACGAAGCCCCGGGGCACCGCGCACACTGGTAGTGAGCGCGGTGCCCCATCCCATGCTGTGCCAGCTTTGCTCTGCACCACCCCGGCAGACAACGGCGTCTACCAACCCCTCAAGGAGTCCCCCGTGGCCATCTCGGTCTTCGACCTGTTCTCGATCGGCATCGGCCCGTCCAGCTCCCACACCGTCGGCCCGATGCGGGCGGCCCGGATGTTCGCCGCGCGCCTGAAGAACGAGGGCCTGATCGCCCACACCGTGCGGATACGGGCCGAGCTGTACGGCTCGCTCGGCGCCACCGGCCACGGCCACGGCACGCCGAAGGCGGTCCTGCTCGGCCTGGAGGGCGCCTCCCCGCGCACGGTCGACGTCGAGACCGCGGACGAGCAGGTGGAGCGGATCAAGGACTCCGGGCGGCTCAACGTGCTCGGCATGCACGAGATCGACTTCGCCTACGACGACGACCTGATCCTGCACCGCCGCAAGGCGCTGCCGTACCACGCCAACGGCATGACGGTCTTCGCGTACGACATCGACGGCGCGCTGCTCCTGGAGAAGACGTACTACTCGGTCGGCGGCGGCTTCGTCGTCGACGAGGACGCTGTCGCCGGCGACAACCCGATCGTGCCGGACGACACCGTCCTCAAGCACCCCTTCCGCACCGGGGACGAGCTGCTCCGGCTCGCCCGGGACACCGGTCTTTCGATCTCCGCGCTGATGCTGGAGAACGAGAAGGCCTGGCGCACCGAGGACGAGATCCGCTCCGGCCTGCTCGACATCTGGCGGGTCATGCAGGCCTGCGTCTCGCGCGGCATGTCCCGCGAGGGCATCCTGCCCGGCGGCCTCAAGGTCCGCCGCCGCGCCGCCACCACCGCCCGCCAGCTGCGCGCCGAGGGCAACCCCGATGCGCACGCCATGGAGTGGGCGACGCTGTACGCGATGGCCGTCAACGAGGAGAACGCGGCGGGCGGCCGGGTCGTGACCGCGCCCACCAACGGCGCCGCGGGCATCATCCCGGCGGTCCTTCACTACTACATGAACTTCGTGCCCGGCGCCGATGAGGACGGCATCGTCCGCTTCCTGCTGGCCGCCGGCGCGATCGGCATGCTGTTCAAGGAGAACGCCTCGATCTCCGGCGCCGAGGTGGGCTGCCAGGGCGAGGTCGGCTCCGCCTGCTCGATGGCGGCGGGCGCGCTCGCCGAGGTCCTGGGCGGCACCCCCGAGCAGGTCGAGAACGCGGCCGAGATCGGCATGGAGCACAACCTGGGTCTGACCTGCGACCCGGTCGGCGGCCTGGTCCAGATCCCGTGCATCGAGCGCAACGGCATGGCCGCCGTGAAGGCCGTCACCGCCGCCAAGATGGCGATGCGCGGCGACGGCAGCCACAAGGTGTCCCTGGACAAGGTCATCAAGACGATGAAGGAGACGGGGGCCGACATGAGCGTCAAGTACAAGGAGACGGCCCGCGGCGGCCTCGCCGTCAACATCATCGAGTGCTGAGCACCTAGAAGCTGTGGGCGGCCGGCCTCTCCCTGGGCGCCGCCGCCAGCGCCTCGGCGACTTCCGCGACGCCGCCCCGCAGTCCGTAGACGGGGGTCGCGGGCTGCTGGCGCCAGGAGTCGTCGATGCCGCCCGCGTCCACGGTGTCGAAGCCCAGCTCGTCGACGAGTTCGCGCACCAGGCGCTTGGCGGCCTCGTCGTCGCCGGCCACCGGCACGGCGATCCGCTCGGGGTCGCCCTGCGGGCGCGGCCGCTCCAACAGGTCCTGTGCGTAGGTGCCGTTGAAGACCTTGATCACCGGGTGGCCGATGTGCTGCTCGGTCCAGCGGCTCTCGGTGAGGCCGTCCTCGATCGCGTCGATCCGGCCGTCGCGCTCCTTGGGGTAGTAG
Source organism: Streptomyces sp. NPDC001415 (assembly GCF_053597395.1). Classification (NCBI taxonomy): domain Bacteria; kingdom Bacillati; phylum Actinomycetota; class Actinomycetes; order Kitasatosporales; family Streptomycetaceae; genus Streptomyces; species Streptomyces sp. NPDC001415. The sequence goes on from NZ_JBSFIE010000008.1 coordinate 297,332, forward strand.
TTCCCGGTGTCGATGACGGCGAAGCCGTCGGCCGCGCCGTCGAGGAACCCCTTGGGCAGGTCGGGGACGTGCTTGAGCGGGATGGTGACCACGACGACCTGTGCGCCGTCGGCCGCCTCGGCGACGGTGACCGGCGTCGCGCCGGTCTCCTCGGCGAGGGCGGAAAGAGTGTGCGGGCCGCGGGAGTTGGCGACCGAAACCTCGTGGCCGAGCGCGGTGAGGCGGCGGGTCAGGTTGCCGCCGATGTTGCCCGCGCCGATGATGCCGATCTTCATGAGCTGGCCTTCCGGAGATGGTGCGTTGGCACGCTCCGGGGAACTCGCGGGCCCGGGGAGTTATTCCGGGCCGCCCCCGGTGGCGTACCGCGCGAGCGGGAACACGCCACCGGGGCCGATCGGCGTCACTTGTTCAGCGAGGCCCAGAACTCCTCGAAGGAGAGCTTGCCGTCGCCGTTGGCGTCCTTGGCCTTGATGATGGCCTGGGCCACCGTCTCGGTGACGTGGAAGTCGCCCAGCTGCGCCATGACCGCCTTGTACTCGCTCGCGGTGACGCGTCCGTCGCCGTCGATGTCGAGCTTCGCGAACGCCTTGCGCGCCTCTTCGATGTCCGCCACTGGGTCCACCCCTTTGTTGGTGCCTACTGCTTGATGCGTTTCTGACGCGGGTCAGATTAGCTGCCGACGTGGGCGCGCAGTGCGGCGGCCAGCCATTGGAAGGCGGCGGCCGCGCTCGGCGGCTGCTCGTACCCGTTGATGACGGCGAGCAGCTGGAAATAGCGCTCGACGCGCAGGTCGGGGCTGACGCCGACCCGGTCGAGCAGGGCCGCCCGGTCGGCGCCCTCGCCGAGGAGTTCGCTCAGCACCGCGTCGGCCTCGGGACTCTCGGGTGCGACGCCGCGCTCCTGGGCCTCGCCCACGAGCAGGGCGACCTTCTTCGCGAAGGCGAGGTAGGCCTGCGGTTCGCGCGAACGCTCCCTGAAGCTTTCGGAGTTGGTCTCGGCGATGCGCCGCATCAGCGCCCGGAAGCCCTCGTCCTCGACCAGCTCGGCCAGCTCGATCCAGGCGTCGACCTGTTGGGGGGTGGGGTCGTCGGGCAGCTCGGCGGCCACGCCGCGGACCCGGGCGTGGAAGTGCGGGTTGGTGTCGTCGAGGCCGGCGAACACCGCGTCGGTGAAGTCGTCGATGATCTGCTTGCGCTCGCGCGCCGAGAGCCTGGCCAGCTTGTTCATGAGGGTCGTCTCCTGGGTGTCGGACTGCCGTCGGGCTACGGTCGACAGGACGGCCCGGCTCACCCTGAGCGCCCGGATCTGGGCGTCGAGGGCCGCGACATGGGCCGCGGCGACCTCGGCGACCGTGACCTCCCGGGCGAGCACACGGCGTACGTCGTCCAGGGAGAGCCCCAGTTCACGCAGGGTGCGCACCAGCTCAAGGCGGGCCACGGACTCGGCGTCGTACAGCCGGTAGCCGCCGTGGGAGCGGCCGACGGGCGGCAGGGCGCCGATGTCGGACCAGTACCGGATGGTGCGCACGGGCAGTCCGGTACGGCGGGCGAGCTGCCCGATGGTGAGGGTTTCCGGGCCGTCGTCGATCATGTTGTCGAGTGTCCGGTTTCCAGTGGGTGGAGACTCAAGGCCTCGGGACGAGAAGAAGCGAAAAGAACAGGAACGGGGAAATGGTGGATCGGATGGGCGGCGGACTCGGCGACATTCTGGCGGCCGCGGCACAGGGGCGGTTCCCGCCGGCCGACGGCGGTACGACGGTGGTGGCGCAGCCGGGGCCGCGCGACGCGGGCGTACTGGCGTTCACCGCCCACTCGGTGATCTTCCTGGACGAGGACGAGGACTGGCTTCGGGCCACGCTGGCCGCGACGAACGCCGACCCCCTCGGCGCGTCGATGAACCCCGGGTTCCTGGCCGCCCTGATGGCCCGCACCGGCCGCTCGATGAACTGCGTCGACCTGCTGACCTGCGCGCCTGCCCTGCCGGGCGAGCCGCCGCTGGCGCTGACCGAGATCGAGGACCCTGAGCACCCGAGGGTGGCCCGGGCCCTGAAGTTCCGGGACGACGTGCGGGTCTGGGCGGCGGACGGCGGCGTCCTGATACTCGGGCGGGGCGTGGCGGGCCGCTGGGAGGTCGCCGTCGAGCTCGACGAGTCGGCGCGCGGTCGGGGGCTGGGCGTCCAACTCGCCCTGTCAGCACGGCATTTGGCGCCCGAACCGGTGCTCTGGGCGCAGCAGTCGCCGGGCAACGCACGCAGTGTGCGCACCTTCCAGGCGGCGGGGTTCCGGCCGGTCGGCTCGGAGGCACTGCTGGTCGCGCACTGATAACGGGTCCGGACCGACGGGCCCGGGACCCTGACTGTCCGAAACACGGAAAGGACTGTTTCCCGCCCGCCAAAGAGCAGTTCGCGCCAACTTCACGCCGCCACTTCCTCACGCTCCGCACTTGGCGGATAACTTCTTGCTGTCGCCGCCACACCGGGAGCACAGGGCACCCAGGGACTAGCGGCGCTGGGGCGTTACAGCTGTGACCATCACAACTGAAGCATTCACCGTGCAGCCCTTCACGCGAAGTTGCCACCACACAGGGGACGAGGGCGATCACGTCCTCATCGGTGTGAGTCCGGGAAACAGCTATTTCAGGGCCGGCCGCATCACCGAACTCGTCCGCTGGGCTTCGGCACGGTTCTCCCGCATCGACATCGTGTACGCCGACCTCCATGTGGCCGAGCTGTTCAGCGCGCTCGGCCACGACGAGGAGCACGCGGCACGGCGCGCCTCGAAAGAACTCAAGGCGGTACGCCGCAGAATCCTGCGCGGCGTCGAGGAGGCCGGCCCGCCGGGCATACCCGTCGGCGTGCACGGGCTCTCGGAATTCGCCGGCAATCCGGTGTACGAGCTGCCGCACCGGCGGGTGCGGCATTTCCTTGCGACCGACCCGTCCCGCAATCAGGCCTACGCCGTGGTGCGCCCGGAAGGAATCGCCGCATGACCCCCGAGCCCGTACTCGACTTCCCGCTCTCGCGCCGCGGCGACGTGCTGCCCGAGGAGTGCGCCTGGCTGCGCGAGAAGCAGCCGGTGGCCCGGGTGCGTACGCTCACCGGCGACCAGGCCTGGCTGGTGAGCAGTCACGCGCTGGCCAAACAGGTCCTGGAGGACGCGCGGTTCAGCCTCAAGGACACCGCGAAGGCCGGGGCGCCCCGGCAGTACGCGCTGACGATCCCGCCCGAGGTCGTCAACAACATGGGCAACATCAACAGCGCGGGCCTTCGCACCGCCGTGATGAAGTCCCTCAGCCCGCGCGCCGACGGGCTCGCCGGTCAACTGCGGGCGCGGGCAGGCGAGTTCGTCGACGCGCTGCTGGCCGAGGGCCCGCCGGCCGACCTGCGGGCGGGGTTCGCCGACCCCTTCTCGGCGGCGCTGCACTGCCAGGTCATCGGGGTGCCGTTCGCCGACTGGCGCCGCCTGATGTCCGGCCTGGACACGGCCTTCATGACCAGCGCGCACACCTTCGAGGGTGCCGGGCTCAACTGGTACAAGGACCTCGGGTACATGGTGGAGCGCCTCAACGCGCCCGGTCTGGACCCCGGCAGCCTGCTCGGCCGGCTCGCGGCGCTGCGCGAGGACCGGGAGTCCGCGCACCTCACCGACGAGATGCTGGCCGCGGTCGCGGTGTCCATGTTCGGCGCGGGCGCGGTCTCCACCTCCGCGTTCCTGGTCCTCGCGATCCTGGCCCTGCTCCAGCACCCGGAGCTGATCACCTATCTGCGCGAGCACCCCGAGCGCATGGGCCGGGCCGTGGAGGAACTCCTCCGCTGGAACCTGTCGATCGGCGACGGGCTGCCCCGGATCGCCCTGGAGGACGTGAAGCTGGGTGAAGTCCTCGTCAAGAAGGGCGAGTTGGTGCTCGTCCTGGTCGAGGGCGCCAACTTCGACCCGGAGGTCTTCAGGGACCCCCAGCGCCTCGACCTCGGCCGCGAGCACAACCCGCACCTGTCGTTCGGCGCCGGGCGGCACTTCTGCCCGGCCACGGGCCTGGGCCGACTGCACGCCGAGACGGCGCTCTCCGTTCTGGTGGACCGGATGCCGGGCCTGCGCCTCGCGGTCCCGGCCGAACAGCTGGTGTGGCGTACGGGCTTCATCAAGCGCCTGCCGGAGCGGCTTCCGGTGCTGTGGTGACACGGGGGTGCCCCGGGGCCGGCGGACCCCGGGGCACCTCGCCGTCGTACGCCCCCGAGGGTGCTCAGCGGAAGATGCCGGTGTGGCCGAGCGAGTACCGGCCGGGCTGCGGGTAGACGGCGAGACCGTGCGGGCCCGAGCCGACCGGGATGCGGGCCAGCTCCTTGCCGGTGGTGGTGTCGATCGCGTACACCTCGGCGTTGTAGCGGCCGGACAGCCAGAGCACCTTGCCGTCGGCGGAGACGCCGCCCATGTCGGGGCTGCCGCCGTCCGGCAGCTCCCATTTCTTGGTGAGCTTGTTCTTGGTGAAGTCGAAGATGGAGATGGTGCCCTCGCCGCGGTTGGAGATGTACATCTCCTTGGAGTCGCGGCTGATGTAGAGGCCGTGGCAGCCCTTGCCGGTGGGCAGCAGGTTCGGCGTGCTGAACTTGTCGCCGTCCAGGACCCACATGCCGTGCGCCATCATGTCGGCGATGTAGAAGGTCCTGCCGTCCGGGGACATCTTCACGTCCTGCGGCATCGCCCCGTCGAAGGGGAGCTTCTGCTTGCCGACGACCTGCATTTTCTCCGTGTCGACCTTGAGCAGCTCGCCGGAGAACTCGCAGGAGACGATGAAGTACCGCCCGTCCATGGAGAAGTCCGCGTGGTTGACGCCCGCACAGGTCACCGGGACGGTCTTCACCCGGTTCATGGTGACCGGGTCGCGGAAGACGAGCTCGCGGTCCTTCGAAGCCATCACGACGGCGTACTTGCCGTTCGGCGTGAAGTAGAGGTTGTACGGGTCCGAGACCTGGACGGTGCGCCCGGTCTTGCCGGTCGCCGGGTCGATGGCGGTGAGCGAGTCGCCGAGGTCGTTGTTGACCCAGAGCGTCTTCATGTCCCAGGACGGCACGACGTGCTGCGGCTGGTGGCCGACCGGAATGGTCTCGATGACCTTGTACGTGGCCGGGTCGATCACGGACACCGTGTTGGAGTTGGTGTTGGGCACGTACACGCGCGGCAGGAAGTTCTTGACGGCCGGCTGGAGGGCGTTCGGCCGGTCCGCGGCGTAGGCGTCCTTGGGGTCCAGGACGGGAGGCATCCCGGGCAGGCCCTGCGGCACGGCTTTCTTGGCGACCGCGGGCGGGACGGCGCCCTTGGTGCCGAGTGCCTCCTCGTTGTGGTCGGCGCCCGATCCGCAGCCGGCGAGCGCCGCGAGCAGGGCTGCCGAGAGCAGCACGGTGGTCCTCTTCGTTACGGCCTTCGTTGCGGTCGGCATCAGATCAGCAGCTCCGTGGTCGTGACCGCGCGCAGTCGGCGGCGTTCCAGTTCGGCGAGTAGGGCGGGCAGCGCGGCGACCGTGTCCGCATAGCCGAAGTGCAGGCTCACCACGGATCCGTTGCGGATCTTCCCGGTGACGTTGCGGGTCACGGCCGACGCGCCGGGCGAGGTGAAGTCCAGTGAGTCGACGTCGTACGACAGGACGTGCGGGTACCCCGCCTTCCGGGCCAGTCTCTGAACGAGCGGTGTCGCGTACTGGGCGCGGGAGGGCCTGAACCAGGTCCCGATGGAGCCGGTGAGCCGACGCAGCCGGTCCGCGCAGCCCGTGATCTCGGCGTACGCCTCCGCCTCGCCCATGGCCCCGATGTTGATGTGGTGCTGGGTGTGGTTGCCCAGCTCGTGGCCGCCGTCGAGGATGCGGCGGGCCATCGCGGGCTGCTCGTCGAGCCAGCTGCCGACGGCGAGGACGGTGACTTTGGCACCGGCCTTCTCGGCCTCGCCGAGCAGGGCGGTGGCGATCTTGGGGTCGCCCTGGCCGTGGAAGGTGAGCGCGACCTGCGGGCGAGTCCGGGGTCCGCTGCTGATCTGGACCGGCTGCCCGGGGAAGGCGCGGGGGGCCGGTGCGGGGTGGGGGGCCTTGGGGCGGGCGGGGGCGGCGGCCGCCGCGGAGGCTGACGGCTGGGGCTGCGGCGAGTCGGCCGGCTGCTCGCCGGTCCCCTCGTCCGAACAGCCCGCCGTGAACGCCCCCACGATGGCCGCGCCCGCCCCCGCCCGCAGGGCGCTGCGGCGGTCGACCGCGCGGGGTGATGGATTCGGCACATGGACATTTAAGTGGGCCCAAGGACGGTTGGTAACGATTGACCCATTTCAGGACCTCTGCGGGTCGCGCCTGACCGAAGCCGACCAGAGGCGCCCGAATCGCTGATTCACTCACCCCATTCGATAGTTATTCATGCTTTAGAAGGTACGTGCTCTAGCTCACCTACGATTCACAGATAAACTGTGATGGTTCGTGGCGATATGCCCGACTAGGGACTTTTGATGATGGGCCGCCCATCTGTCATAGTCGGATCCACGACCCCCATTGACCCGGGCCAGGTCGTCTTCAGCCGTCGTGGATCACACCCCCCCAGATCCACGGCGCTCCACAGAAGCCCCCGCGGCGCCGCATCCGGCAGCCAGGGGGCTTCTGTGATGCGGCGGCGCCTTCGGTGACTCAGCGTCGGTGACTCAGCGGTCGGCGACGCGCATCTCGAACCAGGTGGTCTTGCCGCGTGGCAGCAGATCCACGCCCCAGCGGTCGGAGAGCTTGTCGACGAGGAAGAGGCCCCGGCCGCTGATGTCGAGCTCGTGCACCGGCATCAGACAGGGCAGACCCCGGGAGGGGTCGCGGACCTCGACCCGGATCCAGCCCCGGCGGCGCAGCATGCGCAGACCGAAGACGCGGGCGCCGGTGTGCCGGACCGCGTTGCCGACGAGCTCGGAGACGAGCAGCACCGCGTGCTCGGCGAGCGTCGGCGAGAGCGCCCACTGGCGCAGCACGACGGACTGCGTGATCCGGCGGGCCGTGGCGGCGGACTCCGGACGCGAGGGCAGCCGTACTTCTTCCTCCGTCGGATTCCCGAACAACTCCAGCGCCTTCAGCGCCAGTTCGTCGTCGGCGGACGGCATCCACCGTGCCGTGGTCGCGCTCACGCGCTGCGCCGGTTGTTCCACACCCTCCAGCCCCGCCATGGCTCCATCATGGCGGCCCGGGACTGCCTCCGGGGCCGTTCCGAAGGAATCGAGCCTCCGGAACCTGACATTCCGGAGGCTCGATTTGGCATATGACGGGGGCAGCCGAGGGGCCGACACACCCATCCTGACCTGCGATGACGTGATGCGTTCGCTTGATCACCAAGCGTTCCGAACGGGTTTTCCTTAAGGTGCCCTTAAGGCTGTGCTAATCCCCCCACAGGGTGTACACACCACCCCCACATGCACAACGGCGGTTGACCGCCGCCCCTCAACTCCCGTGCACTCAGAGGAACTTGGCCTTCCCCGGGCCCTCCTCGACGAAGCTCCGCATGCCCCGCTCGCGGTCCTCGGTCGCGAACAGGCCCGCGAACCAGTTGCGTTCGACGGCGAGGCCGGTGTCGATGTCCGTCTCCAGACCCACGTCGATGGACTCCTTGGCGGCGCGCAGCGCGATGGCCGGGCCCTGCGCGAGGCGCGCGGCCCAGGCGACGGCCCGCTCGTACACCTCGGCGGCCGGCACCACCTGGTCGACCAGGCCGATGGCGAGCGCCTCGTCCGCCTTCACCTGGCGGCCGGTGAAGATGAGGTCCTTGGCCCTGGACGGGCCCACCAGGCGCGCGAGGCGCTGGGTGCCGCCCGCGCCCGGGATGAGGCCGAGCAGGATCTCGGGCTGGCCGAGCTTGGCGTTCTCTCCCGCGATGCGGAAGTCGGCGCAGAGCGCCAACTCGCAGCCGCCACCCAGCGCGTAGCCGGTGACGGCCGCGACGACCGGCTTGGGGATCTTGGCGACGGCGGTGAAGGAGTCCTGCAGCGCCCGGCCGCGTACGACCATCGCCGCGTGGTCCATGGCCTGCATCTCCTTAATGTCCGCGCCCGCCGCGAACAGCTTCTCGCCGCCGTACAGGACCACCGCCCGCACGTCCTCGCGCCGGGCCGCCTCCTCGGCCAGCTCGCGCAGCCGGTCCTGGGTCGCGATGTCGAGGGCGTTCATCGGGGGGCGGTCCAGGCGAATGGTGCCGACGCCTTCGGAGACTTCGAGGTTCACAGTCATGGAGGCAGGTTAACGGCCACTAACGACAACGGACCCGGCGCTGTGAGCAACAGCACCGGGCCCGTCGGGGAGTCGCCTCACAGGGCTACTTGGTCCACTCCGACCAGGAGAGGTTCCAGCCGTTGAGACCGTTCTCGGGCTGGATGACCTTGTCCTTCGAGTTCTTCACGACGACCACGTCGCCGATCAGGGAGTTGTTGTAGAACCAGGCCGCGGGCGTGGACGGGTCGCCCGCACCGCGCGCGTCCTCCAGACCGACGCAGCCGTGGCTGGTGTTGGCCGAGCCGAACACCGACGGGTCGCCCCAGTAGTTGCCGTGGATGAACGTGCCGGAGCTCGACAGGCGCATCGCGTGCGGCACGTCCTTGATGTCGTACTCGCCGCCGAAGCCGACGGTGGCGCCGTTCATCCGGGTCACCTCGTACTTCTCGCTGATGACCATCTGCCCGTTGTACGTGGTGTTCGCCGGGGAGCCCGCGCTGATCGGGATGGTCTTCAGGGGCTTGCCGTCGCGCTCCACCTTCATGGTGTGGGCGCTCGCGTCCACGGTGGAGACCTGGGAGCGGCCGATGGTGAAGTGGATGGTGCGGGTCTGCTTGCCGTAGACACCGGGCCGGCCCTCGACGCCGTCGAGGTTGAACTTGACGGTGACCTTGGTACCGGGCGCCCAGTACTTCTCGGGGCGGAAGTCGAGGCGGTCGTTGCCGAACCAGTGGCCCTCGACCGGGACGGACGGCTCGGCCGTCACGGTGATCGCCTTCTTGACCGCGTCCGGGTTGGTGATGCCGCGGCTGAAGTTGACGGAGACCGGCATGCCGACGCCGACGGTGGAGCCGTCCTCGGGCACGTACTGGCCGATGAAGGTGTTGGTCGGCACGAGGGTGGTGAAGGTGGTGTCCTTGGCGGACTCACGGCCCTTGGCGTCCTTGGCGACGGCGTGGACCTTGTACTGCGTCGCGGAGGCGAGGTGCTGGTCCGGGGCCCAGCCGAGGCCGTCCGCGGATACCTTCCCGGCGACAGCGTTGCCCTTACTGTCGGCCACCGTGACGGCGGACAGCTTGCCCTTGTCGGCGGATATCTTCAGCGCGCCGTTGGTGGCCACGTCCTTGGCGTTGTCCGCCGGCAGGATGGTGACCACGGCTTCGGATGCCTTGGTGTCCTCGGCGGCGCTGCCGCCGCCGGCCTCGGCCTTGGAGCTGGAGCCGTCGCCCCCGCCGCAAGCGGTGACAAGGAGCAGCATGGCCCCGAAGAGGAGGGCCAGCAGTGCGCTGCCCTGGCGACCGCGTCGTCCGGCCCCGGCCGAAGCCCCCGAAATAGGCTGCCCGTTCAAGACTTTTTTCTCCCCTCGCACGGCGTGGCCCCGCCACCGCCCGTACTCACTCACCCCCGCGCGCGTCATCGCGCACGCACGGCGCTAGATAATCACACCGGACGGGTGTCGATCTCCCCTCCTATGTCACCGTTCAGTCCCAAGTTGTCCTGGAACTCTCAGGTGAAACACAGGAACCGTTCCCGGTTGGTTAACCGGGAACGGTCAGGGGCCGTGCGTTCGAGGGGTGAGGGGCTTTCAGGAGATCGCGGAGCCCGCCTTCCACTTCGCCCAGTCCAGATTCCAGCCACTGAGCCCGTTGTCGGGAGCGACCTGGCGGTCATGGGAGTTGACGACCTCGACGATGTCGCCGATGAGCGTGCGGTCGAAGAACCAGCCCGCCGGGGTGTCCGAGCTGCCGCCCTTCACATCGCGCAGACCGACGCATCCGTGGCTGGTGTTGGAGTTGCCGAAGGTTTTGGAGGGGGCCCAGTAGTTGCCGTGCAGGAAGGTGCCGGTGTTGGTCAGCCGGATGGCGTGCGGAACATCCGGAATGTCGTACTCGCCACCGAACCCGACGGTCTGGCTGTTCATGCGCGTCACGTCGTACATCTCGGTGACGACCATCTTCCCGTTGTACGTGGTGTTCTTCGGCGACCCCGCGGAGATCGGCAGGGTGGACACCAGCTCGCCGCCGCGCCGCACCTCCATGGTGTGCGCCTCGGCGTCCACGAGGGACTCCTGGGCGCGCCCGACGGTGAAGCCGACCGTCTTGTCCTGGATGCCGTAGACGCCGGGGGCCGCGAGCACGTCCCGCAGGTGCATGTCGATGGTCACCTTGGTGCCGGGGACCCAGTACTTCTCGGGCCGGAAGTCGATCCGGTCCTGGCCGAACCAGTGGCCCCGCACCTCCACCGGTGGCTGCGAGGTGATCTGGATGGCGCGCTCGACGGCCGCCCGGTCCTTGATCGCCTGGTTGAAGTTGAACGACACGATCATGCCGACGCCCACCGTGGAGCGGTTCTCCGGCTTGAAGTAGCCGATGAACCGGTGCTCGGGGACGAGCGTGGTGAAGCTCGTGTGGCGGGCCTGGCGGTGGCCGTGGCTATCGAGCGCCACGGTGTCCACCGTGTACAGCGCGGCCAGTTGCAGCGAGCCGCCGCTCGGCGTCCACTTCAGCCCGTCCGCGGAGATCTTCCCCGGCACCTCCTCGGGCTGCGCGTCCTCCGTCTTCATCATCTTGACCCGCTCCAGGCGCCCGCCCGGCACCCGAACCTCCACCTTCTGGTCCGCCTTGACCGCCTTGGCCGCGTCGGACGGAGTCACCAGAATGGCCTCCTGCGGCGTCAACGGCTTGCCCCCGATGTCGCCGATCTCCAGGGTGCTGCCCGAGCACCCGGTCAGCACGGCCACCAGGACCGCCGTCAGTCCTGCCCATGCCAGGGCGGCGGCTGTGCCCGCCCCTGCCCGCTTCAGTACGTCTCTCACGACCGACCCAACGACCGCCCCCTGCCGGGGGAAACGTGAGTACGAGGGCTGTTGCGGGAAGAACAGGTGCAGGGACACGTATGGGGAGCCGCGGCCGGGACGCCGCGTGCTGCCCTGCGCCGAGCAGCCGCGGGAGGCCGTCAGGTGTCGAGCGCAGCCGAGCAGGAGGCAGTGCGGGGTGCCGCGCAGGGCGCGCCCGGCACGGAGGGGCATCGGAAGGTGAACGGCCACCGGGGCGAACCGGGGGCCCTGCGCCCCCCTGTCTGGCCGGGCGCGCCGACCCCGCTCGGCGCCCGCTTCCGGGTCGGCCCGGACGGCGTCGCGGGCACCAACTTCGCACTCTGGGCGGGCGGCGCCGAGTCGGTCGAGCTGTGCCTCTTCGACGCGGCGGGCACCGAGACCCGGCTCGCGCTCACCGAGCTGACCCACGAGATCTGGCACGGCTTCGTGCCGGGCGTACACCCCGGGCAGCGGTACGGATTTAGGGTGCACGGGCGCTGGGACCCGTGGACGGGGGCGCGCTGGAACCCGGCGAAGCTGCTGCTCGACCCGTACGCGCGGGCGGTGGACGGGGACTTCGTGCTGCCGCCCGAGGTGTACGGGCACGTCCGCGACTGGCCGCAGCAGCAGGTCGCCGACACCGTCCGCGACGACCGCGACTCGGCGCCGCACGTCCCCAAGGGCGTGGTGGTCCACGACGACGACGACTGGGCGGACGACCGCCGCCCCAAGACGCCCTGGTCCGACTCCGTCATCTACGAGCTGCACGTACGCGGTTTCACCCGGCTCCATCCGGAGATCCCCGAACCGCTGCGCGGCACCTATGCGGGGCTCGCGCACCCGGCGGCGATCGGCCATCTGGTGCGGCTCGGCGTGACGGCGGTCGAGCTGCTTCCGGTGCACCAGTTCGCGCACGAGGACCATCTGCTGCGGCGCGGCCTTCGAAACTACTGGGGTTATAACTCGATCGGGTACTTCGCCCCGCACGCCGCCTACTCGGCGACCGGGACCGCCGGGCAGCAGGTCGGCGAGTTCAAGCGGATGGTGCGGGCGCTGCACGCGGCCGGCATCGAGGTCATCCTCGACGTGGTCTACAACCACACGGCCGAGGCCGGGGAACTGGGGCCGACGCTGTCCCTGCGCGGCATCGACAACCGCGGCTACTACCGGCTCCAGTCCGACGCCCGCCGCTACGCCGACTACACGGGCTGCGGCAACACCCTCCATGTGGTCCAGCCCCATGTCCTGCGCCTGATCACGGATTCACTGCGCTACTGGGTGACCGAGATGGGGGTGGACGGCTTCCGGTTCGACCTGGCGGCGGCGCTTGCCCGGTCGATGCACGACGTCGACATGCTGTCGCCCTTTCTCGCGGTGATCGCCCAGGACCCGGTGCTGCGCCGCGTGAAGCTGATCGCCGAACCGTGGGACGTGGGCAACGGCGGCTACCAGGTGGGCTCCTTCCCGCCGCTGTGGACCGAGTGGAACGACCGCTACCGCGACGCCGTACGGGACTTCTGGCGGGGCGCGCTGCCGGACGTGCGCGACCTCGGCTACCGCCTCTCTGGCTCCAGCGACCTCTACGCCTGGGGCGGCCGGCGGCCGTACGCGTCGATCAACTTCGTGACCGCGCACGACGGTTTCACGCTGCGGGACCTGGTGTCGTACGAGCACAAGCACAACGAGGCGAACGGGGAGGGCAACCGGGACGGCACCAACGACAACCGGTCCTGGAACTGCGGAGTGGAGGGCGAGACCGACGACCCCCGGGTCAACGCGCTGCGGCGGCGCCAGCTGCGGAACCTGCTCACCACCCTGCTGGTGTCGACGGGCGTGCCGATGCTGGTCGCGGGCGACGAGATGGGCCGCACCCAGGGCGGCAACAACAACGCGTACTGCCAGGACGGCGAGGTGAGCTGGGTCGACTGGTCGCTCCTGGAGAAGCCGGGCCCGCGCGGGCTGCTCGAACTGGCCACCCGGCTCGTCGAGTTGAGGCACCGGCATCCGGTGCTGCGCCGTCGCGCCTTCTTCTCCGGCCGGGCCCAGGGCGCGGACGGGCTGCGGGACCTGGCCTGGTTCACCGCGCGGGGCGAGGAGATGACGGAGCAGGACTGGTACGCGCCCGCCGCGACGCTGGGCCTGTACCTGTCCGGCCGCGACATTCCGGGGCGCGACGCGCGGGGCGCGCCGGTGACCGACGACAGCTTCCTGATCCTGCTGCACTCGGCGGACCGCCCGGCGAGCTGTGTGCTGCCGGGGCCGCCGTGGGCCGCCGCGTACGAGCTGGTCGTGGACACCTCGGAGGAGGAACAGGCCGAGGCGCCGGGGCGGGTGCACCGGGGCGGCGAGACGGTGACGCTGCCGGCCCGGTCGGTCCTGGTGATGAAGGTGGCGGGGTAGGGGGGGCGGGTGGAGGCCGGGTGGAGACAGGGACCGGCGGGGACGCCGAAAGCTCCACCCGGCGGTCCACCCGGGAGCCGATCCGCTCCACCCGCCCCGGCTGCGATCGTCGAACGTGCCGGAGCCATCGGCGGGCGACGAGGGAGTGGTGCGGCATGAACAGCGACATCGATCTGGCGCTGCGGGTCACCCTGTACGCGTGGCTGGCCTGCGAAGTGTTCCTGCAGGCACGCCAGTTGCTCGGCAGCGCGCCCACCGAGCGCACCGAGTGGCGCAGCCTGCTGCTCTTCGTCGTGGTGATGGGCGCGGCCGGCTGGGCGGCCCACCCGGTCGCCCGCGCGACCCCTGCCCTGGACTATTCGACCACCTCGACGGCGGCCCGCTCGGCCGTGCTGATCGCCGCCTGGGCCGGGATAGGCCTGCGGCTGTGGGCCATCGTCGCTCTGGGCCGCTTCTTCCGCGGCACGGTCCATGTCCAGCAGGACCATCAGGTGGTGCGGTCGGGTCCCTACCGCTGGGTGCGCCATCCCGCGTACAGCGGCATCGCGCTGGCCGGTCTCGCCCTCGGGGTGACCTACGACAACGCGGCGGCGCTCCTGGTCTTCGCGGCGGGCGGCGCGCTGGCGCTCGGCTACCGCATCCACGTGGAGGAGAAGCTCCTCTCGGAGACGCTCGGCACCGCCTACACGGAGTACGCGGCCACCACGCCCCGGCTGATACCCGGCGTCTGGTGAGTTCCGGTCTCTGAGGTGCCGAGGTGAGTGGCGGCTAGCCGAGGATCTTCCGGTCGTACGCCACCGCCACCGCGGCAGCGCGGTCCTTGACGCCCAACTTGCCGTAGATGTGCGTCAGATGGGTCTTCACGGTGGCCTCGCTGATGAACAGGGCCCGGGCGATCTCCCGGTTGGAGGTGCCCTTGGAGACCAGTTCGAGGACCTCGCGCTCGCGGGCGGAGAGCGGTTCACCGGCGGGGACGGCGGGCGTGCGGACCGCCGTGACCAGGCGGGAGGCGACCGCCGGGGAGAGCACGGTACGGCCCGCGGCGGCGGCCCGGACCGCGGTGAACAGCTCCTCACGCGGCGCGTCCTTGAGGAGGTAGCCGGTGGCGCCCGCCTCGATCGCGGGGAGGGTGTCCGAGTCGGTGTCGTACGTGGTGAGGACGAGGACCTTGGAGCGCAGCCCGCGCCGGGTGAGCTCGGCGATCGCGGCCACTCCCCCGCCACCGGGCATCCGCAGGTCCATCAGGACGACGTCCGGGTCGAGTCGCTCGGCGAGGTCGACGCCCTGGACTCCGTCGGAGGCTTCGCCGAGGACCTCGAAGCCGTCGGCCGAGGCGAACATGCCGCGCAGACCGTCCCGCACCACGGGGTGGTCGTCGCAGATCAGGAGGGTGATGGTGGAGTCAGTGGTCATGGGGGACCAACGGTACGCGGGCGGAGACGGCGGTGCCATGACCGGGCTCCGATTCCACGGTGACACTGCCGGCGATGCGTTCGGCCCGGGCGCGCATGCCGTCGAGGCCGAAGCCGCCGGCGCCGGAGCGGGCGGGCAGGCCCAGCGGGTCGAAGCCCCGGCCGTCGTCGCGGACGTCGAGGGAGACCTCGTCGCCCATGAAGGAGAGGGTGACACCGACACGGGAGGCCTGGGCGTGGCGGCTCGCGTTGGCGAGGGCCTCCTGGGCGATGCGGAGCAGGGTGGCCTCGATCTCGTCGTGGAGCTGTACGGCGGTGCCGGTCACGGTGAAGTCGGCGCGGACGCCGTGCCGGGTGCCCCAGTCGGCGACGGTCTTCTTCAACGCCTTGTGCAGGGCGTCGTGTTCGAGGTCGAGGGGGCTGAGGTTCTGCACCGAGCGGCGGGCTTCGCCGAGGCTGTGCCGGGCTAGCGACTGGGCGCTGGCGAGGTGTTCGCGTACGAGGTCGGGGTCGGTGCTGCTGGTGACCACCTGGAGCTGGGCGATGATGCCGGCCAGGCCCTGGGCGATGGTGTCGTGGATCTCGGCGGCGAGTCGGCGGCGTTCGTCGGCGACGCCCGCTTCCCTTGCCTGGAGCAGGAGTTGGGCGTGCAGGGCGGCGTTCTCGTCGAGGGCCTGCTGGAGCCGGGCGTTGGTGGTCTCCAGTTCGGCGATGGTCGCGATCTGCACGCGGGAGCGCTCGTCCTCCTGAGCGGCGAGGTGGCTGAACACCGTGAGCAGGACGATGTTGATGGCGAGCACCGCGCCGAACAGCACCCATCCCATGGCGTTCTTGGGCGGCAGTCCGCCGGACTGCGAGCCGGCCATGACGACGGCGGTCGCGAACAGCCCGGGCTTCACCAGGCGGCGGGGCAGCACCGCCTGGGCGCCGAAGTAGCCACAGACGGCGAAGAACGCGTAGAACGGGTTGAGCCAGGTCAGCGCGAAGGCGAAGCCCCAGCGCACAAAGTAGTAGACGGCTCCGGCGGCGCTCGGTCCCGGCCGGGTGCGGCGCAGATGACCCCAGCAGAGCTGGAGCAGCACGGCACCGCCGACCAGGGCGACGGCGGCCCACCGGTCGGCGGTGCTCATCAGGAGGTCGGCGGTGGCCGCGGCGGCGAGGGAGCCGACGAAGAGGAGTCCATAGGGGCCCCAGCGGTGGAACGTCTCCCAGCGTTCCTCCACCGGATGCCGCTTCGTGTCGCTCGCCCCGTTGCTCATGGCCCCAGTCTCGTCCACGCCGAAGCCGTCGCCGGGTCCGGCCCAGCAGGACACCGCGATCATTCCCACCGGAACCAGCGGGTCGCGGCCGCCGACAGGAGCACGGTCCACAGGGCGAGGATGCCGAGGTGGTCCCAGCCGGGCCAGCCGCCTGACGCGGCCTCGTTGAGAGCCTGGGCGGCCGCGCCGAAGGGCAGCAGCTCGACGATGCGGCCGAGCGTGTCGGGCATGGCCTGGACGGGCAGCCAGACACCGGCGCTGAACATCATCGGGAAGAACACCGCGGAGCCGATGGCGTTGGCGACCTTCGAGGTGCGCGAGAGGGCGGAGATCAGGGCGCCGAGCGCGAGCGCGCTCAGGACCGCGAGCAGCAGGGCGAAGACGTACCCGAAGAGCTGGTGCGGCAGCGCCACGTGGAAGGCGAGCCGGCCGACCGTGATGGAGAGGACGGCTGAGATCACCGCGGCGACACCGTGCAGCCCCATCTGGGCGCCGAGCAGGGCGGACGGGCGGACCGGCGTGGCCGACATGCGGCGCAGGATGCCGCGCTCGCGGTATCCGGTGATGACCGGCGGCATGGCCTGCAACCCGGCCATGATCATGGAGAGGAGTACGGCGACCGGAACGTAGGCGTCGACGAAGCGGATGCCGCCGAGCGCCTTGTCGGGGTCGCGGAAACCGGGGATCGAGCCGAGCACGACCAGCAGGACGGTCGGGAACACCATGATCCAGAAGAGTCCGGCGGGCTCGCGGCGGAAGAGCTTGGTCTCGGTCTTCAGTACGGCGACGGCGGCCGGGCGGGAGGTGCGGGCGGCCCGGGCCGGGCGCGGCGGGGTGAGGGTGGTGGTCATGCCGAGGCCTCCGTCAGGTCCAGGAAAGCGTCGTCGAGAGTCGCCTCGGAGACGCGGAGTTGGTGGGCGGTGATGTGGTGCCGGGCGAGCAGGGTGATCACCGCGTTGACGGTCTCGTCGGTGCCGTGGATGGTCACCCGGCCCTGCTTCTCGTCCACGGCGGCGGCCTGCGGCAGCTCGGCCAGGGCGAAGCCGTCGAGCGGGGCCGAGGGCGTGAAGGAGATGACGGTGGAGCCCGCCGCCCGCCGGATCAGCCCGGAAGGGGTGTCCAGGGCGGCGATCCGCCCCTTGTCGATCACGGCGATCCGGTCGCAGAGGCGCTGGGCCTCCTCCATGAAGTGGGTGACGAGGAGGACGGTGACTCCGCTGCGGCGTACGTCCTCGATCAGCGCCCAGGTGTCACGGCGGGCGCGCGGGTCGAGGCCGGTGGTGAGTTCGTCGAGCACCACGACGCGCGGGTTGCCGATGAGGGCGAGCGCGATGAACAGGCGCTGCTTCTGTCCGCCGGACAGCTTGGCGAAGCGGGTGTCCAGCTTCTCGCCGAGCCCGAGGCGTTCGGCGAGCGGGCGCCAGTCGGCCGGGTTCGGGTAGAACGCGGCGTACAGCTCAAGCGACTCGCGCACGGTGAGCTTGGGCTGGAGCTCGCTCTCCTGGAGCTGGGCGCCCAGGATGCGGGTCACCTCGTCGTGGTCGGCGACGGGGTCGTGGCCGGCCACCCGGATCGTCCCGGCGTCCGGCACGCGGAGCCCCTCGATGCACTCGACGGTGGTGGTCTTGCCGGCGCCGTTGGGGCCGAGGATCCCGAAGATCTCGCCCTCCTCCACGGCAAAGCTGACGCCGTCGACAGCGGGCCTGCGGCCGTATGCCTTGCGCACTGCGGTGACTTCGATGATTGCCATGCCTTGAGAATCCCGTTCGGCGAGGGTCCGCCACATCGCCCATCGCGCTCGACCCCGCATCAACCGATCGGTTGATGGGCGGTACGACCCCCGGCACGCCCGCTCTCGTAACGGCGCCCTCCGAGCCGCCCGACCGGTCCTAGGACCAGCGGACCAGCGGGGCCCGTCCGAAACTCGGTGGGCACTGTCAGTGGCCGTCCGTAGGCTCGGCCACGATGCCCGATACACATGCAGCTACCAAGGACCCGTCGGCCACGCGCTCGCTCCTGAGGCTCTGGCCGTATGTACGCCCCATTCGAACTCGCCTGTTCAGTGCGGCGTTTGTGGCGATCGTCGCCTCCTGTCTCGGCCTGGTGATCCCGCTCGTCCTGAAGTGGATCGTCGACGGGCCGGTCGCGGACCGCGACCCCGGCGGGGTGTGGCTCGGCGCGCTGTACCTGCTGCTGCTCGGGCTGGCGGAGGCGGCGCTCTTCGGGCTCCGGCGGTGGCTGGTGGCGCGGCCGCTCGCGCGCGTCGAGGCGGACATGCGGGCCGATCTGTACCGGCATGTGCAGCGGCTTCCGGTGTCCTTCCACGACCGCTGGGCCTCGGGCCAGCTGCTGTCGCGCGGCACCACGGATCTCATGCTGCTGCGGATGTTCCTGGCGTTCCCGCTGACGTTCCTCATCGTCAACGGGGTCACGATCCTGGCCGGGTTCGCGATCCTGCTGTCGCAGCAGTGGAGCCTCGGGCTTGTGCTGCTCGTCCCGGTGATCCCGCTGGTGGTCCTCTGCTCGGTGTTCGAGACCCGTTACTCGCTGGTCGCCCGGCGGGCGCAGGACCAGGTGGGCGACCTCACGACGGTCGTCGAGGAGAGCGTGCTCGGCATCCGGATCATCAAGGGGTTCGGGCAGCACCGCAGCCAGGCGCTGGCCTTCTCCGAACTCTCCGGGCGGCTGCGCGGCACCGAGCTCGCCAAGGCGCGGCTGCTCGCGGGGCTCTGGGGCCTGATCACCACGATCCCCGAACTCGCCATCGGCGCGGCGCTGGTGCTCGGCACGGTACAGGTGGCCGACGGGGAGCTGTCGGCCGGAACGCTGGTGGCGTTCCTGTCCACGGCGCTGGCCCTGCGGTGGCCGGTGGAATCGATCGGGTTCCTGCTGGCGATGAGCCAGGAGTCCGCGACGGCGACGGTGCGCTTCTTCGAGGCCATGGACGCGGAGGAGGAGGCGGAGGGTGCCGCCTCCTCCGACCCCCTGGGCTCCGCCCCGGACCCCGTTCCTCTTTCGTCCGCGGGCCGTGCGCCAGGGGCTCTGCCCCCGGACCCCCGCTCCTCAAACGCCGGAGGGGCTGATTTTGAACTGACCGACGCCGAGAGACGGCTCCCACCGACGCACCGGAAGAAGCTTTCGCCGGGCCGCAACGAGCCCTCGAAGGAGATGCCGAACCAGGCCGAACCGCGGCTCACCGGCGCCACGTTGGAGCCCGGCACCACTACCGCACAACCGCCCCCGGACCACCTCGGCATCCGTTTCGAGGAGGTCATGTTCCGCTATCCCGACGCGGCCCCCGGAACCTCACCGGTTCTCTCTCGGATCGATCTGCACATACGGCCCGGCGAGACCATGGCCCTCGTCGGGGGGACCGGGTCCGGGAAGACCACGCTCACCGCGCTCGTGCCGCGCCTGCACGAGGTCAGCGGGGGGCGGATCACTCTCGACGGGGAGGACATCGCGCTCATGCCGCGGGAGCGGCTGCGGGGGCTCGTGGCCGTCGCGTTCGAGGAGCCCACGCTCTTCTCGGCCTCCGTCGGGGACAACGTCCTGATGGGTGGCGGTAGTTCGGCCGACCTGGAGCGGGCGCTCGACATCGCGCAGGCCCAGTTCGTGCGGGGGTTGCCGCAGGGCGTGGACACGCAGGTCGGGGAGCAGGGGCTCAGTCTGTCGGGTGGGCAGCGGCAGCGGCTCGCGCTGGCTCGGGCGGTCGTGGGGCGACCCAGGTTCCTGATCCTCGACGACCCGCTGTCGGCCCTGGACGTACACACCGAGGCGCTCGTGGAGGCGGCGCTGCGGCGGGTGCTTCAGGACACCACGGCGCTGGTCGTCGCGCACCGCCCGTCCACGGTGATGCTCGCCGACCGGGTCGCCCTGCTGTCGGGCGGCCGGATCGCGGCCGTCGGTACGCACCAGGAACTGTTGCGCGGCAACGCCGAATACGCCTGGCTGATGTCCGGCGCCGATGACAAGGCCGATGGCCAGGGGGAGGACGGGCGATGACCACGACTGTCGGGGAGGAGACCGCCGCCAAGGAAGAGGAGGTGCCGGCCGCCGGCGATCCCTTCGACCGGGACGAGCTGCCGACGCCTCCGGGTGCGACCGGCGCGCTGCTCAGGTCCCTGCTGCGGCCGCTGCGCACAGGCGTGGTGATCGCGACGCTGATGCTCGTCGTGCAGCAGGCCGCCGCCCAGGCGGGCCCGCTGCTCGTCGCGTATGCCATCGACCGGGGCGTACCGGCGTTCCGCGCGCACGACTACGGGCCGCTGATCGCCGTCGGCGCCGGGTATCTGGTGTGCGCGCTGGCCTCCGGGTTCTTCCAGTACGCGTTCATCCGGACCTCCGCCCGGGTCAACCAGGACGTGCTGCTCGATCTGCGCGGGCGGATCTTCCGGCACGCCCAGGCGCTGAGTGTGGACTTCCACGAGCGGTACACCTCGGGGCGGCTGATCTCGCGGTCCACGACGGACGTCGAGTCGCTGCGGGAGCTGCTCAGCGAGGGCTTGCAGGAGCTGATCGGGGTGATCCTCTCCTCGGTCTACATCTGCGCGATGCTGCTGTGGCTGGACTGGGGCATCGGCGCGCTCGCGGTCGCCT
The DNA here is from genome assembly GCF_053597395.1 of Streptomyces sp. NPDC001415. Classification (NCBI taxonomy): domain Bacteria; kingdom Bacillati; phylum Actinomycetota; class Actinomycetes; order Kitasatosporales; family Streptomycetaceae; genus Streptomyces; species Streptomyces sp. NPDC001415. Next base: position 318,022 of record NZ_JBSFIE010000008.1, read on the forward strand.
CCTACGTCCCGCTGCACTTCCTGATCCGCGTCTACCAGCGCCGGGCCGGGGCCATGTATGCCGCCCGGTCCACAGCGATCGCCGCGGTGATCGTCAAGTTCGCGGAGACCCTGAACGGCATCCGGCCGGTGCGGGCGTTCCGCCGCGAGCGCGCCAACGACGCGGAGTTCCAGGAGCTGAACCGCCGCCACGAGCGGGCGAACGGGGACGCGATCCTGGAGATGGCGCGCTACGTCGTGGGTTCCCGGCTCATCGCCAACACGGCGGTCGCGGCGATGGTGCTGTGGGGTGCGACGCGGGTCGCGGACGGCGGTCTGGAGCTGGGTGTGCTCGCGGCCGCGGTGCTGTATCTGCGCCGCCTGTACGACCCCATCGACCGGCTCGGCATGTTCCTCAACTCCTACCAGTCGGCCGCGGCCTCCCTGGGGAAGGTCGCCGGGCTGCTCGCCCAGACGCCGTCCGTCCCGGAGACCGATCAGCCGTCCGCCCTGCCGGAGCGGTCGGTCGAACTCCCGGGCCGCCGCGTCGAGTTCGAGCAGGTGGGCTTCGGGTACCGGACCGGCGGCGAGGTGCTCCCCCGCTTCGATCTGACCATTCCGGCGGGCCAGACCGTCGCCGTGGTCGGATCGACGGGCGCGGGCAAGTCCACCCTCGCCAAGCTCCTGGCCCGCTTCTACGATCCGACGGCGGGCCGCGTCCTGCTGGACGGGACGGATCTGCGCGAGCTGTCCGTACGGGATCTGCGGCGCGGGGTCGTCATGGTCACCCAGGAGGCGTTCCTGTTCTCCGGCACGGTCGCCGAGAACATCGCGATCGGCCGCCCGGACGCCACCCGGGACGAGATCGAGCAGGCCGCGAAGGCGATCGGCGCGCACGACTTCATCGCGGGCCTGCCGGACGGCTACGACACGGACGTACGCAAGCGGGGCGGCCGCATCTCCGCCGGACAGCGCCAACTGGTCGCCTTCGCCCGGGCGTTGCTCGCCGACCCGGCGGTCCTGATCCTCGACGAGGCGACCAGCTCGCTCGACATCCCGGGCGAGCGGGCGGTGCAGCGCGCCATGCACACGGTCCTCAACGGCCGTACGGCGGTGGTGATCGCGCACCGCCTGTCCACGGTCGAGATCGCGGACCGGGTTCTGGTGATGGAGCACGGCCGCATCGTCGAGGACGGCTCGCCCACCGACCTGATCGCGGGCACCGGCCGGTTCGCCGAACTGCACCGCGCCTGGCGGGACAGCCTGGCCTGACCTGCGGGTTTCCCGGTACCTGCCGCGTGGCGACGGGGAGGGAGTTCGTAGGATCGAGGTATGGCAACGGGGACGGGGTACGCGAGGAGCTGCGGGCCGGGCTCGACGAGGTGCCGCCCGCCGATCTGTGGCGCGAGACGGCCGCCGGGCACGCCCAGGACATCGGGGTCGGCCCCGGCGCCGTCAAGGACATCGAGGAGCTGGTCCGGCGCATCATCCGGTACGAGGCCCGGTTCCGGGCGGACGGACTCCTCACGCCGGACGGCCGGGTCACCACCACCGTCGTACGACTGCGGGCGCGCCGTGAACCTGGCGCGCCGGGGCCTCGCGGCCCGGTTCTGTACCCCGCACGAGGCCGAGCAGGCGATCGTCCACCCGGGCGCGCTCAGCAATTCGGCGTACCGCTCGTGGGAGGACTTCTCGGCGGGGTACGCGCTCGGCCGGGTGCTGCGCTTCGACGAGGAGTCGTACGGCAGTTGCTACCAGCAGAACGTGAGCGCGCACCGGATCCTGACGGAGCACGAGGCCAGCCCCTGGCGGAACATCCCCTGGCGCTGAGCTCCTGAAGTCAGCAACTCGGCGCCTGCGCCCGGACTCCGCCGGGATCAGACGCCGGCTCTCAGGCGCCCACGGTTCCGTCGACGCCCTCGCGCAGGAGGTCGGCGTGGCCGTTGTGGCGGGCGTACTCGTGGATCATGTGGTGCATCACCATGCGGAGCGACACGTCCTCGCCCCAGCGCGGCTGGTGGCCCGCGAGGTCGAGGGACTCGGCGGCGCGCTCGATCCGCCGGGAGTGCTCGACCTCGGCCTCCCAGGCCTCGAACGCCTCGGCCCTGGTGGAGTGGCTCGCGTCGTAAGCCGCCTGGAAGTCCATCTTGTCCGACCAGACCAACGGGATGTCGTGGTCTTCGAAGACCCGGCGGAACCAGGTCCGTTCGACCTCGGCCATGTGCCGTACGAGGCCGAGCAGTGAGAGCGTGGAGGGCGGCATCGACTGGCGGCGCAGTTCCTCGTCACCGAGCCCCTCGCACTTCATGGCCAGTGTCGCGCGGTGGTAGTCGAGGAACGCCCGCAGCGTCTCGCGCTCGCTGCCGAAGTGGGGCGGGCCTATGCGGTGGTCGGTCATGGGTGGTGCTCCTCGCGACGTGCTGGCTTGGGCGGCCAGAACAGTACCTGCTCCGGGGGCGGTGTGATGGGGTGGCGGGCATGACAGCCAGAGAGATCATGGTTCCGCCCCACCTCCAGGGGTACCCGGGGGTGGCCTTCGGCGGCTACGTGGCGGGCGTGCTCGCCGGGCGGGCCGAGGCCAAGACCGTACGGGTGGACTTCCGGCGGCCGGTGCCGACGGGTGTGCCGGTGCGGCTCACCGAGACCGCGGACGGCGGCAGCGAGCTGACCTCCGGGGAGGCGGTGCTCGCCTTCGCCGTCCCGGCCGAGCGGAGCGTCGAGGCGCCCGGTGCCCCGTCGTGGGCGGAGGCGTCGGCCGCGGCCGAGGCCTACCGGGCCGCTCCCCCGGAGGGCAGCGTCGACTGCTTCGGCTGCGGCCTCGACCGCACCCCCGACACGGGCCTGCGCCAGCACTGCGGCCGGGTCCCGGGCCGCGCCCTGGTCGCCACGGCCTGGACCCCCGGGCCCCGACTCGCCGACGCGGAGGGCATGTTGCCGCCGGAGCTGGTATGGGGTGCACTCGACTGCCCGGGCAACGCGGCGGGCCGCCTCCTGGGCACCCAGCGCCCCGGCGCGGTGACGGCCTCACTCACGGCGACCCTGCTACGCCCGGTACGGGTGGGCGACGACCTGATCTCGTACGCCTGGCTGATCGCGGAGGACGGCCGCAAACATCGGATGGGCGTGGCGCTGGCGTCGCCGACGGGCGACGTTTACGCAGTGGCGGCGTCACTGTGGATCGACCCCCGGGACTGAGGGGGCCTTTTCGCGGTACGGGGTACTGGCTGGAACCCAGGGTTGGACCCCGGGCAAGGGTCGCCCCGACCGCCCCGCACCCCACCCTCACCTCCCCGAGCGCACGGAACGCTCCCCCCGCCGCCCCCTCAGCAACGTCAGCGCCAGCCCAGCCGCCCCCGCCATCAGCGCGGCAGCGCAAAGCGCCGCGATGTCCAGGGCCCGGGTGAACGCCGAGAACGCCGCCGCCAGATCGCCGCCGTGGGCGCTCGCCAGCGCCCCGCCCAGCGTCTCGCGCGCCGCGGCCGGAGCGTCCCGCATGCCGTGCCGGTAGACCGCCGCACCCACAGAGCCGAGGACCGCCATCCCGAGCGCCCCGCCCAGCTCCTGCCCCGATTCCAGGACGGCCGCCGCGGAGCCGGCCCGTTCGGGCGGGGCCGCGCCCAGGGCGAGTTCGTTGGCGAGAGCCATTGCGGTGACGAGGCCCGAGGTGTAGACGGAGCAGGCGGTGAGGGTGAACCAGAGAGGTGAGTCCGTACGCACCCACGCCAGCGCCAGGAAGCCGCACGCGGAGACCGCGAAGCCGGCCGCCATGACGCTCCCCCGGTCGAAGCGCCGCGCGAGCGCCGCCCCGGACAGGGCGCCCACGAACGCGCCCGATGAGGGCACCAGACTCCACAGCGCCGCCTCGAACGGGCCGTTGCCGAGCACGGACTGGAGGTACTGGGTGAGGAACACCGCCATGCCGACGGTCGCCGCGATGGCGAAGAGGTTGGCGAGCACCGCGCCCCCGTAGCCGCGCCGCCGCAGCAGTTCCAGGTCGACCAGGGGGTGGGGAAGCCGCGACTGGCGCCGGACGAAGACGTAGAGCAGCACGAGTCCGGCCACGACGGCCAGTACGGACCGCAACTCGACGCCGTCGCGGGCCAGTTCCTTGATGCCCTGGATCACCGGGAGCAGTCCGGCAAGGGACAGCACCGCGCCCGGCCAGTCGAATCGGCCGGACGGCGGCTGCTTCACCTCCGGCAGCAGCAGCGGCGCCAAGACGAGCAGGAGGAGCATCGCGGGCAGGTTGATGAGGAACACCGAGCCCCACCAGAAGTGTTCGAGCAGGGCCCCGCTGACGACCGGGCCGAAGGAGATGCCGAGGGTCATGACGCCGGTCCAGGCGGTGACCGCCTGCGCGCGCTGCTTCGCGTCGTGGAAGAGGTTGCGGATCAGCGCGAGCGTGGAGGGCATGAGCGCGGCTCCGCCGACGCCGAGCAACGCCCGTGTGGCGATGAGGAGTTGGGGCGAGCCGGCGTAGGCCGCGGCGACCGAGGCCAGGCCGAACACGCCCGCCCCGGCCAGGACCAGTTTGCGGCGCCCGATGCGGTCGCCGAGCGCGCCCATCGTGATGAGGAGACCGGCGAGCACGAAGCCGTACATGTCGAGGATCCACAGCTGCTGGGTGGAGCTGGGCGCCAGGTCCTCGCTGATGAACGGGATGGCGAAGTAGAGGACGGAGACGTCCATCGAGACGAGGAGGAGCGGCAGCATGAGGACGGCGAGCGCGGTCCATTCCCTGCGCCCGGCACGCGGCGGCGCCGGGTCCTTGAGGCCCGCGAGGGGGCCGGTCGTGGTGTCCATGCCGGTAGCGAAACAGCGCCGCGCGTACGCCGCCAGCCGCGAGCTAGTGCACCCCTGAAACTCCCTTGGTATCAGCGGGTGTTACGCCGTACAGCGCACTAGTACACTGCCCGCCGTGACCGAGCAGCCGCCCTACCTCGCCATCGCCGCCGGCATCCGGCGCCGCGTCGCTTCCGGGGAGCTCGCGCCCGGCGACCGGGTGCCTTCCACGCGGGCCATCGTGCGCGAGTCGGGGGTGGCGATGGCGACCGCGACCAAGGCGCTCGCGGCGCTCACGCGCGAGGGTCTGGTGCGGGCGGTGCCGGGCGTCGGCACGGTGGTCGCCGAGGCGCGTCCGGAGCACGCGCCGGACGGGGCGGCGCCTTTGAGCCGCGAGGCCGTCGTGGCCGCCGCCGTCCGCATCGCGGACGCCGAGGGTCTGGCCGGGCTCTCGATGCGGCGGGTCGCCGGCGACCTCGGCACCTCCACGATGGCCCTGTACCGGCACGTGCCGAGCAAGAGCGAGCTCGTACGGCTGATGACGGACGTGGGGTTCGGTGAGGCGCACCCCGGACGTCCGACCGGTGACTGGCGGACCCAACTGGACTGCTCGGCACGGCAGTTGTGGGCGGCGTATCGCAGGCACCCGTGGCTGGCGCGGGCGATGGCGTCCTTCATCCGGCCGGAGCCCATGCCGGAGGCGATGAAGTACACGGAGTGGGTGCTCCGGGCCCTGCGCGGCACGAGCCTGAACATGCACCAGGCGATGTACGCCCATCTGTCGCTGATCGCCTTCGTCCAAGGGCTGGGCATGGCCATGGAGTTGGAGGGCCACGCGCTCCAGGACACCGGCGTCTCCAACGACGAGTGGATGGACCGGAACGAGCGTCGGTTTGCGGCCATCGTGGCGAGCGGCGGATACCCCGTACTTGCGACCATCTTCCAACAGGAGTCGTTCGAGCTGGACCTGGACTCGCTCTTCGGCTTCGGGCTCGACCGACTCCTCGACGGCTTCGCCGTCATCATTGCCGAAACGTCCGCTTAACGAACGACGACCTTCGGACAACGGACGTTTTTCAGCCAACTTATTGACGCGCTCCTGACATGAGTTCTCCACTGCTGGCACTCTCTCCCCGTTCCACACACGAAGTTTTCACGCACAACACTTCGTTGCCGCATTCGCTCCTCATCGCTCTGCCCGGCCGACCCCACCCAGTCGCCCGGATCCCCCTCGCAGAAGGAGTTCGCGTGAGATCCACGCACCGTCGTCGTGCCACCGCCACCGGCGCCCTGATCGCCGCAGCCGCCATGCTCAGTGTCGGCGTCCAGGCAGGTAGCGCCAGCGCACGCCCCGACGACTCCGCGACCACCACGGCCCTCAAGGCCCAGGCGGTACGCAACCCGGGCGCCCTGCCCGTGAGCCTCAGCCCCTCCCAGCGCGCCGAGCTCATACGCCAGGCCACGGCCACCACGGCGGCCACGGCCAAGGAGCTCGGCCTCAGCGCGCAGGAGAAGCTCGTCGTCCACGATGTGTCCAAGGACCAGGACGGCACCACGCACACCCGTTACGAGCGCACCTACGACGGCCTGCCCGTCCTCGGCGGCGACCTGATGGTCGACACCGCGGCCGGCAAGACCAAGGGCGTCAGCAAGGCCAACAGCGCCCAGCTGAAGGGCATTTCCACCTCCGCGCCCTCCAACGCCCCCGCCGCCGCCGAGGGCCAGGCGCTCAAGGCCGCCAAGGCCGCCGGCTCGAAGGCGGACAAGGCCGACAGCGCCCGCAAGGTCGTCTGGATGGTCAAGGGCGCGCCGACCCTCGCGTACGAGACCGTCGTGGGCGGGCTGCAGGACGACGGCACCCCGAACCAGCTGCACGTCATCACGGACGCCAGGACGGGCGCCAAGCTGCACCAGTGGCAGGGCATCGAGACCGGTGTCGGCAACACCCACTACAGCGGCAAGGTCACGCTCGGCACCTCGCAGTCCGGGTCGAACTACACCCTGACCGACGCCGCGCGCGGCGGGCACAAGACGTACAACCTGAACCACGGTTCGTCCGGGACGGGTTCGCTGTTCACCCAGACCAACGACACCTGGGGCGACGGCACCAACTCCAACGCCGCCACCGCGGGCGCGGACGCCGCCTACGGCGCCGGCGAGACCTGGGACTTCTACAAGAACGTCTTCGGCCGCAGCGGCATCCGCGGCGACGGCGTCGGCGCGTACTCCCGCGTCCACTACGGCAACGCGTACGTCAACGCGTTCTGGGACGACAGCTGCTTCTGCATGACCTACGGCGACGGCTCGGGCAACAACGACCCGCTGACCTCGCTGGACGTGGCGGGCCACGAGATGACGCACGGCGTCACCGCCGCCACCGCGGGCCTGAACTACGCCGACGAGTCGGGCGGCCTGAACGAGGCCACCTCCGACATCATGGGCACGTCGGTGGAGTTCTACGCGAACAACGCCTCGGACCCGGGTGACTACCTCATCGGCGAGAAGATCAACATCAACGGTGACGGCACCCCGCTGCGCTACATGGACAAGCCGAGCAAGGACGGCGGCTCCGCCGACAGCTGGTACTCCGGCGTCGGCAACCTCGACGTCCACTACTCCTCGGGACCGGCGAACCACTGGTTCTACCTGGCCTCCGAGGGCAGCGGCGCCAAGGTCATCAACGGCGTGAGCTACGACTCGCCGACCTCCGACGGCCTGCCGGTCACCGGCATCGGCCGCGACAAGGCCCAGCTCATCTGGTACAAGGCGCTGACCACCAAGTTCAACTCCAGCACGGACTACGCGGGGGCCCGCGCGGGCACCATCGCCGCGGCGACCGAGCTGTACGGCGCGACCAGCGCCGAGGTCACCAACATCACCAACGCCTGGGCGGCCATCAACGTCGGCGCCCGCGCCGGCGGCGGCGACCCCGGCGGCAAGGTCTTCGAGAGCACGGCGCAGGTGGCCATCCCGGACTACCCGGGCGCCGCGGTCACCGACCCGGTCACCGTCTCGGGCATCAGCGGCAACGCGCCGTCCGCGCTCCAGGTCGGGGTGAAGATCACCCACACCTACATCGGTGACCTCCAGATCGACCTGGTGGCCCCGAACGGCACCTCGTTCCGTCTGAAGAGCTCTTCCTCGGACTCGACTGCGAACCTGAACAAGACGTACACCGTGAACGCCTCCAGCGTCCCGGCGAACGGCACCTGGAAGCTCAAGGTCCAGGACAAGGCGGCGCAGGACGTCGGCACCATCACCGACTTCAAGCTCTCCTTCTGAACCGCTCCGATTCCGAACTCCCGGGAAACTCCCTGAGGTTCCCCCTCTCCAAGCTCACCTTCTGACCAGGCGGCTGGCCGGAAAGTGAAGGTGCCCGGAGCCCACGAGGCTCCGGGCACCGCCCATGTCCGCGGGTGTGCGCGGCTCAGCGCATGAGCACGCCCGCGCCCTCCCCGGTCGCCTCCGTCGGGCTCGCGACCAGACCCAGCTCCGCGTGGGTGGCCAGGTGGCGGTGGGCCGGCAGGACGCGGACCGTGTAGCCGAACGGGCCCGTACGGTCCAGGGCGAGGGGGCCCTCGTACATCCAGCGGCCCTCCAGGTCGGGGCCGCCGGCCGGTTTCAGCGGGAAGACCGCCGCGTCCGCGATGGTGTCGGCGGCGTCCACCCGGCCCGCCACCGCCTGTACCTCGACGTCGTCGGGGCCGAGCTCGCCGAGCGTGACCCGGACCCGCAGCGCAAGGGTGGAGCCGAGCTCCGCGGTGCCGTTGGGGGCCGCGGCCGCCGGTGCCAGCGCCTCGACGTGGTCGACGGCGACCCGCGGCCAGGCGCTCCGTACCCGCGCCTTCCAGTGCGCCAGCTCCCGTGCGGTGGAGGGGTCGAGGGCCCGGTGGGCGGTGGCGGCGGGCGCGTACAGACGGGTCACGTACTCCCGCACCATCCGCCCCGCGAGCACCTTGGGGCCCAGGGTGGTGAGGGTCTGGCGGACCATTTCGATCCAGCGGTCGGGCAGCCCGGCCGGGCCCCGGTCGTAGAAGCGCGGGGCGACCCGGTCCTCGATGAGGTCGTACAGGGCGTTGGCCTCCAGCTCGTCGCGCCGGTCCTCGTCGGTGGCCGCGCCGTCGGCGGTCGGGATGGCCCAGCCGAAGTCGGGCTCGAACCACTCGTCCCACCAGCCGTCCAGGACGGACAGGTTGAGGCAGCCGTTGAGGGCCGCCTTCATGCCGCTCGTCCCGCAGGCCTCAAGGGGCCGCAGCGGGTTGTTGAGCCACACGTCGCAGCCGGGGTACAGCTTCTGCGCCATGCCCATGCCGTAGTCCGGCAGGAACACGATCCGGTGGCGGACCCTCGGGTCGTCGGCGAACTTCACCAGCTCCTGCACGAGGCGCTTGCCGCCGTCGTCGGCGGGATGCGCCTTGCCCGCGACGACGATCTGCACCGGCCGTGTCGGATGCAGGAGCAGCTCCATCAGCCGGTCCCGGTCGCGCAGCATCAGCGTGAGCCGCTTGTACGAGGGGACCCGCCGGGCGAAGCCGATGGTGAGCACATCGGGGTTCAACACCCCCTCGATCCAACCGAGTTCGGCCGCTCCGGCGCCGCGCTGGCGCCAGGAGGCGCGCAGCCGCTCGCGGGCCTCGGTGACGAGCTGTTCGCGCAGCTCCCTGCGCAGCTCCCAGATCTCGGCGTCCGGGATGTCGGCGACGGCGTCCCAGCGGTCTGAGCCGCCCACGGTCAGCGCGTCCTCGGTGCGGCCCGCGCCGATCTGGCGGGCGCCGAGCCGGAAGACCTCGGGGGCGACCCAGGTAGGGGCGTGCACGCCGTTGGTGACGGAGGTGATCGGCACCTCCTGCGCGTCGAATCCCGGCCACAGGCCCGCGAACATCTCGCGGCTGACCGCGCCGTGCAGGGTCGAGACCCCGTTGGCGCGCTGGGCGAGCCGCAGCCCCATCACGGCCATGTTGAACAGGTTCGGCTCACCGCCGGGGTAGGTCTCCATGCCGAGCTGGAGGATCTTCTCGACGGGCACCCCGGGCAGCTCGCCGTCGTCGCCGAGGTGGCGGGCGACCAGCTCGCGGTCGAAGCGGTCGATTCCGGCGGGCACCGGGGTGTGGGTGGTGAACACGGTCCCGGACCGCACCGATTCGAGCGCGGCGTCGAATTCGAGCCCCTCGCCCGCGAGTTCACGGATGCGTTCGAGCCCGAGGAAGCCCGCGTGGCCCTCGTTGGTGTGGAACACCTCGGGCGCCGGGTGCCCGGTGAGACGGCAGTACGTCCGCACCGCCCGCACCCCGCCGATGCCGAGCAGCATCTCCTGGAGCAGCCGGTGCTCGCTGCCGCCGCCGTAGAGCCGGTCGGTGACGTCGCGTTCGCCGGGCGCGTTCTCCTCGACGTCCGAGTCGAGCATGAGCAGTGGCACCCGGCCGACCCTGGCCTGCCAGACGGTGGCGTGCAGGGCGCGGCCGCCGGGCAGCGCGAGCGAGACCCTGGCCGGGGTGCCGTCCTCCTCGCGCAGCAGGGACACGGGCAGCTCGTTGGGGTCGAGCAGGGGGTAGTGCTCCTGCTGCCAGCCCTCGCGCGAGAGGGACTGGCGGAAGTAGCCGTGCCGGTAGAGGAGGCCGACCCCGATGAGCGGTACGCCGAGGTCGCTGGCCGATTTCAGATGGTCCCCGGCGAGGATGCCGAGGCCGCCGGAGTACTGCGGCAGAGCGGCGGTGATGCCGAATTCCGGTGAGAAGTAGCCGATGGCACAAGGGAGTTCGCCGCCCTGTTCCTGGTACCAGCGGCGGCCGTGCAGATAGTCGTCGAGGTCGTCGGCGGCGGCGGTGAGTCTGCGCAGGAAGCGGCGGTCCTGGGCGAGCGAGTCGAGCCGGGCGGCGTCGACGGAGCCGAGCAGCCGCACCGGGTCCTCACCCGCCGCCCGCCAGCCGTCGGGGTCCATGGACTGGAAGAGTTCTCGGGTCTCGGTGTGCCAGGACCAGCGCAGATTGCGCGCGAGGTGACTGAGCGGCCGGAGGGCGTCGGGCAGGACAGGGCGCACGGTGAATCGACGGATTGCCTTCACGCTTCCACCTTTGCAGGGGATGTACGTACCGGGGTGGGCACACCGCGATGTGCGCCCCTCCTTCACCCCCGAAGGTAGTGCCGGTGCGCCCCGTCAACCACAGCGCCTCGCGGCCCGGCGCCTCCGAATCCGCACCGCCTTCTGACGGCCCATCACATGACTGGCGGGTAGGCAAAGTTTGAGCCGTCCCCGGCGAAAGCCACGGCACTTTCCTTGTCTGAACCGTTACGCGCAGGTAGTTAACAAACTGCCGGAATGCCCACCCGCACACCGTGGAAGGCTCCCCCGGTAGCGCATTCCCGCAGTCTCTCCCGCACGCCATTCGAGTGAACGCGGACAGGAGCGGCCATGCCCGCAGCCGGTCAGCCGTCAACGGAGCAGTTAAAAAGGACAGATTCCCGCAAACGCGGCAAACCCTACCAATCACCCGCAGGTGAGCCCGTGAACCCGAACCCGTCAATCGGCCGCATCCCCGTGCTCGACGTACATCCCGCCGTCGAGTGCGGCACAAGGCCCGCGAAGGCGGTGGCCGGGGAGAGCTTCCAGGTCACCGCCACCGTCTTCCGCGAGGGCCACGACGCCGTCGCCGCCAATGTCGTACTGAGAGACCCGGGAGGCCGACCAGGACCCTTCACTCCGATGCGCGAGCTCGCCCCCGGCACCGACCGCTGGGGCGCCGAGATCACCCCGGCCGCCGAAGGCCGGTGGACGTACACCGTCGAGGCCTGGAGCGATCCGGTGGCGACCTGGCGCCACCACGCCGGCATCAAGATCCCGGCCGGCCAGGACACCGAGCTCGTCCTTGCGGAGGGCGCCGCACTGTACGAGCGGGCCGCGGCCGGGGTGCCGAAGGCCGAGGGCCGCGAGGCGGTGCTGGCCGCGGTGGACGCCCTGCGCGACACGCGCCGCACGCCCGAGAAGCGGCTCGCGGCCGCCCTCGCCCCGGCGGCGGAGGCCGCCCTCGCCGCGCATCCGCTGCGCGAACTCGTCACCTCCTCGGCCCCCATGCCGCTGCTCGTCGAGCGCGAGCGCGCCCTGTTCGGGTCCTGGTACGAGCTGTTCCCGCGCTCGGAGGGAGCCGTGGTCAAGGCGCGCGGCAAGCCGGTCTCCGGCACCTTCCGCACCGCGGCCGAGCGCCTGCCCGCGGTCGCCGCGATGGGCTTCGACGTGGTCTATCTGCCGCCCATCCACCCCATTGGCACCACGTACCGCAAGGGCCCCAACAACAGCCTGAAGGCGGGTCGTTGGGACGTCGGCGTGCCCTGGGCGATCGGCTCGGCCGACGGCGGGCACGACGCCGTCCACCCCGACCTCGGCACCCTCGACGACTTCGACGACTTCGTGGCCGCCGCCCGCGACCTGCGCATGGAAGTGGCCCTCGACTTCGCCCTCCAGTGCTCCCCCGACCACCCCTGGGTCGACAAGCACCCCGAGTGGTTCCACCACCGGATCGACGGGACGATCGCGTACGCCGAGAACCCGCCGAAGAAGTACCAGGACATCTACCCGATCTCCTTCGACCAGGACATGCCCGGCCTCATCGAGGAGACGGTACGGCTGCTGCGGTTCTGGATGGGCCACGGCGTACGGATCTTCCGCGTCGACAATCCGCACACCAAGCCGGTGGTCTTCTGGGAGAAGGTCATCGCAGAGATCAACGGCACCGACCCGGACGTGATCTTCCTGGCCGAGGCGTTCACCCGGCCCGCGATGATGCGCACCCTCGCCAAGATCGGCTTCCAGCAGTCGTACACCTACTTCACCTGGCGCAACACCCGGCATGAGCTCACTGAATACGTCACGGAACTGGCGGGCGAGTCCGCGCCCTACATGCGGCCCAATTTCTTCGTGAACACCCCGGACATCCTGCACGGCTACCTCCAGAACGGCGGCCGGCCCGCCTTCGAGGTGCGCGCCGTGCTCGCCGCGACGCTCTCCCCGACCTGGGGTGTCTACGCCGGATACGAGCTGTGCGAGAACACCCCGGCCAAGGCCGGGAGCGAGGAGTATCTGAACTCCGAGAAGTACCAACTGCGGCCGCGTGACTGGGAGTCGGCCGAGCGTGAAGGCCGCTCCATCGCCCCGCTGATCACCTCTCTGAACCGCATCAGGCGCCGCAACCCGGCGCTGCGGCAGCTGCGCTCGGTCCACTTCCACGACACCGGCAACGACGCGCTCATCGCGTACAGCAAGCGCTCGGGGTCGAACACCGTTGTGGTGGTCGCCAACCTCGACCCCCACCACACCCAGGAGGCGACGGTCTCGTTGGACATGCCGGCACTCGGCCTCACGTGGGACGAGTCCGTCCCGGTGCGCGACGAGCTCACCGGTGAGACCTACCACTGGGGCAGGGCCAACTACGTGCGTCTGGAGCCGGGCCGAGCACCCGCGCACATCCTGGTCCTGCGACCGTCCCCGCCGATCGGAGGGTCACCCACACCATGATCGTCAACGAGCCCGTCCACGACACCTTCGAGGACACCCCCGCCAAGGACCGAGACCCCGAGTGGTTCAAGCGTGCCGTGTTCTACGAGGTGCTCGTGCGGTCCTTCCAGGACAGCAACGGCGACGGCGTAGGGGATCTCAAGGGCATCACCGCCAAGCTCGACTATCTGCAATGGCTGGGCGTCGACTGCCTCTGGCTGCCGCCGTTCTTCAAATCCCCGCTGCGGGACGGCGGTTACGACGTCTCGGACTACACGGCCGTGCTGCCCGAGTTCGGCGACCTCGCCGATTTCGTGGAGTTCGTGGACGCCGCCCACCAGCGCGGCATGCGCGTGATCATCGACTTTGTCATGAACCACACCAGCGACCAGCACCCGTGGTTCCAGGAGTCGCGCAAGGACCCGCAGGGACCGTACGGCGACTACTACGTCTGGGCCGACGACGACAAGCAGTTCCAGGACGCCCGGATCATCTTCGTCGACACCGAGACGTCGAACTGGACCTTCGACCCGGTCCGCAAGCAGTACTACTGGCACCGCTTCTTCTCCCACCAGCCGGACCTCAACTACGAGAACCCGGCCGTGCAGGAGGAGATCGTCTCCGCCCTGCGCTTCTGGCTCGACCTCGGCATCGACGGCTTCCGCCTCGACGCGGTGCCCTACCTCTACCAGGAGGAAGGGACCAACTGCGAAAACCTTCCGGCAACGCATGAGTTCCTCAAGCGGGTACGGGCCGAGATCGACGCGAGCTACCCGGACACGGTGCTGCTGGCCGAGGCCAACCAGTGGCCCGAGGACGTCGTCGACTACTTCGGCGACTACGCCAAGGGCGGCGACGAGTGCCACATGGCGTTCCACTTCCCGGTGATGCCGCGCATCTTCATGGCGGTGCGCCGCGAGTCCCGCTACCCGGTGTCGGAAATCCTCGCCAAGACCCCGGCCATCCCGCGCAACGCCCAGTGGGGCATCTTCCTGCGCAACCACGACGAGCTCACCCTCGAAATGGTCACGGACGAAGAGCGCGACTACATGTACGCCGAGTACGCCAAGGATCCCCGGATGCGGGCCAACATCGGCATCCGGCGCCGGCTCGCCCCGCTGCTCGACAACGACCGCAACCAGATCGAGCTGTTCACCGCCCTGCTTCTCTCGCTGCCCGGCTCGCCGATCCTGTACTACGGCGACGAGATCGGGATGGGCGACAACATCTGGCTCGGCGACCGCGACGCGGTGCGCACCCCGATGCAGTGGACCCCGGACCGCAACGCGGGCTTCTCCTCCTGCGACCCGGGCCGGCTCTACCTGCCCACGATCATGGATCCGGTCTACGGCTACCAGGTGACGAACGTCGAGGCGGCCATGGCCTCGCCGTCCTCGCTCCTTCACTGGACCCGCCGGATGATCGAGATCCGCAAGCAGAACCACGCCTTCGGGCTCGGCTCGTACACCGAGCTGATGTCGTCGAACCCGGCCGTCCTCGCCTTCCTGCGCGAGTGCGGCGACGACCTGGTGCTGTGCGTGCACAACTTCTCGCGCTTCCCGCAGCCCACCGAGCTGGACCTCAGGGCGTTCAACGGGATGCACCCGGTGGAGCTGATCGGCGGGGTGCGCTTCCCCGCGATCGGCGAATGGCCGTATCTGCTCACCCTGGCCGGACACGGTTTCTACTGGTTCCGACTGCGGAAGGACCCCGCCGTCATCCCTGTGGTCACCTGACCCCGCAGCGCCGGGCGGGGCGGTTTCGGCCGCTCCGCCCGGGGCACTCTGAACCCCGAACCCCGCGCGCCGCCGGACAGCTTCTGTTGCAATCCGGGACACTCTGCGCAACTCGATGTGTGCCCGGGGAAAGGATGCGCCGTCATGCCGAAGGCCGCACCGCCCCGTTCCACCGGCCTCCCACTCGCCCGGCTGCTGACCTCGCTCGCCCCGCTCCTGCACGAATGGCTGCCCCGGCAGCGCTGGTTCGCCGGCAAGGGCCGGCCCGTCACGGACTTCGTCCTGCTCACCGCGACCGAGTTGCTGCCCGGCTTCCTGCACCTGCTCGTCCGTACCGAGCACGCTCCGGTGGCGCTCCCCGCCGACGCCGCGCCGGTGCCCGCGGACTGCTACCAGCTCCTGATCGGGGTGCGCGACCAGCTGCCGCCGCGGCTCGCCCCCGCCCTGATCGGCCGGGCGAGCCAAGGCCCGCTGGCCGGGCGCGCGGTGTACGACGCCCTCCAGGACCCGCAGTCCGCGGCCCTGCTCCTGGAGCGCCTGCGCACCCCGGGCACGGTGGGTCCGCTGTCCTTCGAGCACGACCCGGAGGTGAAGGTTCCGCCGGGTCTCGCGCCGCGCCTGCTCGGCGTCGAGCAGTCCAACTCCTCACTGGTGTACGGCGATACGTTCATCCTGAAGGTGTTCCGCCGGGTGCAGCCGGGGGTCAATCCGGACCTGGAGCTGCCGTGGGCGCTGGCCCGCCAGGGCTGCGCGCGGGTGCCCGCCCCGGCCGCCTGGTTCCGCACCTCCGAGCCCCAGGAGGCGACGCTCGGCGTGCTCCAGCCGTTCCTGCGCGGCGCCGACGACGGCTGGACCCTGGCGCTCGCCTCGCTCGCGAAGGGGCTCGGCTTCACGCGGGAGGCGTACGAGCTCGGCCGGGCCACCGCCGAGGTGCACCTGGCCCTCGCCGAGGCCTTCGCGCCCGTCACCCTCGGCCGCCCGCAGACGGCGCTGATCGCGGCCGCGATGACCGAGCGCCTGGACGCCACCGCCCAGGCGGTGCCCGCGCTCGCGCCGTACGTACCGGGTCTGCGGGCCGCGTTCGACGCGGTCGCGGCCCTCGATTCGGCGGGCACGGCCCAGCGCGTCCACGGCGATCTGCATCTGGGCCAGGCCCTGCGGACCACCGAAGGCCCCTGGTCGGTGATCGACTTCGAGGGCGAACCGACCCGCCCGCTCGCCGAGCGCCGCCGCCCGCAGCCCCCGGTCCGCGATGTCGCGGGCATGCTGCGTTCCTTCGACTACGCGTCCTGTTCCGCGCGCCCGCCGAACCCGCACTGGGCCACGGACTGCCGGGCCGCGTACTGCGCGGGGTACGCGGCACGCTCCGGCACCGACCCGCGCGAGTCGCCCGAGCTGCTGCGCGCGTACGAGACCGACAAGGCGGTGTACGAGGTGCTCTACGAGGCCCGGCACCGACCCGACTGGCTGCCCGTGCCGATGGCGGCGATCCGCCGCCTCGCGGAGCCAGAACCCGCCTGAACCCGAACCCGCTGAGCCCGAACCCGCCTGAGAATGACGCCGTTTGAGGAGGCCGACCCCGTGACCCCCCGCCCCGCCCGCAACTCCTCCGAACCCGCCCCGCGCACCGCCGAACCGGTGCCGGCGGCGAAGCCCGTCAAGGCGAAGGCCGCCCCGGCGCCGCCCGCGCCGCGCCGGGCCGCGAGTCGCGGCGTACGGCCCGCGCCCGCCCTCGCCGCCGCGGACCGGGGGCGCCTGCTCGCGGGCGGGCACCACGATCCCCACTCGCTGCTCGGCGCGCATCCGGTGCAGGGCGGCGTGGTGTTCCGGGCCCTGCGCCCGTTCGCGCGGGCCGTGACCGTGCTCGGCAAGGGGCTGCGGGCCGAGTTGTACAGCGACGGCGACGGGCTGTTCTCCGGGGTGCTGCCTCTGCGCGAGATCCCGGACTACACCCTCCTGGTCACCTACGAGGACACCGAGATCGAGGTGCAGGACCCGTACCGCTTCCTGCCCTCGCTCGGGGACCTCGACCTGCACCTGATCGGCGAGGGCCGGCACGAGGAGCTGTGGACGGCGCTCGGCGCCCGCCCGATGGCCCACCAGGGCGTGATCGGGACCCGCTTCACGGTGTGGGCGCCGAACGCCCAGGGGGTCAGGGTCACCGGCGACTTCTGCTACTGGGACGGCACCGCCCACCCCATGCGCTCGCTCGGCTCGACCGGGGTGTGGGAGCTGTTCCTGCCCGGGGTGGGCGACGGCGCCCTCTACAAGTTCGACATCATGCGCCCGGACGGCAGCCACACCCTGCGGGCCGACCCGATGGCGCAGCGCACGGAGGTGCCGCCGGCCAACGCCTCGATCGTCACCGAGTCCCACCACATCTGGCGGGACGCGGACTGGATGGCCCGGCGGGCCGAGCGTCCGGTGCACGAGGCCCCGTTCTCGGTGTACGAGGTCCATCTGGCATCGTGGCGCCCCCGCCTGACGTACCGTCAACTGGCAGATCAACTGCCGACGTACGTAAAGGACTTGGGCTTCACGCACGTTGAATTCCTGCCCGTGGCGGAGCATCCCTTCGGCGGCTCGTGGGGCTACCAGGTGACGGGCTTCTACGCCCCGACGTCGCGCATGGGCACCCCCGACGACTTCCGCTTCCTCGTCGACGCCCTGCACGAGGCGGGCATCGGGGTGCTCGTGGACTGGGTTCCGGCGCACTTCCCGAAGGACGACTGGGCGCTGGCGGAGTTCGACGGCCGGACGCTCTACGAGCACGAGGATCCGGGGCGCGCCGAGCACCCCGACTGGGGCACCCTCGAATTCGACTACGGCCGCAAGGAGGTCCGCAACTTCCTGGTGGCGAACGCGACGTACTGGTGCGAGGAGTTCCACGTGGACGGCCTCCGCGTGGACGCGGTGGCCTCGATGCTGTACCTGGACTACTCCCGCGAGCACGGCGAGTGGACCCCCAACGAGCACGGGGGCCGCGAGAACCTGGACGCGGTGGCGTTCCTGCAGGAGATGAACGCGACGGTGTACCGACGCTGCCCCGGCGTCGTGACCGTCGCGGAGGAGTCCACGGCGTGGGACGGCGTGACGCGGCCCACCGATCACGGCGGTCTGGGCTTCGGCCTGAAGTGGAACATGGGCTGGATGCACGACTCGCTGGGCTACGTCCAGCACGAGCCGGTGCACCGCAAGTACCACCACAGCGAGATGACGTTCTCGATGGTGTACGCGTACAGCGAGAACTACGTGCTGCCGATCTCCCACGACGAGGTGGTCCACGGCAAGCGCTCCCTCGTCTCGAAAATGCCCGGCGACTGGTGGCAGCAGCGCGCCACCCACCGCGCCTACCTGGGCTTCATGTGGGCCCACCCCGGCAAGCAACTCCTCTTCATGGGCCAGGAGTTCGCGCAGGGGGCGGAATGGTCGGAGGGCCACGGCCCGGACTGGTGGCTCCTGGATCCGTCGTACAGCGCGGAGCCGGACCACCGGGGAGTACGCGACCTGGTCCGCGACCTGAACGCGGTGTACTCGGCGCAGCCCGCCCTGTGGGAGCGCGACACCGACCCTGCGGGCTTCTCGTGGGTGGCGGGCGACGCGGCGGAGGACAACGTGTTCGCCTTCCTCCGCTACGACGCGGCAGGCACGCCGCTCCTCTCGGTCTCGAACTTCTCCCCGGTGGTGCGGGCGGAATACCGCCTGGGCGTCCCGGAGTCGGTCGCGGCGTGGGGCGAGATCCTGAACACGGACGAACTGCGGTACGGCGGCGGAGGCGTGGGCAACCCGGACCCCCTAAAGCCGGACCCGACCCCGTCCCATGGCCGCCCGGTTTCCCTCTGCTTGACGCTGCCGCCGTTGGGGACGGTTTGGTTGCGGGGGGTGTGAGAGCCTGTGTCTAAACCCCGCCCGGGCCCGTGGCGTCTGGCACGCACGCTCGCCGCGTTGCCGAAACGCCCTAGTAGCTCCGCTACGAGGACCTTCCGGCGCCTTGCGATCGCACGCACCAGACGC